>DAOLIO010000174.1:0-6633 GCA_035328505.1 Azonexus sp.
CGGCAGCCGGCTGATGGCCAAACCGATGGCTGAAAATCACCCGCCTTCAACAAACAATCCGACTATAAATCAGATAATTGCCAGCGTTTGCCGTCCGTACCACTCTTCGCCGGCTGGCAGGATGACCGGCTGGGTGACTGCCGCTTCGACGCACAGCATGTGGCGCCAGCCATTGGCCGGCATGTCCTGCAAGCCGGCGCAACGTTCAACCCAGGGGTTCCAGACAACGACATCCGGAAAGCCCTGGCTCTGGATAGCCAGACTTTGCTTGCCGTTATGCAGGACCTGCGGTGCCCTCACGTTGTGGTAGACGCGGTCAATCTCGCTTTCAACCACCAGTTCCACAATTTCTTCGCGGGCGACCAGCCCGCCATCAATGGCATCGCGGTAATCGTGCCCGGCCAGACCTTCCAGCGCGATCTTCTCGACATGCTCGACACGCAGGTAGCTGTGCAATGCCCCGGTAAATTCAAACGGCGTGCCACCGGTGTTGGTGACACAAAACTCCATGTCAATGCGATCACCTTCCAGCATCAACGTCAGCTCGGCATGGAAAGCATGTGGCCACAGCGCCATCGTCTTGTCGTCACTGCCCAGCTCGAAGGTCACCAGTGCGTAGTCATCTGCCGTGCGCTGAGCAACCAGCGACCACGCGCGTGTTCGTACAAACCCATGCTTGGGCAGATCACCCAGCTGGGCAAATTGCGGAAAGCAGACAGGAACCCCACCTCGAATCGCCACGCTGCCGTCGAAAATTGCCTTGTCGGACAAAAACAGGCGCTCCTTCCCATCCGGAGGAATCCATGACAACACCTGTGCCCCCAACTTGCTGATGACGGCTGTGGCACCACGCGGCCCATGCAGGCGTAGCGCTTCAATACCGTGGAATTCGATGGCTTCAATGGAGGGTTTCATGGTTGTTTGGAATCACGTAAAGGTGGGGACGGACATGTAAGATTTCGACGGCATGGCCGAGCATGGTCACGGTACCGGTGCGTCGATCATTGCCGGTGTCGCTGTATTCGAAGGTGTAGACGCGGCGCAATTTCAAACGCCCGTCATCGTCACGCGCCAAGCGCACCGAATTGCCGACCACGGTTTCGTCCAGAAACTGCATACCGTCGCCATGACACGCTTCGCGGGCTGCCTGCACGCCAATTTCACGTGCCTTGAGGCTATCAAGCCAGAACCAGACACCCGAGGCGATCAGGGCAAGGAGCAACAATTCAGTCAAATTCATTACCTAAGTATAAGGAACAAGGAAATAGAGCACGGAAATTACCTGAAAATTGCCGGATAATCCGATTATCGAAAACTATTCGCAGACCATGGACTCACCTCTACAACTGTTACGCGAGCTATTTCCGTTTGGCCACACCAGTGCCGAACAGAAAAATGCCGCCGCAGTTCGTGATCTGCTCGACACGACGACCGGGCTGTCTCCGCAAGAGACGGTCATCAAACTCGCCAATACCGTCCTGCCGAACATCGGCAAGCAGCCGAACATGCACATGCGTTTCAAGTTGCTGGAAGATGTCCGACTTGATGCGGAAAAGGCGCTGCCGGTTCTTGAACACAATATCAGCCATGCCGTATTGCCATTGCCGCTGGCGGCAGCCTCCGAGGCGCTGCATGCTGACAATCTCCTCAAGGGACTCGCCGCCGCCTACGCGGGCATAGCTCGCAGCATCAACAAAAATCATCTCAATGCGGCGCTCAGCCACCTGTTGCACCGGTGCGTTCAGCGGGCCATGGCCATGGTCGCTCGACGCCAATTGCTTGCCTATCGCGCCTATGCTGCCCCGTCGGCCAGTTCGTGGCAAACCTTGCACGAACTTTACCAGATGATCCGCGGCCAGCGCACCAAGCCACTGAATGGTGAAACGGCACCGATTGAACATGAGTATCTGGGCGCCCTGCTCTTCGCTTATCTTGAACCGACCAAGCTGCAGCGCGCCGAGCTGGAAAGCATCAATATTTGCACCCGACAACTCGCTGCCTATGCGCAGGTCGGTGAAGTTACGCCGGAGCTAGGCAAAGGCAATGGCACCGAATCCTGCTTCCTAGTCCGTCCGGATGAAGGTACGCCTGGCTACCCTCTGGCTCGTCTGCCGTCCGGCTCGTCGATTTTCGGTAGTCTGCTGATTGATTGCACGCAGGTACTGGCGGCCCTGGACCGTAATATCACCCGTCGCCCAGGCAAGGTGGTGGAACCTGATCTCGATGCCCCGCCCACCCTGCTGCAAGCGTTGCGCCTTGCGATCGGCGGCAAGAGCGCCCGCCGTTTCAGCCGAACGAATTTCCGACCGCGCGGCGACCTGATCAGCGGTTTCGGATCCGTCCTCAACTTCCTGGATGGCAACGCCTTTTCGCGTCGCTCAGTGGATTCAGCCACCCGTTATGAAGGCAGGAGCTTCTCATCCAGTGAATGGGCGTTGATCGACGAAAGCCCCGATGGTTTCCGCTTGCGCTACATCAAGGGCGAAAAGAGCAGCATGGGGGCTGGCGAAATTGTGGCCCTGCAACCACGCGAATCGAGCAAGATTCACGTCTGCCTGGTACGTCGTATTTCGTCCTCCCACATTCGCCTTGAAGTCGGGCTGCAGTTGATGTCACCACAGGTCAGCATCGTGGATATTTTTGCTGAAGACACACCGGAACAGCGTGCGGTATTCATGCACAGCCTGCCAGCCTACGGCAAATTTTCCGGCTTGATCACGGCACCGGGTGCCTATCGGCCCGGTCAGAAAATCATGCTGAAATTGCCTGGACGTACACTGCATCGACAAATTGGATCATGCATGGAAGCCAACGAGGGGCTAGAATTCTTCGCCCTAGACCTGCTTCCTGACTGATTCCATTTAATGCTCAGCTACCGCCACGCTTTTCACGCCGGCAACCACGCCGACGTGCTGAAACACCTCATCCTGATCGAGATTGCGCAATACATGGCCGAAAAGCCGGCGCCGTTCTGGATCATCGATACCCATGCGGGGGCCGGGCGTTACGCGCTGGAATCTGCGCACGCCAGCAAATTGGGCGAGTATCGCGACGGCGTCGGCCGCCTTTGGGACGCCAAGGGCTTGCCCAAGGCGGCACTCAACTACCTTGATTTCATCAAGATGCTCAACCCGGACGGCCAATTGCGCCATTATCCGGGCTCCCCCTGGCTGGCCCGCCAGTTGTTGCGTGACAGTGATCGCCTGCGACTTTATGAAATGCACAGCACCGACGGCAAGCTGCTGATGGAATGCTTCAAGGGTAGCGGCCGCGAAGTATCAATCACCGACGGCGACGGATTTGCCGGCCTCAAGGCCATCCTGCCGCCGCCACCGCGCCGGGCACTGGTGCTGATCGACCCTTCGTACGAAACCAAAGGCGACTACACGGCCGTCATCAAGGCGCTGCAGGATGCCATGAAACGCTTTGCCACCGGCACCTACGCACTGTGGTACCCGATGCTGGGCAAACAGGAATCACGCCAGTTGCCGGACAAGCTGAAGCGACTGGGTGCCGCCAACTGGCTGCATGCAACGCTGGAGGTCAAGGCCCCCTCCCGTGATGGCTATGGCATGCATGGCAGCGGCATGTTCATCATCAATCCGCCGTGGACGCTGGAAAAGACTTTGCACGATACGTTACCGACGCTGGCCGGCCTGCTCGCCCAGGACGAGGGCGCGAAGTACACGCTGGAGAGCGAGACGACCTAGTGACTCAACCTAGCTCGGTATATTTGGCCCGCGAGCCATAGGCTTTTTCAACCGGGTATTTGACGGCATTTTTGGCCAACTTGGCGCGACCTGCTTCGGCGAGATCAATACCCGCCGTGTCGGCGATCAACAACAAATAAAGCAGGATATCGGCGCATTCATCGCGCAGGGCTTCGGCGGCCTTCGGGTCTCCGGGCAGCGCATCGATCTCGGTGTCGGTTTTCCACTGAGTCAGCTCCAGCAACTCAGACGCCTCAAGATTGAGCGACGTAATCAAATTGCGTAGCGAGTGAAACTGCCGCCAGTTGCGCGCATCACGGAATTCCAGCAATGCGGCGGTCAACCCGGAAAAATCGCTCATTTTCAAATCCTCTCGGTAATCCGCGCCGATCATGCCAGCCAGCCAGCAATGCGGCAACACTGCTGTCGTTTCCGAAACCACGACAGAAACTGATGAGAGGACGGCGATCAACAACCCGATCAGCGTCGACTACGGGATCTGATTCAGGCACCACTTAAGCCCCTGACGCCAACGGAGTAATATTCGCGATGACCACGGTCAACCCGAAAAAACTGCCAATTTACAAATATTCCAAGGAGCCCGCATGCCCCTCTACCGCCTCGGCGACAAGCAACCTCAGGTCGGCGACAACGCCTGGGTTGCCCCCAACGCCACCGTCATCGGTGACGTACACCTCGGTGCCAATGCTTCGATCTGGTGGAACGCCACGCTGCGCGGCGACAATGATCCAATCCATATCGGCGACAACACCAACATCCAGGATGGCTCGGTGCTGCATACCGATGAAGGCGTGCCGATGCGTATTGGCAATGACGTCACCGTGGGTCACCTGGTCATGCTGCACGGTTGTACAGTCGGCGATGGCAGCCTGATCGGCATTGGTTCGGTCATCCTGAATCGTGCGGTGATCGGCAAGGGCTGTATCGTCGGCGCCAACACGCTGATTCCGGAGGGCAAGGTTTTCCCGGATCGCGTGCTGATCGTCGGCTCGCCGGGCAAGGTCGTGCGCGAACTCTCCGACGACGATGTCGCTCGACTGAAAAAATCTGCCGAGCACTACGTCGATAATGCGAGGCGCTACACCGAGCAGCTGGCGCTGCTGTAAACAAACAACGCGGGGTACAACCCCGCGCGATCGACCGGGCTGTTGTTGCTCAGACCGGGCTGGTCAAATTGGACAAAACGATATTCGGGCGCAAGTTTTCCATGACTTTCTGAATCCCGACGCGGGTGCGGGTATTGATCACCAATGGCGCACGCAAATTCGGCGAGATCGACGCCTTCCCACCCTCCTCCGTGCGAAACAAAACCTGCATCACCGCCACATCCTCTGGCGCAGGTGACTGCAGGATCGCGTTCTCGGCATCATTCAAGGCCAGTTCGTAATCGAAACCCAGGGTAGTGGGATCAACAATCTGAAAAGCCAGCGTCGGTTCATCCAGCGATTGCAAGGTATAACTGGCCGGATGCTCCTTGCTTTCTTCATGCGCCAGCATGAACCGCTTGCAATGCTCAAAGCCGACCAGGCCGTTCGGGAAATTGATGATCTTTTCCGGGCTGACTTCGATAGCGCCGAACAGATAGGTTTCAACCTTCATTATTATTTCTCCTCGCAAATGGAATACAGCCGCGCCATCCTACACCAAGCGGCAATGGTTGTATTTTCCGGCGGGATTACGCATAGTCCACCCCCCAATTTTGCAATGCCGAATCACCCATGCTGCCACCGATTGAACATCGCATCGCCCTCGAACTTGGCGTCCGCCCGGCCCAGGTCAATGCCGCCATCGCCCTGCTCGACGAAGGTGCCACCGTACCCTTCATTTCACGCTACCGCAAAGAGGCAACCGATGGCCTGGACGATACCCAGCTGCGTAATCTCGAAGAACGCCTCACCTATCTGCGCGATCTCGAAGAGCGGCGCACGGCTATCCTCGCCAGCATTGAAGAACAGGGCAAACTGACACCGGAACTGAAAGCCGAGATCAGCGATGCTGAAACCAAGCAACGCCTCGAAGATTTGTATCTCCCGTACAAGCAAAAGCGCCGCACCAAAGCCCAGATCGCCCGCGAAGCCGGCATTGAGCCGCTGGCGCTCGGTCTGCTGGAAGATCCGAATCTGACACCGGACGATGAAGCCGAAAAATTCATCAACGCCGACGCCGGTTTCGCCGATACCAAGGCCGTGCTCGACGGCGCCCGCCAGATTCTCATGGAAAAATTCGCCGAAGATGCCGAGTTGCTCGGCCAATTGCGCGAATATCTGAAAGCGCACGGCCTGCTGCGCTCAACCGTGGTCGACGGCAAGGAAACCGAAGGCGCCAAGTTCCGCGACTGGTTTGATTTTGCCGAACCGATCGCCAGCATGCCATCGCACCGCGCCCTCGCCCTGCTCCGTGGCCGCAACGAAGGTTTCCTCAGCGTCGCCCTGGTCCTCGATTCCGAATTGAACGAAGACGCCGCCAAACCCGGCCCGCAGCTCACTCAAAACCCCTGCGAACAGCGCATCGCCGTCCGCTTCGGCATCAAGCCGCAAAACCGCCCGGCCGACAAATGGCTGAGCGACACCGTACGCTGGACGTGGAAGGTCAAGGTCTACACCCACCTCGAACTGGAACTGGTCAATGAACTGCGTGAACGTGCCGAAGAAGAAGCCATCCGCATCTTCGGCAAGAACCTGAAAGACTTGCTGCTCGCCGCCCCGGCCGGCCAGCATGTGACCATGGGGATCGACCCCGGCATCCGCACCGGCTGCAAGATCGCCATCGTCGACGCCACCGGCAAGATGCTCGACCACGCCACGATCTACCCGCACGAACCGCGTTGCGACTGGGATGGCTCCATCACCACCATCGGCCGCCTGGCCGCCAAGCATCACGTCAGTCTGGTCGCCATCGGCAA
>DAOLIO010000175.1:0-6588 GCA_035328505.1 Azonexus sp.
TCGAGCATCGCCTCGTCCATGTTGATGTCGATGACCTGGGCGCCGTTCTCGACCTGCTGGCGCGCGACGGCCAGCGCATCGTCGAAGCGGCCTTCGAGGATCATCCGCGCGAAGGCTTTCGAGCCCGTGACGTTGGTCCGTTCGCCGACATTCACAAACAGCGAATCGGCGCCGACGTTGAACGGCTCCAGCCCGGAGAGGCGCAGCTTCTTTTCGATTTTCGGCACTTTTCTCGGGTTGACCGTGGCAACCCGTTCGGCGATGGCCTTGATGTGCTCGGGCGAGGTGCCGCAGCAGCCGCCGACGATATTGACGATACCGCTCTTGGCCCAGCCCTCGATTTCATCGGCCAGCATCTCGGCCGTTTCGTCATAGCCGCCAAAGGCATTGGGCAGGCCGGCGTTGGGGTGAGCCGAGACGTAGCAGTCGCAGACGCGCGACAGTTCCTCGACGTACTGGCGCAGTTCCTTGGCGCCGAGCGCGCAGTTCAGCCCGAAAGAGAGCGGCTGGATGTGATTCAGCGAATTCCAGAACGCTTCGGCCGTCTGGCCGGACAGCGTGCGGCCGGAAGCGTCGGTGATCGTGCCGGAAATCATCACCGGCCAGCGCCGGCCGGCAGCGTCGAAGAATTGCTCGATGGCGAACAGGGCGGCCTTGGCGTTCAGCGTGTCGAACACCGTTTCGACGAGCAGGATGTCGGCGCCGCCATCGGTCAGGCCGCGGATCGCTTCGAGGTAATCGGTGACCAGCGCATCAAAAGTGACGTTGCGGTAGCCGGGGTCGTTGACGTCCGGCGAGATCGACGCCGTGCGGCTGGTCGGGCCAAGCACGCCGGCGACGAAGCGCGGCTTGGCGGGATTGGCGGCGGTGAATTCGTCGCACAGCTGGCGGGCCAGCGCGGCGCCCTTGACGTTCAGCTCATAGACGATGGGCTCGAGCTTGTAGTCGGCCTGCGACACGGCGGTCGAATTGAAGGTGCAGGTCTCGAGAATGTCGGCGCCGGCTTCAAGGTAGGCGCGGTGGATGCCGCCGATGACATCCGGTCGGGTCAGCACCAGCAGATCGTTGTTGCCCTTGAGGTCGTGCGGGTGATCGGCAAAGCGCTCGCCACGATAATCGGCTTCCAGCAGGCCGTGACGCTGGATCATCGTGCCCATGGCGCCGTCGAGGACGAGCATCTTTTTAGCGAGCAGGGCGGAAAGTTCGGCGGTACGGTCGGGTTGCTGCATGATCACCTCGGCAATGCTTGAAGGTACCGGGCGCACCGCAAAATCAAACGGCGTCGCAAACCGGGACAGGGAAACTGGGGTTTGCGAGCGCCGTTGAACATTGCCGAGCCTGGCCCCGGAATTCATGCAAAAGCATGAAAAGGGTCGCAGCGCTCCTCGGCAGAACCCGTAGTTTACCGGTCGCCGTGCCGGCTGCCAAGTTAAGCGACTGATTTCGTGGAAAAGGTGGCGTTGACGACACGCGCGCTGACCGCTCGCTATGCTTTCAGGGACGCCATGAATCGTTGTTCACTGCTGTCGCCGGACGCCACGGAGACGGCATTGCGTCCCTGGTTTTTCGATTCGTACATGGCCCGATCGGCCGATCGGCGCAGCACATCCAGTGTTTCACCATGCAGCGGACACACCGCAATGCCGATGCTGCAATGGATATTGAGCGGTCCGACGGTGGTCTCAATGGTTTCGCCCACCGCGGCGAGAAGTTTTTCTCCGACACTGGCAGCATCCTGGATCTTCTCGATATTCGCCAGCAACATGATGAATTCGTCACCCCCATGTCGCGCCACCGTATCGCAGGCGCGAAGCTCACGTGCCATGCGCTGGCTGCAGGCAATCAGGACCTGATCTCCAATTTCATGGCCGTAGCGGTCGTTGATCTCCTTGAAATGATCGAGATCAACCAGCAACAAGGCAAAGGGCGTGCTGTTCCGCTGCCAGTTTCGGTGTGCCTGCTCGAATCGATCGGTGAATAAAAAACGGTTGGGCAGGTCGGTCAATACATCGTGGGTTGCCAGGTATGCGGCTCTTTCATGCTCTTCGGCAGCGCGGTCCAGAGAGAGGTAGTGGCGAAGGGTGACCCACGGCACGACCAGAAGCGCGCCACCGAGCAGAATCAGCAGGGTCAGGGTTTCCGAATTCAGCAGGTCCTGCCAGCGCAATTGACGACTGAAGTTGATGATCGCTGGTTGCGACGGATTGTCGATTTTCAGACGCCGGGTGAGATTGGGTAAAAGCAGCTTGTCCAGTGGCCCAGGTTCAACGGCCTCCTGTTTGAACAGCAGACTGTCAAGAGTCGTGGCTGAAGAAAGTCGGGCTGAGAATGCAATATTCTGATGATCAGTCAGTGTGGCGTGATTCGGTAGCAGCGCCTGCGTCTTGATGACCAGCAAGGCAATCATCGTGTTGCCGAAGAAGTTCAGTTCGGAAGAATCTGTCCGGGGGGCACGGTTCACTTCCTGAAGCAGGATATATGCGCTGCCCCCTTCGTAGAGGTCGAAGACCGGAGAAACGACCGGTCTGATGTTGTTGTGGGCAAGGGCCATGGTTTGCGACAGGTAGCCCACCGTTTCAAGGCGGACACCATAAATTGCCTCGGCATCGGGCAGGGAGGGATACATGAACAGAATCGGCCAGATGGCCGTCTTCGGAGACGCATCCTGAGTGGTACGCGCCGTGATGTCCGAGAACGCCTTGATGGCAAAATCCTTGCGCCAGCCATGGCGCAAGGATGTTTCAAGCCCATTTTGCTCGGACAAAGCGACCTTGCGAGCCACTTCTATCATGTAGATATGCGGGTAGGCAGATGCGGCAGAGGCTGCGTAGCGCATCGTCGAGTCGGTATCGCTGCGGTCTACGGCATGCAAAAAGGCAGAAAAGCCAGCCAGAACGGCCTCATTCGTATCCAGTTTTTGCTTGACCTCGCCTGCCATGAGCTGGACGTCTTCATCGAAATGCCCTTCCCAGCGACTGATCTGGGCGGATAGCAGCAGGTGGGCAGCGAAGGCAATGATGGTGAGCCATGCGGCCAGCAGGACGAGCAGGGTAGGGCGTAGCGGGTGCCGAACCATTTGTTGAATTCCTTATTTTCGCTAAATGTCTCACCTGCTTTGGGGGCTTGTAAATATGTAGAAAGTCATACCGCCGCTTGCGCTTGGCATGGGCCCGGCGTCGGTGCGCTCAGGCCGGCGGGGGCATGATTGTTGCCAATCGCGGTTATCATGTGGCCTGCGGTCTGCGTACCGCATTGATCGGGTGGCGCTTCGGCGCCTTGTAAGCTGCCGTGATATCCGCACGGTGGTGGTTGCTGAACAAATCGGAGTAACACCATGAGCCTTTCATTCCTGCGCCGCCTGGCGCTCAAGGGCGCGGTCGCCTGCGCCACCGTCGCTTCGTTTTCTGCTGTATCGCTGGCCGTTGCCGACGAAGCCATCCTCCGTGTGTCGGCCATCCCCGACGAAGCACCGACCGAACTGCAGCGCAAATTTGCGCCACTGGGCAAATACCTCGAAGCGCAGACCGGCATGAAGGTCGTGTTCACGCCGGTTTCCGATTACGCCGCCGTCGTTGAATCACTGGCCACCAAAAAGATCGACCTCGCCTGGCTGGGCGGTTTTACCTTCGTCCAGGCCAGCATCCGCACCAACGGGACGGCCATCCCGATCGTCCAGCGTGCCGAAGATGCGCGATTTACCTCCAAATTCATTACCGCCGATCCCACCATCAAATCGGTGGCGGACCTCAAGGGCAAGACCTTCGCCTTCGGCGCACCGTCGTCGACGTCGGGCAGCCTGATGCCACGTTTCTTCCTGCAGCAGGCCGGCCTCAATCCGGAAAAGGATTTCAAGAACGTCGCCTACTCGGGGGCGCATGACGCCACGGTCGCTTTTGTTGCGGCCGGCAAGGCTGAAGCCGGTGTGCTGAATGCGTCGGTCTGGGAAAAAATGGTCGAAGCCAAGAAGGTCGACACCGACAAGGTCCGTGTCTTTTCCACCACGCCGCCGTATTTCGACTACAACTGGACCGTGCGTGGCGATCTTGATCCGGTCATCGTCAAGAAGCTGACCGAGGCGTTCCTCAAGCTCGATCCGAGCAATCCGGAACAGAAGGAAATCCTCAACCTGCAACGCGCCAGCAAGTTCGTGCCGACCAAAAGAGAGAACTACGACGGTATCGAAAAGGCAGCCCACGCGGCAGGCTTGTTGAAGTGAGCTTTGTACTGAATGGCGTGGGGCTCATCCACGCCAACGGATTTGCCGCCCTCAAGGGGATTTCGCTGGCGGCGGCCCAAGGTGAGCGCATCGCGCTGATCGGCCCTTCTGGTGCCGGCAAGACATCGCTGTTGTCGGTGCTCGGCACCGCGTTGCGGCCCACTGTCGGCGCCGCCGAGATTTTGGATTTTGGCCAAAATTTCCCGTCGACCGCAGCAATGGCCGCCTTGCGCGCCCGCATCGGGTGCGTGCATCAATCGCCGCCGTTACCCGGCCGTCAGCGGGTGGTGACGGCCGTGCTGGCCGGGCGGCTTGGCCGGTGGCCACGCTGGAAGTCGCTGCTGTCGCTGATCTACCCGCTCGACATAAGCGGCGCGCGTGCGGCGCTCTACCGGGTCGATCTGGCCGACAAGTTGTTTGCCCGCTGCGACCAGCTTTCCGGCGGTCAGTTGCAGCGCGTCGGCATTGCCCGCGTGCTCTACCAGCAGCCGGACATGATCCTGGCGGACGAGCCGGTATCTGCCCTCGACCCCACGCTGGCGCTGGCCACCATCCGCCTGCTCATCGCCGAAGCCGAAGCGTCGGGCGCCACGTTGGTGGCCAGCCTGCATGCCGTCGATCTCGCCATCGGCAATTTCTCGCGCATCGTTGGCGTCAAGGCCGGGCGCATCGCCTTCGACCTCCCGGCCAGCGACGTCACCGTGCCCTTGCTGCACGATCTGTACGCCAGTGAAGGCGAGGAATTGCCGGTGCAGGCGCATGAACCGCAGTACCGGATGAACGCCGCGGCCAACGATGCAGCGATTCGGGCCGCCTGCTGTTGAGTACTGCGGTGCGTGATCCGGCAGCGCGTTCCCGCCTGATCGGTGCGCTGACCACGCTGGTCATCCTCTGGCCCCTGTTTCAGGCCGCCGAATTCAAGCCGGGCGTACTCTTCGATCCGGCCAACCTGAAGGTCATCGGCAATTTCCTGGCCGGCTTTCTGCCGCCGGAAACCGGTAGCGAGTTTCTCGGCTATCTGGGCAAGGCCACGCTGGAAACGCTGGCCATTGCTACCGCCGGCATGGCGCTGGCCTTTCTGATCGCCGTGCCGATGGGCTACCTGGCGAGTGGTGCAGGCCGCGAGACGCCAAGCCTGAACCCGGTGACGCGCAGCCTGCTGACCATCCTGCGCGGCATTCCCGAGCTGGTCTGGGCGTTGCTGTTTGTCCGCGTCTTCGGCCTTGGCCCGGCTGCCGGTGTGCTGGCGCTTGGCCTGACTTATGGCGGCATGCTGGCGAAGGTCTATGCCGAAATCCTTGAATCGGTCGATCCGGCGCCGGCCCGGGCGCTTCGCCATAGTGGTGCGAGCCGGCCGCTGGCCATTCTCTACGGGCTGCTACCGCAAGCCTCCAAAGAGCTGGCCTCGTACACCGTCTACCGTTGGGAATGCGCGATTCGCGCTTCGGTCGTCATGGGCTTCGTCGGCGCCGGCGGTCTCGGCCAGCTCATGGATCAGGCCATGAAAATGCTCAACGGCGGCGAAGCGGCGACCATCCTGCTCACCTTCATGCTCCTCGTCTTTTCGGCCGACGGCCTGTCCGGCTGGCTGCGCCGCGCGCTGGATACCCCGCCGGCGAATCGCGCCTCGCCCTTTGGCTGGCGTAGCAGCGCGTTCGGCATGGCAACGGTCGTTGGCGTGATCGCCAGCTTCAGTTATTTGGAAATCGGCCTTAAATCCCTGTTGACCGTGGAAGCCGCCCGCAGCATCGGCGAATTCATTGCCGGCTTCTTCCCGCCCGATCTGTCGGCCGATTGGCTCGCCAAAGTGGGTACGGGCATCTGGGAAACGCTGGCCATCTCGATCGTTGGCACCCTGATCGCCGCCGGCGCCGGGCTGCTGCTCGCCCTGCCCAAATGGCGCGCCCCGTTCAGCTTTATCCTCAATACCCTGCGTTCAGTGCCGGAACTGGTTTGGGCGACGATCACCGCGCTGGCCGTCGGCCTCGGCCCCTTTGCCGGGGCGCTGGCCCTGGCCCTGCACACCGCCGGCGTGCTCGGCCGTCTCTACGCCGAAGCCCTCGACAACGCCCCGCCGGCCCCCGGCTGCGCCCTGAAACTGGCCGGCGCCCCCGGCAGCCTCGCTTTCCTTTACGGCACCTTGCCCGGCGCCGCGCCGCAACTCATCGCCTACACGCTCTACCGTTGGGAAATGAACATCCGCATGGCTGCAATCCTTGGCTTTGTCGGCGCTGGCGGGCTGGGCCAACTGCTCTATGTCGAACTCTCGCTGTTCCACCACGCCCAGGCGTCGACGGTGATCATCGCCATGTTGCTGCTGTCGATTGCGGTCGATCAGGCGAGCGCGTGGTTGCGTCGGGCGATGCGCTGAA
>DAOLIO010000176.1:0-6444 GCA_035328505.1 Azonexus sp.
CTGGGAAGGCGATACGTCAAGACTTGCGAGCCCGGATACCGGCCTGAGACAAAAAAGCGGAAGTGCCACGGGGCGTGGTGCCGGTTCTTGCGGCCAGCATTCTCCCTGCATTTCCTTTTACCACCATTCCGACTCGCGGGGACGCCTGTCGGAAAAAGGAAAGCTATGTCTACCTGCCTCAAGCCGCTTGCGGCCTTACTCCCCTTGTTGTACCTAACGCCTGCTCTTTCTCAACAAAATCTGGATCCCGTTGTAGTCACTGCTACCCGGCAAGCTACCCGCGTCAGTGAAACGCTCGCCGATGTAACCGTCCTTCAACGCGAGGATATCGAAAAAGCGAGCGGATCTTCAGCACTAGAGCTGATTGCCCGCCAGCCCGGCATTCAGTTGAGCAATAACGGCGGGCTTGGCAAGGCTTCCAGCCTGTTCATTCGTGGCGCCGAAGCACGCCATACCTTGGTGCTGATCGACGGCATCCCGCTCGGTTCTGCCACCACCGGCACCCCGTCACTGGCCGACATTCCATTGTCACAAATCGAACGTATTGAAATTGTTCGCGGCCCTTCCTCTGCAGTCTATGGATCAGATGCGATCGGCGGCGTCATCCAGATTTTTACGCGGCGCGGAGAAGGTCCATTACAAGCAGATGCCTTTGCCGGTATCGGATCACGCAATACCCAAGAGTTGTCGGCCGGGCTGTCCGGTAGTGGCAAGATGTTGTCAGGTAATCTGCGGGTTTCGTATCTGGGCACGGATGGATTCAATGCCGCAGCCGATCCGGTTCGATACAAAGCAGTCAACGGCAGTTTTCCCAATCCAGACCGGGATGGTTATTACCAGACCAGCATGACCGGCAGCATCGCGATTCGTCCGGCCAAAGGCCACGAACTAGGAATTACCGGCTACAGCGTCACCGGAAAAAACGACTACGACGGGGGTGGGCCGACCGTCTTCGCCTACGCCAATGTCGCAACCACCGTACTCTCCACCTATTCACGCAATCAATGGACAGACGATTGGACATCGACGGTTCGTTTTGGGCAGGCCGAGGATAGCTCAACCAACTTTGCACCGACCCGATCTCTATTCGAGACGGTACAAAATCAGTGGATGGTCGAAAATCAGATTGGACTTCCGCTGGGCAGCCTGCTGATCGGCTACGAGTATTTGTCCCAGGAAGTTAACAGCACCACCAACTATACCGTTCGTGAACGCACGGTCAGTTCACCTTTCTTAGGCTACAACGCCAAGCTTGGCAACCATAGCGTGCAACTCGCAGGACGACGCGATGACAACTCGCAATTCGGCGCCAAGAATACGGGCAACCTGGCCTACGGCTATCAATTCACGAGCACGCTCTCCGCACGCGGGGCGATTGGTACTGCGTTCAAGGCCCCCCCCTTCAACCAGCTCTATTTTCCGGGGTTTGGCTCGGCAAACCTGAAGCCGGAAGAAGCCTTGAACCGGGAAATCGGCCTGACCTGGCTGGAGACCGGCCACCGGATTGGCTGGGTTTATTTTGACAACAAAATCACTGATTTGATTGGCGGCTCTCCGCTGGTCAATATCAACAAAGCCACAATCCGGGGCAACTCATTGACCTATGCCGGTTCGATTGGCCACTGGCAGATCAATGCGAGCATCGACATCATGGATCCGCACGATGCCACAACCGGGAAAAAGCTGCCACGTCGCGCCGACGAGCAGGCCAATTTCTCACTTAGTTACGCTACCGGCCCACTGAACGTCGGAACGGAGGTCCAGGCCGTCGGCACCCGCTTCGACAACGCTACCAACACCCGCCAGATGAAGGGCTACACGCTGGTCAATCTGTTTGGCCATTACCAGATCAGTCCGGACGTTCGCCTTGAAGCTCGAATCAATAACCTGTTCGATGAACAATACGAAACTGCCTGGGCCTACGCACAACCACGCCTGAACGCGTTTATCGGGTTGCGTTACAGCCCTAAATAGTCAGCCCACCGCCAGTGCGCCGCCTTGCCTGCTCAGGTGGGCGCCTTGGCGAATGCTGTGTGGCGAAGGGACGTTCCGTAGTTTCTTGCTGGACGAAGTCCATTCAAGAACACGCCATGTTTCTATTATTTAAGAAATCATCAATGTAAAATTACGACTGCTACAGGTGCTGCGTCAGGTTTCTCCAAACGCAGTTAAACGGGAAAGCGGTGCGTCTCCAACGAGACAACTCCGCTGCTGCCCCCGCAACGGTAAGCAAGTGCGGACGTATCACAAGGCCACTGGGTGAAAACCTGGGAAGGCGATACGTCAAGACTTGCAAGCCCGGATACCGGCCTGCGACAAAACAGCGGAAGTACCACGGGGGTGTGGTGCCGGTTATCGCAACCAGCCTTCTCCCCGCGCACTTCCTTTTCATCGCTCTTCCGGCATGCGGGGACGCCCGCCGGGAAAAGGAAAATAATGCATCCACGTACAAAATCGCTGGCCCTTTTGCCGGCACTCGCCCTGACAGCCGCGATGGCCCAAGCTGAATCGCAACTTGACCCGATTGTGGTGACAGCAACACGTTTTGCCGAGCAGGCACCGGCCGTCCCCGGCAACGTCACCATCATTTCACGGGACGATATCCGAACCTCACCGGCTCGCAACATTCCCGACCTGCTCAAGAACAGTGCCGGCGTCATGGTTTCGCCACTCTACGGCAGCATGGGGATTGACGCCGCCGTCGACCTGCGCGGCTTTGGCGATACGGCTGGCAACAACACCTTGATCCTGATTGACGGCCAGCGCATGAATCCGCTCGACATGAGCGGCATCGACTGGTCGATCATCCCGCTCGCCAGCATCGAGCGGATCGAAATCATGCGGGGTGCCGGCTCGGTCCTCTATGGCGACCGCGCGACAGGCGGTGTCATCAATATTGTGACGGACAAGTCGGCACGTACAGCAGCCGCAGCCTCGGTCGGTGTTGGCAGCTTCAACTCGCGTCAAGCGGATGGCGAACTCTCATGGGGAGGAAACGCCGGCTATGGCAACCTGAAGGCCCATTATGGCGCTACCGACGGCTGGCGAAAGAACAACCAGGCCGACCAGGCATCGCTGGCGGGAAGGCTGGGCTGGGCATTTTCCCACGCCGAAATATTTACTGATTTCGCGGTTTTCAATGAAAGCGCCGGCACGCCCGGTTCCATCGCCGAGAACACCTACCGGACTGACCCGAAGCAGGCCAGAACGCCATTCGATACCCAGCGCAAGGAAGGTTACCGGCTACGTCCTGGCGTTTCCGTACAATTAAGTGAGGCCTTGCGTCTTGAAGCTGAAGTCGCCTTGGATCACGCGGAACAACACTTTGACAGCGTGTCCTTTGGCAGCACATCCGATCGCCAGCGCAACATGGTGTCGGTAACGCCCCGTATTCGCTGGGCGCACGGTTTGGGCTCGCTGAAGAGCGAGAGCGTCCTTGGTGCTGACTACTATTCCGGTGATGTCGCCAACCAATACTCCTCGTATGCCAACAACCGGGCCGAGCAGGACAGCACGGCCATTTATCTGCAGAACACGACGAACCTCACCGAGCATATGACGATAACCCTTGGCGGACGGACGCAAAGAGTGAAGCAAACAGCCGATCAGGATGCCTACCCGGCGTGGTTCATGCCAGCCGTGTCCGGACGCAGCGAGCACACGCGAAGCGCCGTGGATGCGGGGTTGGTTTATCGACAGAACGATTGGCGGGTTTACGGGAAATTTGGCACCACATTCCGCTTCGCCAATACGGATGAACTGTTCGGCTACGACGCACTGACCGGCAATCCGGTATTTGCCGGCAATCTTCAACCGCAGCACGGGACCATCGGCGAACTTGGCGGCAGCGCCACCTTCGGGCCCCTTTCATTGCAGCTGGCGGCCTATCAGATGGACCTCAAGGACGAGATTGGCTACGACGGCGCCCAGGGTGCCAATATCAATTTTGACCCGACACGGCGGCGCGGCCTGGAAACGGAAGTCGCCTGGCGCATCACGTCGACACTGAAAACCCAGCTCGCCTATACCTATACCAATGCCAAGTTCCGTGAAGGGGTTTATCAGGACAAATCCGTGCCGATGGTGCCGAACAACAAGGCTTCCCTCCGCATCAACTGGCAGGGCGGTCAACTTGGCAACTATGGCTTGTCGGCCAACTATATCGGCGATCGCCGGTTCAGCGGCGATTATGCGAACCAGCTCAAAATGCTCTCCGGCTACACGACGCTTGATCTCGTCGCCGATTGGCGCGTTGGACCGGTAACGGTTTCGGCGAAGGTGCTCAATCTCACCGACAAGCACTACGCGCCGTTCGCGCTGTATTCGCCATCGCGAAGCGATTATTACTACTATCCGGCGGACGGACGCGCCGTTTTCGTTTCCGCCCGCTACGACTTCAAGTAAATGCCCACCCGCCAACGCGCCCTGCTGATTCTCGCCAGCCTCTGCCTGCTGGCCGTGGCGAGCTTCTGGCTGGCGCTGACGGTGGGCAGTTTCAAGATTTCCTACTCGGAAGTGCTGGCCGCCTTGCTGGGCCGGGAGGGCGGCGCAGGTGACGTGGTATTGCAGTTGCGTTTGCCGCGCGCTGTGGCCGGTTTTGCCTGTGGTGGGCTACTGGCCCTGGCCGGCGCCCTGATGCAGGTCTTGCTGCGCAATCCGCTGGCCGACCCCTACGTGCTGGGCATTTCCGGCGGCGCCGGGGTCGGGGCCATGTTTGCCATGTTGCTCGGTCTGCCGGTGCTGGGCGTCGACGGGCTGGCCTTTGTCGGGGCTTTCGCGGCGATGCTGCTGGTGTTTGGACTGGCCCATGGCGACGGCAGCTGGACGCAAACCCGCCTGTTGCTGACCGGCGTCATTGTCGCCGCTGGTTGTGGCGCACTGGTCGCACTGATGCTGACGATTGCCGAAGAACACAAGCTGCGCGGCATGCTGTTCTGGCTGATGGGCGACCTCGGTCAGAGTGCACAATGGTGGCCGGCCCTGACTGCTCTGGCCATTGCGCTGACGCTGGCCATGCCTTTTGCGCGTGAATTGAACTTGCTGTCCCGCGGGCTGATGCAGGCCCAAGCCTTGGGGGTGGCGGTGGGCCGGCTGCGTTATGCCATCTATCTGCTGGCTTCGCTGGCCACTGCGGCATCGGTAACGACAGCTGGCTCGATTGGCTTTGTGGGTCTGGTCGTGCCACATTTGGTACGGCTGGCCACCGGTAACGACCAACGCCTGCTGTTGCCCGCATCGGTGTTGGCGGGGGGTTCGCTGCTGGTGCTGGCCGACACCCTGGCGCGTACGCTGCTGGCGCCGCAACAGTTGCCCGTCGGGGTGCTGACAGCACTGATCGGCGTTCCTGTCTTCCTGTTCCTGCTTTCAAGGCAACCGAAATGACCCAGCCATTGCTCGAAGCCCGGCAATTGGCCGTCGAAATCGGTGGCAAAACGGTCGTTAGCCCGATCAACCTGCGGCTGGCCAGCGGGGAGCGACTCGCCATCCTCGGTCGCAATGGCGCCGGCAAATCGACACTCTTGTCGACGCTGGCCGGCCTGCGTGCGCCGGCGTCTGGCGCGGTGTTGCTCGATGGTGAAGACGCGGTCTTGTTGCCGGCCCGACAAGCCGCCTTGCGCCGCGCCTGGCTGGGCCAGTTTCAAAATGATCCCTTCGGTTCGAGCGTACTGGAAACAGCCTTGACCGGACGCCATCCGCACCTCGGGCGCTGGGACTGGGAATCGACGCGCGATGCCGAACTGGCCCGCAGCGCCATCAAGGCGGTGGGGCTGGAAGGCATGGAGTCACGCCAGATTCATACGTTATCCGGCGGCGAACGGCAGCGACTGGCGATCGCTACGCTGCTGACGCAGGCGGCGCCGCTTTACCTGCTCGATGAACCCCTGTCGCATCTTGACCTCAATCACCAGATGGCCGTACTCGACCTCTTCGCTGGCGCGGCTCGCGATTGCGGCGCCGGGGTCATCATGGTCCTCCACGATCCGGCCCTGGCCTATCGTTTCTGTGACAGGGCCCTGCTGGTGTATGGCGATGGCCGCACCGAGACGGGAACGGTCGAGACCATTCTGACGGCCGAAACGCTGTCCGACCTGTACGGCTACGGCCTGCGCCAGCTCGACGACCGAGGCCATCGCTGCTTCATTCCGGAATAAGAAAATTTCAAATTTGGCCGATTTTCCCGGTTGACCGTGGAAGTCGCCTTCGATCCTCAAAACCCAATTGACTGAGCAAATTCATGACTGTCACTCACGAAGAACGCATGCAAAAGAAAAAAGCCGTCGTCGATAGCAAGATTGAGGCAGCACAGGAAGAGCGCGGTGTTCTGGTGGTCAACACCGGCAACGGCAAGGGCAAATCCAGCGCGGCTTTCGGCGTCGTGGCACGCGCCCTCGGGCATGGCCTCAAGGTCGGCGTCGTCCAGTTCGTCAAAGGCCGCTCGGACAC
>DAOLIO010000177.1:0-6371 GCA_035328505.1 Azonexus sp.
TGATGCCGGGAATCTGTTTGTCCAGCGAACGGGTGCCGATCAGGCCCATCACCCAGGGAATCTCGATCGCGAAGTCATTCTTCATCTCGGCTTCGTTGGGGATGGCAATCAGGTTGAACGAAGCGGGCGCCGGTTCGGTTTCCCACATCGCTTCCATGGCCGCCAGCTTGGTCTGCTGCGCCTCGCCGACGGTGTAACCGGATTCGTCGCCGAGCACGATGACCGAGCAGATCGAGGCAAAGCCGAACGCGGCAGCAATGCGGAAACTCTTCTTGGCAAAATCGATATCGCGGCCGACCAGCAGGTAGAAAGCAGAAATGGAGAGGACGAACATCGCCCCGGTGACATAGCCGGCCGACACGGTGTGCACGAACTTGGCCTGGGCGTCCGGGTTGAACAGCACGGCGGCGAAATCGACCATTTCCATGCGCATGGTCACGTAACTGAACTCGGCGCCGACCGGATTCTGCATCCAGCCATTGGCGATCAGGATCCACAGCGCCGACAGATTGGTGCCAACGGCCATCAGGATGGTCACCAGCAAATGCTGCTTGCGCGATACCCGATCCCAGCCGAAGAAGAACAGGCCGATGAAGGTCGATTCGAGGAAGAAAGCCATCAGCCCTTCAATGGCCAGCGGCGCGCCGAAGATGTCGCCGACGTAGTGCGAGTAATAAGCCCAGTTGGTCCCGAACTGGAACTCCATGGTGATGCCGGTCGTCACACCGAGCGCGAAATTGATCCCGAACAGCTTGCCCCAGAAGCGGGTCATGTCCTTGTAGACGGGCTTGCCGGTCATCACGTACACCGACTCCATGATCACCAGTATCCAGGTCATGCCGATGGTCAGGGGTACGAACAGGAAGTGGTAAAGGGCCGTGACGGCGAACTGCAGGCGTGACAGATCGACGAGTTGCTCACTGAGCATGGGGTTCTCCATTGACTGAAATTGGGGGATTCGGCGTTGCAATCAGGTGGGCGGCCGTGGCTGCGTCATCGACAGCGACCGTCGCGCCGCGGAAAAAGACCCACCACAGGGCCATGATCAGGACCAGCTTGATCACGATCACCAGCGCGATGTCATTGCGCAGCTTGCGATCTTTAAGATTCATTGGCTGTTTCCTGATGTGGTGACGGGAAGGCGGATTGTCCTGAAGCGGCTGAGCTCATGGAATGTGGTAAATGGTCGCAGGCTGGTTAGACGTATAACAGCAAATACTTATCAATAGTCGTGCCAGCAGTCATCAAGTCACGCTGCATTGATAAGTAGATGATTTGACGGGAAAGTATATTTTCCATCGCTGCCATTATTACTGCCATTTCAACAAAATGGCGGACATGGCAGCTACAATGACAGTTTGTGGCATGACGAAAGCACGCTGATGGCCGACCACCGCAAACCACCGAACGAACTGATTTCCTTCCTGGAAAATCTCGCCGAGCCGCACATCCTCTGCGATCGAAACTACCGCATCCTGGCTGCCAATGAAGCCTATCGCAGCAAGTGGGTCACCGAGCTGGAACCGGTCGGCCGCACCTGCTACGAGGTCTCGCACCGTTACTCGGTCCCCTGCGACCAGGCTGGCGAATCCTGCCCGCTGCAACGCAGCCTGATGTCGGGCCAACGCGAACGGGTCATCCATGTCCATCACACCCGCCTGGGCGAACACTTCGAGAACATCGAGCTCTCCCCCATCCGCGATGCGCAAGGCGAGGTCGTTTACTACATCGAGAAACTTGAGCCTTTCGCCGTCAGCCGCAGCGAAGACCACGCGCATGGCCTGATCGGCCGCTCGCCGCCCTTCCTCAACATGATGGAGATGATCGCCCGTGTGGCCCCGTCCGGTGCCGCGGTGCTGCTGCAGGGCGAATCCGGTACCGGCAAGGAACTGGTAGCCAATGCCATTCACCAGTTCAGCCGGCATGCCGAGCGTCCCTTCGTCGCCGTCGACTGTTCCGGACTGGCTGAAACCCTGTTTGAAAGCGAACTTTTCGGCCACGAGCGTGGGGCCTTCACTGGCGCCACGGCCCGCAAGACCGGGCTGATCGAGGCGGCGGCTGGCGGCACGCTGTTTCTCGACGAGGTCGGTGACATTCCGCTCTCCATACAAGTCAAGTTACTGCGCCTGCTGGAAACCGGCACCTACCGCCGGGTGGGTTCGCCGGAACTGCGCCAGGCCGAGGTCCGCATCATTTCAGCGACCCACCGGCCGCTGGCCGAGATGATCGCCGAAGGCAGTTTCCGCCAGGACCTGTTCTACCGCCTGAACATCTTCCCCATTCTGTTGCCCGCCCTGCGTGACCGTGGCGACGACATCACGCTGCTGGCCGAAAGCCTGCTGACCCGGGTGGCCAATGGCCGCAACCTGCGCCTCTCGCCGGCAGCGTTCGACTGGCTGGCAGCCTACCCCTTCCCCGGCAACGTGCGCGAACTGCGCAACATGCTCGAACGCGCCTGCCTGCTGTGCGATGGCGACGAAATCCAGGTCAGCCATCTCTCTGGCGGCCAGATACCGCTCATGGCGAAGCCCCCTGCCGCCCCGCCACGCAAGGTACAAAGACGAAAACTCAACGAGCGAGAACTGGCCGATGCGATATCTCGATTTGACGGTAGTCGCCAAGCGTTGGCCAAACATCTGGGCCTCTCCGAACGCACCTTGTATCGCCGCATGAAAAACTTGCAGAATTGATTGCAGGCGGGCGGAACAGACGCTCTCGAACAGACAGCAACGCGATTATTCGTTCGACAGATCAGCGAGTGTCTTGAGTATTTCCGTAAAAAGCGGTCTTCCCGAGACGTTTTCCTGTGCGCAGGCCGCCTGCAAATATTTCAATTTTTCGGCTTTTTCCCGGTTGACCGCAGAATCCTGTTTTTCCGGAGTACGTTCGAGCAATTCCTCCAGCAAGCAGGAAAATGCCCGTACTTCGATGCGCTCCAGGGCCTTGGCGACGACCGGGTCGTCCGGCGGCACGAACGATGCCGCGCCGAAATCACCGAGAAGCGCCTGTCCATCCGCATCGTGCAAAATATTGTGGCCATACAGGTCGCCGTGCACAATGCCCTGCGCATGCAGATGCGCGGCTGCCGACGCGATGTTCAGCGCCAGACGAATGGCGGCATCCACATCGAAACTCGTGTCAGCCGGATAAACGTCGCGCGTGCAGGAATCCAGGCTGGGCGGCCCGGCCAGATTGCGGAAGCTGGTGTCGATCAAGCCCATGACCAGCCCGTGAGCATCTTCCGGGTGCGCCGCCAGCTTGCCAAGCACAGGAATCAGATTCGGATGCGCACCGGCCATCATGCAGGCATTCATCTCGTTGAGCGGCAAGCCATCGCTGGTCATGGCGCCCTTGAACAGCTTCAGCGCTACTGGCTGTGCGCCCTCGCCGGTTTGCCATTCCGCCTGATGAATGACGCCGGAAGCGCCCTCGCCCAATGGGTGGCTGACCAGCAAATCATTCCAATCAATCGGCAATACGTTCGTCTGCACCTGTCCATCCTGACACAATGGATTCCCGGCAAACGCCAGCCAAGACAGCTTCGGCAGCGCAAGCAGCCAGTCTGGGAGAGCCGCTAGCCGGTTGGCGGAGACACGCAGCAGCTCCAGCCCGGTGCACTTGGACATTTCGGGTGGCAGCGACTGCAATCGGTTGCCCGCCAGCATCAGCTTCTGCAAGCGTGTGCAGCGGCCGATTTCTGGCGGCAGTTCGGTGATCCGGTTATCGGTCAGAATCAGCCAGCGCAATCTGGGTGACAGCGCTGCTGCCGGCACCGTCCGAATCCGGTTTGCCTTGAAACCCACCATCTCCAGCGCCGGACATTGCCCGATCACCGCTGGCAATTCGGTGAAATGGTTATCCGAACAAAACAGGATGCGCAGCTTGTGCAACCGTGGCAGATCGTCGGGCAGCGCAGTCAGCGCATTCGCGGACAAATCGAGAATCTCCAGCGTTTCGGCCAGATCGAAAATCTGGCGTGGAAATTCAGTCAGGCCACAGGCCAGCTTCAGATGGCGACTTCCCGCCAGCTTGCCGGCGCGCAAGTCTTCAAGGGTGTTCAGTGACATTCAGGTCATGCCGGCACATGGCGTACCGGGCGGGCGTGATAAGGTGCGGCAGGATAACAAAAGATGGTGACACATGACTTGGGATAAGCCTGCCAGCCCATCCATGACCGAGCGCGGCATGCGCGTTGCGCTCATTTTCGCCCTCGCCGCCGAGCGGCTGACGGCTTTTTACCAACACGCGCAATGGCTGACTGAAGCCCAGGGCGCCAGCCTCGCGGCGGATTGGCTGTCGCGCTCGAAAAACAAGCTGCCCCTCAACGAACGCCGACAGCTTTCTGCCCTCAGTGACCAGCTCGCTCGCCAGATCCAGGGCAGTCTGTCGCGCGAAGCCGGGATGTACGCCGCCCATGAAATGATGGAGTCGCTCGATCCCAATCATCATTCAGAGATCGCCGAGTCGCTGATGCTCGAATGCGAACGCCTGCTCGACGAAGGGCTCGCCGGCTAAGACAGCCAAGAAAAAGGCCCGTACAAGACGGGCCCTGATGATGCGGTAAAGCTGCGTATCGCTACTGCTTACAGCAGTTCTGCCGGAATGTTGCCACCATTGTCAGCCAGCTTTTGCAGCACGGCTTTGTGCAACCACATGTTCATCTGCGCAGAGTCACCCATCTTGTCTGCCGGACAGCCGAGTTCGGCCGCCAGTTCCTTGCGGACGGCTAGGCTGCTGTCCAGGCCGAGCAGCTTCATCAGATCGACAATCGATGTCTTCCAGTTCAGCTTTTCAGCGTGTGCTGCAGCCATCCCTTCGAGCTTGGACACCACATCAACCGCGCTGATGGCCACCGGGGCAGCCGGTGCTGCTGAGCCTTCTGCGCCCGCTGGAGCCGCTTCGGCAACCACGTCCTTCTTGTCATCGCCAAATCCGAGTTTGGACAAAATGTTGCTGAAGATTCCCATATAAGCTCCTTTATTGCCTGATTAAAAAGCGCCGGTTTATCCGGAACGCAGCCCAATACTAAGCAAAACAACGCCTGCTTTGGTGAATTTATATGAAGAAGTCTTAACATTTCTACATAATTTATTGGCGGTTGGTGCCTCTGGCAGAGCGTATTCGCGCTCATGACGGGCGACAGCCTTGGCCCGCCCGGAGATCGCTCAGCCAATTTTCATGGCTGCCAGCATCCCCAAATCGACCAGCTCTGCGATGCGGTCGCCCAATCCGGCAAGCACCGCATTTTGGACCGTTGATGCCGGCATCGTGTGCCCATCCGGTCCCGGCAGGTCTCGCGTGGCGCAGGCGTCAGCCACCACGCCAACCTGAAAACCGCGATGAAAGGCATCGCGGGCGGTTGAATCGACGCAATTGTGCGTCATGTAACCAGCGATCAACAGCGTTTCAAAGCCCCGCGCCTGCAGAACTTCGGCGAATTCAGTGCCGGCAAAGGCTGATGGCAGTTGCTTGCGGATGATCGTTTCGCCTTCGGCAGGTTCCAGCCCGGCAATAGGCAAAGCGCCAAAGGAATCCGGTGCGAAGACTGGTGCCGAGGCCGGGGCCTGATGCAGTACATGAATGAGCGCAATGCCGGCGCTGTCCGCCCAGGCGCGGAGCTGGCGTGCAGCAGCGCTGGCCATTGGCTCATCTGGCAGTGCCAGCGGGCCACTGCAGTATTCGTTCTGGTAGTCGATCAGCACCACGGCTGTTCTGGCGGCCTGCAGCCGGGCGCCGGCCTGCAGCCCAGGCCGGACGCCGGCGATCTGGCGCAAGGTACGGGCGGTCATGCGGCACCGCCGTGCGCATTTGCCATGGTGCGCTGCGCTTTGCGTGCTGCCTGTGTTGCACCATCGTAACCCCAGCTGTCGGCAGGCAGTTCATGCAGTGCAACGTAGATCGGGGCAGCGCTGGTGCCGATTGCTGCGGTCAACAAGGATTTTGCAGCCAAAATGAAATCTGCCTTTTCAGCCGCGCTGTTGGTGCCCGCGGTAATCATTGCCTGCATGCTGGCCCCCGTTGGCACTGCCTGACCATTGGCCGAGAACGCCCCATCGGGCAACTGCGAAATGACGACGACGGTCAGCGTCGCATCCTTGTTCAGGATGCCTTCCATCAGGCGAGTCGTTTCACGCTGCAAATGTTGAATCGTATCGGGTGCGGCCGACGGACCGCTCAAAGTAATCTGGATCAGGGGCATGGCATTCTCCATTGACGTGACGTCTGCATCATTTCATGGGGCGTTTATCGCTACAATTAGCATTACATATAACTATTTGTTGCCCAATGGAAACAATCAATCCACTCGATCAGTTGTCTGACCTCGCGGTCTTTGTCAGGGTGGTCGAGACGCATGGTTTCTCATCGGCGGC
>DAOLIO010000178.1:0-6340 GCA_035328505.1 Azonexus sp.
GAGAACGGTGACCTGGCCAACTGGATGGTGCCCGGCAAGATGGTCAAGGGGCCGGGCGGGGCGATGGACCTGGTGTCGGGCGTCGGGCGCGTCATCGTCCTGATGGAGCACACCGCGAAGGACGGGACGGCGAAGATTCTGCCCAATTGCAGCCTGCCCCTGACCGGCAAGGGCGTGGTGGACATGATCATCACTGACCTGTGCGTGTTCACCGTCAATGCCGGCGGTGGCCTGACCCTGAGCGAATTGCACCCCGGCGTTTCGGTAAACGAGGTCAGGGCGAAAACAGCTTGCAGCTTCTCCGTGTCGCCGTGCCTCAGCGCGCGCCATGCCGCGGAGCTTGCTGCCGTCTCATGAAGTCCGATGCTGCCACGGCGGGCGGTGGCCAGCCGTGGCTCGGCAATCCGCGTGAAACCATAGATCTGGTCGGCAAGCTGTGGGATATTGAGCGCCGCCATCTACTCGGGAAACTGACCCGGGCCGAGTACCGGCACGCCGTTGTGGCGCTGCGCGGCGACTCGGCAAGATGGCACTCGCCAACCGCCAACTCAAGGAGAAAGATTGATGACTGATGCCTATATCAAAGGGCTTGAAGTGCGCCGACAGGTCATGGGTGACGAGTTCGTCGACAAGGCTTTTGCCAATGCCACGGAATTCACCCGCCCCTTGCAGGATTTCATTACCGCCAACGCTTGGGGCTCCGTCTGGCGCCGCGGCGGCATCGACCTGAAAACCCGCAGCCTGATCACCATCGCCATGCTTGCCGCCCTAGGGCGGCAACACGAATTGCGCGGGCATGTCCGGGGTGCGCTCAATAACGGTGCATCCGCCACGGAAATTCAGGAAATCCTCCTGCACGCTGCCGTCTATTGCGGCGTTCCTCTGGCGGCCGATGCCTTCCGGACCGCAGAGGCAGTTCTTTCCGAATGAGGGATGTTTCTCGAAGGACCTGATTGGACAAGCGGGGGTTGTCGAGAAAGGAGAATTTCCACCATCAAATCTACGATCCGAAGCATTCCATTCAGTAGGCGGCTGTAGGTCTCTTTGCGTCATCAGGCAGATATCGAAACGCTCCAGCCGCAGCATGAATCACAAAGTGGTTGGTTAGCGAAATAACATTGGCAATGGCTGGGATCGGCGCCATTCCGGCCATGGCTCGCCATATACCCCGCCGGCGGTTTTGGCCGACTAGCAGGCCTGTGGCGAAAATATGGTTCGAATTGACTTTGATGCTCAAATTTGTCATTCCCCAAACCGCATACGGGGATCGAACTCAATCCCGGATTGCCGGCAAGGATACGCGCCGCCGTACACGGCTAGTTGTGTGCCTATAAGCATAGTGTCGTCACCAGGTCGCATTTTTGCTTATCAGGTTCGGCATAGTAAGTCAGACGGATTGCCTAAAAAGATTGGGCGGAATATTGCCACTGCCAGATCCGGAGACGCAAAAAAACGGGACCCCAGGGTCCCGTTTTTTGATGCTTGCGGTTAAGTTCAGGCTTGCCGAGAGGCGTTCGTCGAGCACCTGAGCAATCTGTCCATGTCGGTGCTCCTCTTATTGTTGCTTGGTCGATATCAGTCGTTACTTGAGAAGCCCAGAAGCTGCAAGAGCGACAGGAACAGGTTCAGCACATTCAGGTACATGCTGACGGCTGCCATTACGTAGTTATTTTCTTCGCCACGAACCAAGCGGCTGGTGTCGTACAGGATGAAACCAGAAAACAGCAATGCGCCAACGGCTGACACCCCGGCCTGCATGGCTGGGACGAACATTGCAGCGATGCTGGCCAAGATGACAACGATCAGGCCGGCAAACAAGAAGCCACCCATGCGGGAAAAATCCTTGCCGGTCTTATGAACGTAGGCCGTCAACGCCAAGGTCACCGCCGTGGTGATGACCGCAGCATTCAGAACCGTACTGCTACCGCCTGGCATATTAATGTAGTGGCTCAGCGTCGGGCCGAGGCCCAAGCCGCTCAAACCGGTAAAAGTCAGCATCGCTGGAACAGCTGCCGCGGTATCGCGCTTCTTGTGCAGGTAAAACAACGGCAGTAAGCCAAGCAGGGTGAAAACAATGCCTGCCAATGGGCCGAAGCCGGCGAGCATGCTAATGCCAGCACCGGCACCGGCAACAGCGGTCGACAGGGCGAGCAGTTGATAGGTATTGCGAATAACCCGGTTGGTGTCGGGCGCAGCATACGTGCCATATTCGGTTCGACTTAAGTCGATAACGCGTGCTTCATTGCGCATAGTCATTCGTCCTTCGTTAGGTTGGTGACGTCACTATATGTTGGGATGGGGGGCGAAGAAATCAATCTGCGGCTGATTTATTGTTCGAAAAAACAAGATCGTTTATGCAGATTGGTATGATTTTCTGGTGTTTGTGGCATCCTGGGGTGATCTTGAACTTGCCAGCTATCCATAACCAACTGAGTTTATTTGTTAAATTTTTTGGCCGAGAATTACTTTATTTTGTGACGATTGGCCAGGATATCGTTTTCCGGGGCAAATCAACCGTTAAATATGGTCCTGCGTTCGATTGTTCACCGCACTATCGAACTGCTGTTTGGACAGGTTATGCTTGATTCTTGGCCCAAATTGCGTGTTGGTCGCGTTCACTTTTTAGACCGAGTTCAGGCGGTTAGTCGGGGCACGTTTCTGGGGGGTTTATCTGGCTACAAGCCAGAATGGAGTGTATTCCCTACTGGGCGGGGAAAAACGGCGCTAGCTGCGCAGCTGCGATATCTTGGCCTGCGTCGTGTTCAAGTAAGGGCTGATCAGATTGCTTGATGGTTGTTTTGCTCTTGCTGCCGTATCGCTGCACATAATGCAACCTGCTGACCCGCGGTAATCATTCTCTGACCGGGTCGCCATTCATAGTGAATGCCTTTGGCTTTTACACCCGCTTGATAAAGGGCATAGGCCAGGTGGTGCATATCTGAATGTTCGATGCTGCGACCATCTTTGAGTGTGGCGATAAATCGACCTTGAAGTAGTCCGATGCTTGCTTGAGTGCTCATAGAGTCCATCCATCTGGTGCAAACGAATGCATGCGATACAGTTCCGGATTGTGTGATGCTGCTGCGCTGACTGCATGCAAAGTCTTGGTGCCCATCCTGAACTATTATAATGGCATGGCGATGTTTCGAAAATATTAAGACATTGTCTTTTCAGGCTGGCGTGGTCGCTGGAGGCTTCAGCGATATTTTCCCAGTTGCCACGGTTTCAGGGGGCGATTCGCCTACCGCAAAATTATTTTCCGACGGCGTCGGGTACGCTGATAGGACTTAGCATTTCTGGCGAAAAGTAATAGTCCGCTGCCCACATGCCAGCGATGGCGAGAATGATGAACAGCGACGCTGCAATCCACAGAATGACGTGGGACTTGGATTTTTTGGGGCTATTCTCGTCGCTCATTTCTGGTCGCTCACTGCGGAATGCTGATCATACGCTTCCTGTGGCTACTGGAAGCGGTATGTCGGGATTTATCACAAACGAGGTGACAGTAACCCGGGATATGCAATTTGGCGTTGTCAAATCAGTGTGTTGATACATGCGGAATGATTATTGCGTTAGACTTGGCATGCGCCAGATGTGGTTTATTGGCACTTCGTCATCATCATTTTCAGGAGCCGTCGTTGAAAATTCGTGCCTTGATTTCTCTTTTTGCGTTGTCAGTCGCTACTGCGGCGGGTGCTGCCACCCAAACCAATGACTACGGTTCATATAGCCTCACATTTGACGACAGCACGATTTTCGGCAGCCCGTCGTTAAGTTTCACCGGCGGTGGGAATGTTACTGGGTTCGGCTGGAATCTGCCGACCAGCGTGAATGTGGTCAGCCTTGGCGCGCCGGTGACCAGCACGTTTGTATTGCCGGACTTTACGATCTCGGCCAATGCCGGGTATGGACTGAGCGGCTTGAGTGCATCGGTGGGAAATCTGGTGTTTACCGAAGTGGGCGGTGCAATGACGCAAGCGGTTGCTGGTGCTAATGCGTCCGTTAACGGCGGGCCAGTGCTTCCTTTCGGCGGTATCTTGACCAAAACGACGACGCTGAGCGGTGCCGGCTATTCGACAGGATATTTGTCCGGTTCTGATTCGAGTGGTGCCGGTTCATTCAATGCCATTGTTGTGACGGGTGGGATGCTGACCTTGAGTGCAAGCGGCGGCTTCTTTTCCAGCATCACATCCAATCCACAAAATGAAATTAAATTCAGCCTGGTCGCTGCGGCCGTTCCCGAGCCGGCAAGCTACGCCATGTTGCTGGCTGGCCTGGGCTTGATCGGTGCAATCGCTCGTCGGCGCACGCAGCAAGCCTGACTTCATTCCGGCGAGCTAGAGGGGCGGCTTTGGCCGCCCTTTTTGTTGCGCGAATTTTGACCTGTCGGCTTCGGGGATTGGCAGGGGTATTTCTCTTTCGGGACTTGTATTACAGCGAGATTCACCGAATACTTTGCCTGAGTCAGTGTCACACTGATTCGCAGGTTATCACTTGTCACCACAACAATAACTGGTTGGAGGATCGAGACATGACTTTGGCTGCCAAGGTGCAAACACACAAGATTTCCACAAACGCGATGCTGAGCGCGTCAGGCTACAACCTGATTGGTGCGGATTCGCCCGCGATCGAGGCGATGACGGACTTTCTTCGGGTCAGCGTGGTCGTCATTGGCGCTGATGCGTCGATTAAAGAGGCGAATGCACAGATGATTTCGCGCGGTGTTCGTCTGTTGATGGTGACCGCTGCTGACGATCGGGTCGAGGGCTTGATCACCGCCCGTGACATTCTGGGCGAAAAGCCGATGCAGATTGCGCACGCTCGTGGCTGCAAGCGTGATGAACTGCTGGTCGCTGATTTGATGACACCGGTTGGCAATGTCGACACCCTCTATCTGAATGAGGTGTTGAACGCCCGTGTGGTTGATATCCTGAACGCGTTGAAGCGCCTGGGTCGTCAACATATCCTGGTAGAGGATGTGGATATGGCGTCGGGCCTGCCCCGAGTGCGCGGTTTGTTCTCGGCGACGCATATCGGGCGTTTGCTGGGGGTGCCGGTACTAGGCTTTGAACTGGCCAGTACATTTGCTGAAATCGAGGCGGCGCTGTCCAACTGATGCCGGGATCGGCATGAATACCCCTGACGATCTGCGGCAGCTGGCATCGCAGTCGCTGCTCTCGCATTTCACCGACCTATGCGAGGGGGCGGTGATTGTCGATGCCCAGGCCAATGTGGTGTGGATGAATGACAAATATCCCGGACACCTGGGAATCACCGATCTGGCAGCGATGGTTGGGCGGCCAGTCGAAGAGGTGATTCCGAACAGCCTGTTGCGACAGGTCGTTCATACGGGGCAGCCGATCATGCTCGACATCATGGATTCCGGTGACGAGGCATATGTCGTGACCCGCTTGCCACTCAGGGATACCGGCGGGAAGGTGGTCGGCGCGGTCGGCTTTATACTGTATGACGACCCGCGTCAGCTGGCGCCGGTGGTGTCCCGCTATCAGCGCCTGAGAGCCGATCTGGCTGAAGCCGAGCGCAAGCTGGCGGATGCCCGGCGAACCAAATATACCTTTTCGAGTTTTATTGGCGCGGGTGCCGCCTGCAGTAGTCTGAAGCAGGCGGCACGGCGCGCCGCACGTACATCCTCATCCGTGCTCATCCTCGGCGAAACCGGGACGGGCAAGGAATTACTGGCTCAGGCGATCCATGCGGCCAGCCCCCGAGCCAATGGCTCTTTTGTGGCCGTCAATATTGCTGCCGTGCCGGAAACCTTGCTGGAAGCCGAGTTTTTTGGCGTTGCGCCCGGGGCGTATACGGGCGCTGACAAGCGCGGCAGAGATGGCAAGTTCAAGTTGGCCGATGGCGGCACGCTGTTTCTCGACGAAATTGGCGATATGTCGCTTGCCTTGCAAGCCAAGCTGCTTCGCGTATTGCAGGAGCGGGAATTTGAACCGGTCGGCTCAAATCGCCTGCAAGCTGTCGACGTGCGGATCATTGCTGCGACCAGCCGCGACTTGGAGAAGATGGTTGCTGACGGCCAGTTCCGGGCGGATCTCTACTATCGTTTGAACGTGATCACCCTGAAGACGCCGCCATTGCGCGAACGTCCTGAAGATATGGCCTTGCTGGCCGATTATTTGATTGAGCAGATCAGTCGATTGCAGGGAATACCGCTGCACGGGATCAGTACATCGGCCCTCAACCGCCTGTTGCAGCATGACTGGCCGGGGAATGTTCGCGAACTGGCCAATGTCCTGGAGCGCGCCTTGCTGATGAGTGATGGCGACATCCTGGAAAGTGACAACCTCGATCAGGTGATGCCCAAGGTGAAAGC
>DAOLIO010000179.1:0-6303 GCA_035328505.1 Azonexus sp.
TGCGGCCGCCGGTGTAGTTCTCCAGCCCGACGTGAATCTTGCCGTTGAGGAAGGTGCCGGCAGTCAACACCACGGCATCGGCCATGAAGCGAATGCCGAGCTGCGTCACGGCGCCGGCGACGCGCTCGCCTTCCATGATCAGGTCGTCACAGGCCTCGGCGAAGATGGTCAGATTGGGCTGGTTTTCCAGTCGACCACGGATCGCCTGCTTGTACAGCACGCGATCGGCCTGGGCGCGGGTGGCGCGCACCGCCGGGCCTTTCGAGGCATTCAAAATGCGGAACTGGATGCCGGCTTCATCGGTGGCCGCCGCCATCGCGCCGCCCAAGGCATCGACTTCGCGGACCAGATGGCCCTTGCCAATCCCGCCGATCGACGGGTTGCAGCTCATCGCCCCAAGTGTGTCGAGGTTGTGCGTCAGCAGCAGCGTGTTCGCCCCCGCCCGCGCTGCGGCCAGCGCAGCTTCGGTGCCGGCGTGACCGCCGCCGACGACGATGACATCGAAACGGGTGGGATAGAGCATTGGATCGGGCTTTTTCGCAGGGCAATGGCGGATCGCGGATTTTACTTCAGAGCGCTGAAATATCACAGGTTTTTGCCGCTTCCTTGCCCTGTCCGGTGAACTCAAGTAAGTTGCTGCAATGAGCATGAGCCCGGCCAAAGGTCCCAACCCTCTCGATAATGAAGAGATGCTGCTGGTTTTGCAGCAGTCGCTGACCAAAAAAAGAGTGCTGATCGTCGATCGTCACGCACCGGCGCGGGATTCCTTGCGTCTGATGCTTGGGGCGCTTGGTGTCATCCTGGTGCACGGTGCTGGAAATTCGGCCGAGGTATTGCGCCAGGTCAAGGGCAATCGCTTCGATATCATCCTTTCCGATTTCGTGCTCGATGACGGCCGCGACGGCCAGCAACTGCTCGAAGAATTGCGCCACGCGCACCTTATCCCGTTATCCACGGTATACATGATCATCACCAGCGAGCGCGGCCACACCAACGTGGTGGCGCTGGCCGAGCTGGCGCCAGACGATTACCTGATCAAGCCGTTTACCGCCGACCAATTGCAGATACGGCTGGTCAAAGCCATCTACAAGAAGCACGTACTGCGGGCTATTTACGAGCAGATCGAACGCGGCGCGCTGCAGGAGGCCATTGCTGCCTGCGACCGGGTGATCCAGCAGCAGCCGCTGTTCACCTATGATGCGCTGCGCTTCAAGGGTGAATTGCTGCATACGCTGGGCAAGACGCACGAAGCCGAAGAGGTGTTCCGGCGCGTGCTGGAAGGACGCGTTGTGCCCTGGGCCAAGATGGGCTTGGCCGTGGCCCTGCGCGACCGCGGTGCGCTGGATGAAGCGGAACAACTGGCCGAACAGGTGACGCAGGAAGCGCCAGACTATCTGTCCGCCTACGATTTTCTGGCCTCGGTGCATGAAGCCCAGGGCCGCCTGCAGGATGCCCAGCATTGCTTGCAGCGCGCGGCCGATGCTTCGCCGCACAACACCGTTCGGCAACGTCTGGTGGGCGATGTGGCGGCGCGCAACAAGGATCTGCTGTCGGCGGAAAAGGCCTATGGCAAGGTGATCGAACGGAGCAGGGGTTCCAGCCTGCGTACCGTCGATGACTTTGCCAACCTGTCGCGCGTCTTGGTCGAGCGCGGTGATGTCGCGGCATCACGCAAGATTGCCGCCGACATGAAGCGCGAATGGCGTGGCGACAAGCAGGCCGAGTTGGCGGCACTGGTGACCGAAAGTCTCTGCCTGAGCCACGAAGGCTCGGCCGACAAGGCACAACATCTGGTCGATCAGGCGCTGGCTTTGCAAAAAACAGTCGAGGCCGAGGCGGCGGCCAAAGGCAAACATGTTTCGCAACGCCTGGCAGTCGACCTGGCCCACGCCTGTTACGCGACCGGCAAGGAAGGCGATGCGGCCAGAATCATGCGTCAGGTGGCGGCCGAAAATCACGAGGACACGCACCTCATCGGTCACATCACCAGCGTTTTCGAAAAGACCGGCCAGCCCGATGCCGGCAAGGCGTTGCTCGATCAGGTTGGCAAGGAAATTATCGCGCTGAATAACAAGGGCGTCATGGCGGCGCGCAGCGGCGACCTGGAAGGCGCCGTGCAACTCTTGATCCAGGCGGCCGAGCAGGTACCCAATCTGCAATTTCTGGTCAATGCAGCCAAGGCGATTTATGCCTTGATGGACAAGCGAGGCTGGGATGAGGCGCTGGCGGCTCGTGCTCAGGATTATTTGCAGCGTGCCCAGCGCAAGGATCGGAAGAGCGCCAAGGTGGCCTCCGCGCGCGAACAGTATGTGACTGTCGCGAAAAAATACGGTATTGCCACCGACAAAGCCTGAGTTCATGCCGGCAGCAACATTTTGAAACCATTTTTCCGGGTAGGTCGTCCATCCTTTCGCGTCCTGCCGCGTTGATTAGTCATTCCCCGCTTAGTCGAGTGGGAGCAGCCTTGCATCCAAGGAGTTCATGATGTTGCAAATAGTCCATCGGATCGTATTCGCCCTTGTTGCGGTCGTTGCCCTGCCCGCCCTGGCGCAAAGCGATCCGCCAGCTCGCGTCGGTCGCCTTGCACTGATTGAAAATCAGGTCTTTTTTCGGGTTGACCGTAACGATCAGGGAGGACCGGCTACCTTGAACTGGCCGGTGAGCAGTGGCGCGATTATCGAAACCGGTCGACGTGGCCGGGCCGAAATCTGGATCGGCTCCACAGCGTACCGGCTGGCCGGTGACAGTCAGGCCGAATTTACCGCCGTCGATGACAGCAGTGTCGATCTGCGCCTCAATGGGGGCAGCCTGGCGGTCAGCATTCTCGATCGTGATCAGGTTGACGATCTCATCGTTGCCACGCCGGATGGAGATGTTCGCTTTCTGACACCGGGGCGCTATCGCGTCGATGTTTATTCAGATCACAGTGAGCTGAGCGTTCAGGCGGGACAGGCCACCTTCGATGACCGTGGCCGTGTTGTCCCGGTTGCGGCCGGTCAGAAAGCCAGTCGGTGGAACAATGGTAGCGAGCGGGTCGATGGTGACTGGGACCAGGATGAATTCGACCAGTGGGTTGCCCATCGCGAAAACGTCACGCTGGCGTCCGTTTCCCGTCGATATGTTTCACCGCACATGACCGGCTATCAGGATCTCGACGGTTATGGCAACTGGCAGACGGTGCCCGAGTACGGCGCTGTCTGGTATCCGGGCGCCATTGCAGATGACTGGGCGCCCTACCGCTATGGGCGCTGGGCGTGGGTCGCCCCCTGGGGATGGACGTGGATCGATCAGGCGCCATGGGGCTTCGCACCCTTCCACTATGGCCGCTGGGCGATGATCCGCGGTCGTTGGGGCTGGGTACCGGGCAGCCACGTCGCACGTCCGGTCTATGCGCCGGCGCTGGTCGGCTGGATCGGCAATCCGGGCTGGCGCCTTGAGTTCAGTGCCGGTGCCGCCCCGGCCGTCGGCTGGTTCCCGCTGGCCCCGCGTGAAGTTTATGTACCCGGCTATCGCTACAGCCACAACTACGTTCGGCAGCTCAACGCCGGTCATGTCCGTGACGTTGGCGTGATTGATCGTGCCGAACGCGGCGGGCAGCGCCCGGCCTTCGCGAACAACAGTTTGCCGCGTGCCGTGACGGTTGTGCCGGCCAATCTGATGCGTGAAGGCAGGCCAATTACCCGTGGTGAACTTCGCCAGCCACCTCGCGCCGAAATGGGTCGCGCACCGCTGGCTCGCCGAGCGCCGGATGCCGATTGGCTCAAACCGGCACCCGGTGCTGTCCGATCCCATGGCGAAGAGCGGGGTGATTCGTTCAACCGTCCGCCACGCCGAGACTATGTGGCACCGCGGCAAAACGTCATGGAGCGCGGGGCGCCGCGTCCCGAGCCGATGCCCGGCAATCCGGATCGCCCGGCCTACCGCCAGCCGGCGCCGGATGGCGTAAATGGTCGCGGGCCGGAGCCACGCCACGATGTCTTGCGCGGTTCACCGGAAATGCGCCAGCAAGCTGAAAGTCGTGGCCGCCCATCGGCTGATGTTGCGCCGGTTGCGCCGCCACCGCGTCGGGAAATGCCGGCGCAAGCGCCACGCCCGGTAGCGCCCGAAGCGGTCCCGGCGCCGCCGAGTGACGGTCGTCGCGGATTTTCGCGCCGCATGGATGATGCGCAGCCCGTGACACAGCCGCCGCCCCAAGCTGCGGAAACAGCACCGGTGCCCGCGCCGCGCCGCGAAGACTTCCGTCGCCAGGGTGATCCGCGGTTCGAGGGTGGCATGCCCAGCCGTCCGCCCGAGGCGGCCCCGGCGCCGCCGAATGATGGTCGTCGCGGATTTTCGCGTCGCATGGATGATGCACAGCCCGTGACACAGCCGCCGTCCCAGCCTGCGGAAGCAGCACCGGCGCCCACGCCGCGCCGCGAAGGCTTCCGTCGCCAAGGTGATCCGCGGTTCGAGAGTGGCATGCCCAGCCGTCCGACCGACGTGGCCCCGGCCACCGTCCCGGCGCCAGCTCCTGTGCTCGCCCCGCCATCCCCACGCCGCGAGATGCCGGCGCCGATGCCGGAAGTTCGCAGCGAACCGCGCCAGCCGCCTCGCTCACCGATGAGTCCGCCACAAGAACGCGAGCAACGCCGTGACGCGCCACCGCCGCGTGATTTTCAGCGCATGGAGCGCCCGGCCCAGCGAGAAGCCGTTACGCCCCCACCGGTCATGCGCCAGCCAGAAATGCCGCGGCCGGCACCGCCACCGGAAGTCAGAGCACCTGCACCAGCCCCGGCACCGGTCGCGCCAATGCCGCAGCGTGTTGAGCCGCCGCGGCCGCAGGCGGCACCCCAGGCAGCGCCGCAAGCGGGTGGCCAGAATGAACCGCGTCGTCGCCACGGCAATGAGGATGATCGCGGCGGGCGCTAGTGGATGTACCACATGATCGAGGCAGGGATTGGCCTCGGTCATGCGCTGCGGCTGAATGCCCTCGGCCAAGGCAATTCGCGGCAGTCGGCATGATAAAGTTGAATCTTTGCGCAGAGCGGAATTTGCCATGTTCTCAGGAATCGTCGCGGCGGTCGGCCGCATCAATAAACTCACCCCCCGCGAAGTCGGCTATCGCCTGCATGTCGATGCCGGTTCACTGGGCCTTGATGGCGTTGCGCTGGGTGATTCGATTGCCCACAACGGCGTCTGCCTGACGGTGGTCGGCCGTGAAGGCAACGAGTTCATGGTCGACGTTTCGCCGGAAACCCTGTCCTGCACGGTCGGGCTGGATGCCCCCGGCCCGGTCAATCTGGAAAAGGCGCTGCGCTTGAACGATGTCATCGGCGGCCATCTGGTTTCAGGCCACGTGGACGGGGTCGGTGAAGTGCTGCGTTTTGATCCGGTGGGTGACAATCGCCTGCTCGAAATTCGTGCGCCAAAGGATATTGCCAAGTTCATCGCGCGCAAGGGCTCGATCGTGGTCGATGGCACCAGTCTCACGACCAACGACGTTCAAGGCACCGATTTCACCATCAATTTGATCCCGCACACGCTGGAGAATACGACCTTGAATCGACTCAAGCCGGGCAGCAAGGTCAATCTGGAAATTGACCTGATCGCCCGCTATTGCGAGCGCCTGCTCAGTGCGGAACGTGAGCGCTGAACAATGATGCTCTGGCGACTTTTCTGTCTGGTGGCGCTGCTTGCGGCGTTAGCCGGTTGTGCCGTTCCCGGCGGCACTCGTTTGCAGCCGGGGGTCAGTCGGATTGACGACGTCGAGCGAACCATGGGCTTGCCGGCCATGCGCTGGCGCGAACCGGATGGCGGTGAACGACTGGCTTACCCATTCGGCCCCATGGGCTTCTACACCTACATGGCGCGTACCGATGCCGCCGGCGTGCTGGTCAGCAACGACAACGTGCTCGATCCCAAGTACTTCGCGCAGATCAAGGCGGACATGACGGAGCAGGATGTCATGCGCACGCTGGGCCCGCCGGTGGAACACTGGACGGTCTATTTCAAGGCGCGTGACGAACTGGTGTGGGAATGGCGCTATTGCGACGACTGGGGTGAGCCGGCTCGATTCAACGTGCTGTTCGACGGTACGACCCGACGCGTAAGATCCACCATGAGCCAGACGGAAAGCATGATGGGCCTTTCGGATGCAATCGGCCGCCGGTGGTGCAAGCGCTGAGGCGCCGCGCTTTCGCCGCTGTTTTGCATCGTCAGCCTTGAAATACAACCCCCCCGCCCCCATAATCCTAAGCATGGTTGTAATTCCGGCAATCTGGAGGCGTTCTGGACAGGGGTTCGATTCCCCTCACCTCCACCCAA
>DAOLIO010000180.1:0-6265 GCA_035328505.1 Azonexus sp.
AACGACTCTTCAAGCAAATGGCGCAGATCAAAATCAATCGAATCCAGTTCCAGCTTGCCGGATTCGATTTTCGAAAAGTCGAGGATATCGTTGATGATGCCCAGCAGGTGTTTGCCCGATCGTTCGACCGCCTCGATAAACTGACGCTGTGTGGGTGCCAGCTCGGTCGACAGCAACAGCTCGGTCATGCCCAGCACGCCATTCATCGGCGTCCGGATTTCATGGCTCATCGTCGCCAGAAACTCACTCTTGGCCAGACTGCCCGCTTCTGCCAACTCCTTGGCCAGGCGCAGCTCGCGCGTTCGTTGCTCGACGATCTGTTCCAGATTGCCCAAATGCGTTGACAGCCAGTGGTCCCGCTCGCGAATCTGCTCAACCATCTGATTGAATCCAGTCGCCAGCTGGGCAATCTCCGTCACTTCGCTGTCGGCAGCGCGAATATCCAGATGACCGACGGACACTTCAGCCATGTTGCGCGTCAAATCCTGCAAAGGCTCCATCAGCTTTTCGACATGGCGCCCCTGATAGCGAAGCGCAACCGCCAGTGCGAGGATCGTTTCAAGCAGGATCAAGCCAAGATAAACCAGCAGTTGCTGATAAACCTTGCTCAGATCGATACTGAGGCGCAACCACCCCGAGCGTTGCGCGGCCAATCCGGTCTGGGCCTCGTTGTGGAGAAAAAGACTCAGGCGCAAGCGACCGGGCAGTTGATCGGCCAGACCGACCGGCACCAGAAAATCGATCTGGCGCCAGGCAATATGATGCCCGGCCACCGGATTGACCAGCGGCGCAGACACCGTCTGGCTTCCAAGGCGGTCATAGGCAGCAAACAGAGACAGGTCATCGCGGAACACCGCCGCAGATTGCACCTCGGGCAAGCTGCGCAAAATTACGAGCTTGGTCTCGACGGCCGGTCGATCGTTATTGCTCAGCGCCTGCCCCACGCCCTGGCTGAGCAGATCCAGGCGAAGATAGCCCTCTTCAACCTGTTCGCGCATCGTCACCCAACCCAGGGTCGCGAGAATAAAGACGCTGACGAAAGCGATTGCCAGCAACAGGACATAAAAATTAATTTTCGCCAGTCGGCCGTGCAACGAGACGGTGGGAGAAATCGGTGTCACATCGGCTCCCCGGCACCCAAATCATTTCCCTGCCGCGCGACCGCAGCCGCCGACCAGGCTTCACGAAAAGCATGGCTTAGCACCGTACGCAAATTTGCCGGAATATCGACGGGGGCGCCATCTGCGAGTTTTAGCAGCATCTCTTCGAGCGCACCCGCAGCGTCCGCCAGGTGCACAGCCCCGACATTTGCCGCGGCGCTGCGCACTGCGTGCACGCGCTTCCGCTCCAAGGCGTCGTCACCGATACTCTCTCGCCATGTGCGCTCCCAGTCAGCAAAGTGCGCGACAAAGAGACCGACGGCCTCCCACCACAGCTCGGGCTGATCAAGCATTCGCCCGATCGCAGCATTCACGTCATAACCATTCAGAGCACGGGGAACAATCATCAAATACGGGGGAGAAAAAGCGCAGGTTAGAAAAGTGGAATAAAACAGACGAATTGTCGCCCGAGAAGCCGACTCATTGTTAAAGAATGGTAAAACATTTCCTTTGTTTTACATTGGATTACAATCATTCCTTTATCGTACGATCGAAGCGAAGAACCATGCGTCAAATTGCGCTAATTGTGGAAGATGATCCAGCGACCCGGCACGTGCTGGGCGCGACACTTGCCACCGCCGGAATCGATAGTATCTACGCTGAAAACGGGGCTGCCATGTGGCGCAGACTGGACGAAAAGCCCGACGTCATCATCCTCGATCTCAGCCTGCCGGATGCGGACGGACTCGAGTTGCTTCGGCAGTTGCGCCAGAATTCCGAAATTCCCGTCCTGATCCACTCGACCCGCTCGGACGAAATCGAACGCATCATCGGCATCGAAATCGGCGCCGATGACTTTCTGCCCAAACCCTGCAACATGCGCGAACTGCTGGCCCGTACTCGCGGCCTGCTGCGGCGTGCCCAGCGCACCAACAACCCGGCTCGCAGCGGCGAACAGCGCCGCCTGCATTTTGGCGAATGGACACTGGATACCGCCTCGCGAGAGCTCACCTTCAACGGCAGCCAACCCACGCCGCTGGGCGTCTCCGGATTCGCCCTGCTGTCCACTTTCCTTGAGCACCCGTTCGAGCCACTATCCCGGGAACAACTGTCGCGCGTCTTGAAACGCGAGTACGTCCCGTATGACCGAATCATCGACGTTCACGTCAGTCAGATCCGACGCATTCTCGGCAAGCAGGCCGATGGCAGCAGTTTTATCAAAACCTTGCGCTCGCAGGGCTATGTCTTCATCGCCCAAGTCGACACCACCGCCTAATTCACCCTGCACAACGTCGTGACGCGACCATTGCCCGGCAGGCCTGAACTACGTCGTTGGCTGGCGATATTCGCCATGATTGGCACCCTAGTCCTGAGCGGGCTGCCAGCAGCGCTCGGTTTTGATTTTGAGCGGATACAACAGGCCTTCATCAACCGCTTCGGCGCAGAACGCAACCCGCTTCTGCAAGAATGGAAACAGCTGCTTGGCGAAGCAAAAAAAGCCGCCGAAACGGACAAGTTAAAGCGCGTCAACGACTTCTTCAATCGCCACATTGCTTTTGACGACGACATGTCAATCTGGGGGCAAAGCGATTATTGGGCGACGCCCACCGAGTTGATCGGACAGGGTCGTGGCGACTGTGAAGATTTTTCGATCGCCAAATATTATTCGCTGATCGACCTCGGCGTCCCGGCCACCAAACTGCGGCTGGTTTATGTCAAGGCTGCGCAAAACGGCCCGGACGGCGTCTTCCTGCAAGCCCACATGGTGCTGGCGTATTACGCCACACCCACCGCGGACCCGCTGGTCCTCGACAACCTGAACAGCCAGATCCTGCCTGCCTCCCGGCGCAGCGATCTTTCACCGATTTTCAGTTTCAACAGCACGGGCCTTTGGCAAGGCACCGGCAACAATGCCAGCAAAAGCAATCTTTCTCGCTGGCAGGACTTGCAGGTCAGGGCTCGTGCTGAAGGTTTCCAGTGAGGTAATCGACATGTCCTTATTCCGACAAATCTGGCTCGCAGTCATCGCCAGCACCCTGATCGCCTTCGCTGGCAGCTTCGTGGCCAGCATGCTGACAGCGCGCCACTATCTGGAGCAACAACTGGCCATCAAGAACAATGACAATGCCGCATCGCTGGCCCTGTCGATGTCGCAGCTGGACAAGGACCCGGTCACGGTCGAGCTTCAGGTCGCAGCCGTCTTTGACAGCGGCCAATATGCCGTCGTCCGGCTGATCGACCCGAACGGCAAGACCCTGATCGAAAAAACCAGCCCGCCTGATGCCGGCGACGTGCCTAAATGGTTCATCCGGCTATTTCCCATCGTTTCGCAACCTGGCCAGGCTCAAGTCACTGGCGGTTGGAAGCAGTTTGGCACCGTTGAACTTATCAGCCACAGCCATTTTGCCTACAAGGAACTGTGGAATGGCGCCTTCAAGCTGCTTGGCTGGTTTGCCGTCGGCGGCGGCATCATGGGACTGCTGGGCATGCAATTGCTGCGCCGCATCCGACGTCCGCTGGACGCGGTGGTCGGGCAAGCGCAAGCGATCAGCGAACGGCGCTTCATCAGCATTGCCGAACCGGGCACGCCAGAACTAAAAAGTCTCGCCAGCGCCATGAATGCCATGGTCGACCGCCTGAAAGCGATGTTTGCCGAAGAAGCGGCCCGACTCGAAAAAGTGCGTCGTGAAGCGACGTTGGACAGCCTGACCGGCCTGGCCAACCGCGCTTTCTTCATGAATCAGCTGGCTGCCGCACTGAGCGACGATGACGCACCCGCCGCGGGTTCACTCCTGATGCTGCGCCTTGCCGATCTGGCCGGCATCAACAAGCGGGCCGGACGTGAAACGGCTGACGAGCTGCTGCGCCGGATTGGCTTGGTGCTGAACGAACTGGCTGGCGACAAGGCCAATGCCGCTGCTGCGCGCCTCAACGGCGCTGACTTTGCGTTATTGCTCCCCGGCATACGGGACCCGGCGCCGCAAGCTGAAAAGCTGTTGCATACCCTGAACGACCTCGCTGCCGCGGGTCTGATCGACAGCGAACGCATTGGCTACGTGGCCAGTGGCATCTACCTGCACGGCCAATCCATTGCCAACCTGCTTGCCCGCGTTGACGGCGCACTCGCCGCAGCGGAAGTCCAGAGTGCCCTGGCCTGGTGTCGCGCTGACAGTGACTCGGATGACCATGCAACCACCAATGCCGACTGGAAAAAGCTGCTCGAGGGCGCCATTCAATCGCAGCGCCTGCGCCTGATCGACTTCCCCGTCGCCGGCAATGCCGGCCAACTGCTCCACCTCGAATGCCCGCTCCGCCTGCAGGCCGCCGAGAATGGCGAATGGCTGGCCGCCGGCAGCTTCATGCCCATGGCCTCGCGCCTGTCGATGACCACCGAGCTCGACCTGGCCGCAGCCCGCCTGGCGCTGGAGCGCATTGCCGCCGGCGCGCCGGCGGTGGCAGTCAACCTGTCCGGCGAGTCCATTCTGGACGCTTCGTTCCGCGCTCGCCTGTTCGCGCAGATTGCCAATCGGAAGGATCTGGCGCCACGCCTCTGGCTGGAAGTGTCGGAAATTGGCGCCTTCAAACACTTTGACGAATTCCACGCATTCTGCGACGCCTTGCGCCCGCTGGGCTGCCGCCTCGGTATCGAGCATTTCGGTCGACAATTCAGCGAAATCGGTCGCCTGCAGCGGATTGGCCTCGACTACCTGAAGGTTGATGGCAGCTTTATCCGAGCCATCGACACCAACCTCGGCAATCAGGCATTCATCAAAGGGTTATGCAGCATCGCGCATAATATCGGTCTGACCGTTATCGCCGAAGGCGTGCAAACCGCCGAAGAACTGGCCATCCTGCCTGAACTTGGCTTTGACGGTGCCACCGGCCCGGCCGTACCAAGGAATTGATGTCATGAGTACCGAAATCGAGCTCAAGCTCCAGCTCAACCCCAAGGCTGCCCGCCAACTGGCCGCGCACCCGTTGCTCGCCGGTATTTCCGCCCAGAAGCAACACCTGCTGAACACCTATTTCGACACGCCCAAGCTGGAGCTGCACGCCAAACGCATTGCCCTGCGCTTCCGCAAAAAGGGTTGGGAATGGCTGTGCACCGTCAAATCAGCCGAGCCGGCCAGCGGCGGGCTGGCCATGCGCAGCGAATGGGAAACGCCCGCCACGCCGGGCGTCTTCGACTTCAGCCACGTGGATGACGACAATTTTCGGGCGTTTCTGGAGCAGCGTCGTGATCAGTTTGAAGCCATCTTCACCACCGATTTCCGCCGTCAGATCTGGCATGTCCCGTTTGGCGAATCGCTGATCGAACTCGCCATCGACCGCGGTCACATCGAAAGCAAGGGCCGGCGAGCCACCATCTGCGAAATCGAGCTTGAACTGCTCTCCGGCAAGATCGATGACATTTTCGGGCTGACCCGCGAACTGCAGCAGAATATTGATCTCCATCCCGCCATCGCCAGCAAGGCCGAGCGCGGCTACGGACTGTTCCTCAACGAGCCGCGCCGCCCCTACAAAAGCAAACCGGTACCGATCAACGAACAACAAACGCCGGTCGAAGCCTTCCGCAGCGTCGCCCTGGGCTGTCTGGAACATTTTCAGCGCAACGAATGTGGCCTGTTGACCGGCGGCGAAGCTGAGTTTGTCCATCAGGCGCGCGTCTCGCTGCGTCGCCTGCGCTCCGCGATCAAGCTGTTCGCCCCCGTCCTGCCGCCAGAATTCGTCGCCGCCTATGGTCAGACTTGGCGAACCCTGGCCGGGGCCCTCGGCGATACGCGCAACTGGGATGTATTTATTGAAGAAACCCTGCCGCCCATCGCCGCAGCCTTTCCCGACCACCGCGACATCAAGCGCCTGCACAGGGCAGCGCAGCAACGCGCCAACAGCGCCCGAAAATCCGTCATCGGCCTGCTGGCCGTCAGCGAATACCCACGCTTGCTGCTTGAATTCACTGCCGCCATCTACACGCTGAACGACACAGCACCGCTTCCAATCAAGGATTTTGCCCGGCAGCAAATCGCCAGCTACGCCCGAAAAGCCCGCAAACTGGCACTGCAACACGCCGAACTGAACCCGGAAGAGCGCCACAAAATGCGCATCGCCTTCAAGAAACTGCGCTACTCCCTGGAATTTTTTGCCCCCCTGCTGCCGCAACGCCG
>DAOLIO010000181.1:0-6199 GCA_035328505.1 Azonexus sp.
CGCATCATCGGCGTGTGTTTGGAAAGGTCGGGCGCGGCTTCTTTAGGCATGAGTTTGGTGTTGGATGTCTGGCGAGCAGGCTTACTGCCGAATTTCCCGCGTATTGTCGGGGGAAGCGTATTCGCCGGTACTGCGAAACGGGTTGATATCGAGCCCGCCGCGCCGGGTGTAACGGGCATAAATGGCCAGCGCCTCTGGCGAGCAATGTTTCCGGATGTCGATAAACATGCGTTCCACGCACTGCTCGTGGAACTCATTGTGATTGCGGAATGAAACGATATAGCGCAGCAATCCCGCCCGGTCGATGGCCCGGCCACGGTAACGAATGACAACCATGGCCCAGTCAGGTTGACCGGTGACGAGACAATTTGATTTGAGCAGGTGAGAGAAAAGCGTTTCTTCGATTACCGGGCCGGTATCGGTCATCAAAAACTGCGGTGCGGGCTGATAGCAATCAAAATCGATATCCAGATCATCCAGAAGCACACCGGACGGAATGCCGACGACGGCTTTAGGTCGCGTAGCCAGCGGTTCGAGCACGACGCGGATTGGCTTGCCTGCCGCGGTGGTGAGGTCCTGGGCCAGTGTTCTCGTGACAGTCTCGATACTGTCAAACCGTGTTTGATTGAGTGAGTTCAGGTAGAGTTTGAATGACTTTGACTCGATCAGATTCGGGCTATCAACAGGGAAGCAGAAACTGCCTACGGCGACAACCGGTTTTCCCTTTGGATTGAGCCAGGAGAGTTCGTAAGCATTCCATAAGTCTTCTCCGACAAATGGCAGGTCATCATCAACAATGCCCAGTTCGCGACGCTTGAGTTGGCGTGGAATGGGATAGAGCAATTCTGGGGCGTAGTGGCTCTGGTATTCGGTGGCCTTGCCCAAAGGGGAGGATAAGCTTGGATCGAGCAGGTTGTTCGATGTAGTCATGGGGTAGATTTTACCTGCAACGTCTCGGGGCAGCCGTAGTTCGATCACACGTGGGTCGCCACTTTTGCCGAAGCGCACGCCATCAGCCCCTTTGGTGCAAAAAGCGCCAAATGGACGGCGCACCGGGCCACACGGAATCATGGAGCCATGGTATTATTCGCCGCTCATTGCAGCCCGCCAAGTTTGGGATGCGTTGAATGGAGTGGTAGTTCAGTTGGTTAGAATACCGGCCTGTCACGCCGGGGGTCGCGGGTTCGAGTCCCGTCCACTCCGCCAATTTCAAAAGAACCCCCGATTTTTCGGGGGTTTTTTGTTTTCTGTGGATCGCTTGTCTGCATCCCGATTTTAATGTCGGTTAGGCAGCAGACTAATGCAGGCGCTCTTTCATGGCGCGCTGGGCTTCGCGCTTTGAGTCTTTGTCGAGTGCGTCAGCACGCTTGTCATGTTGTTTCTTGCCTTTTGCAAGGCCGATTTCAAGTTTGATGCGGCCCCGCACGAAGTGCAGATCAATGGGTACCAAGGTGTAGCCAGCCCGTTCAACCTTACCGATCAATTTGCCAATCTCGTTGGCATGAAGCAGCAACTTACGGGTACGTATCGGGTCATGCTGGTTGTGCGTTGAGGCGGTCGCCAGCGGACTGATGTGCATTCCGATCAAGTAAATCTCGCCACTTTTGATGATGACGTAGGATTCCTTAATGTTCATTCGCCCGGCGCGAATGGCTTTGACCTCCCAGCCTTCGAGCGCGATGCCAGCCTCGTACTTTTCTTCGACGAAATAGTCGTGAAAGGCTTTTTTGTTGACCGTAATGCTCATGCTGCCGGACGTTCCATTAAAATCGCCATTCTACAGGAAACCGAAATTGCTGACGCTGAATGGCCTTTGTTGAAAAAACCGTGTTGATAGAGCAATCCGCCGAGCGCATGTTCGATCTGGTTGATCGTTGCGAGGACTATCCGGCATTCTTGCCATGGTGCAGCCATACTGAAGTGAAGTTTCGAGATGCCACCAAAACTGCGGCGACGTTGCATATCAACTACCACTCGGTGAAATCCTGCTTTACCACTGAAAACGACAAGGAGTTTCCTCGATTGATGAGGATTCGGCTGGTCGACGGGCCATTTAAGCGACTCGAAGGGTCATGGCATTTCAAGGTACTAGCGGAAAATGCGTGCAAGATCGAGTTTCAGTTGCAGTACGAATTTTCCAGCAAATTGTTTGAAAAAGTCATCGGCCCTGTGTTTAGCCACATCGCCAATACATTTGTCGATGCTTTCGTGCGTCGCGCTACACAGATTTATGGAGTTGCTCATGGCTGAGATGATCAAGGTGGACGTTTGTTACGCGTTGCCGACGAAGCAGGAAATCGTCCATCTTCAATTGCCAGACGGGGCAAGTCTTCAACAGGCGCTCGAGCGTTCAGGTTTGCTCGGCAAGTATCCTGAAATTGATATCAAGAAAAATAAATTCGGTATCTGGAACAAGCTCTCCAAACTCGATTCTCTTTTGCGCAACCAGGACCGCATAGAGATCTACCGCCCGTTGATCGCGGACCCCAAAGAAGTGCGCAAGCAACGGGCCGCTGAAGGCAAGGTCATGAAAAAAGGCGCCGGAGATTCCGACGCCGAGAGCTGATTCAGGGCGATTTGCTTATTTGCAGGACTCTGCCATGAATTTGCGGGCGCGCTCCATCTCCTGATCGCGTTGTGCCGTGTCCATATATTTGCGTTGCCCCTTGTCATCGTAAAGGGTGACGGGCTGGTTTGACTCAAGCGTCGCCAGATTGCGTTGGGCTCGCTGGCAATTCTCGCGTTTTTCGGATTCGTTTGCTTGTTCCTTGGCCTGTTTCTCGGCTTTTTCCTTGGCTTCCTGTTGCCGCTTTTTGAACTCTAGATCCTTTTCCGCCATGCTTTTTGGCGCTTCGGAGACTTTCGGTGCCTCGGCTGGGCTTTCGGCTACTGCATCTGCCACGATATTTGGCTTTGCACCACCGATTGATCGCCGGCCTTTTGCGGTTGCCTGCGGTGGCGTGTCGGAAACAACGGTTTGGCCGTTACTGTCCTTCCATTGGAAGGTTTCGCCGTAGCTGGGGGTGATTGCTGCGGTCGACGCGAAAATAATGGCAAAAATGAAAACGGGTTTCATGGTCATCTGGGTTTCCGTGGCTTTTCTGTATAATACGATTTTGTGACCTTGGATTAAAGGCTAAAGGCCATGCGACTGCTGCAAAAAGCCCTGACATTTGACGACGTGCTGCTCGTCCCCGCGCATTCCCAGATCCTCCCGCGCGACGTAAGCCTGGCAACACGGCTTACCAGAAATATCACTTTGAACCTGCCTTTATTGTCCGCCGCGATGGATACCGTGACGGAAGGGCGTCTGGCCATTGCGATGGCGCAGGAAGGCGGCATTGGTATTATCCACAAGAATTTGTCACCCAAGGCCCAGGCGGCTGAGGTGGCGAGGGTGAAGCGCTTTGAATCCGGAATTCTGAAAGATCCGATCACTGTTTCGCCGTTGATGACTGTGCGTGATGTCATCGAAATCACCCGTCAGTACAAGATTTCCGGATTGCCGGTAATTGACCGCGCCGGTAAGGTGGTTGGCATTGTCACCAATCGAGATTTGCGTTTCGAGACCAATCTTGACCAGCCGGTCAAGGCCATCATGACGCCGCGCAAGCGTCTGGTGACGGTCAAGGAGGGGGCCAGCGTCGAGGATGCCAAGGAGCTTATCCGCAAGCATCGTCTCGAGCGTGTCCTGGTGATTGATGATGAATGGCATATGCGTGGTCTCATCACGGTCAAGGATATTCTGAAATCGACCGAGCATCCGCTCGCCAACAAGGATTCGTCCGGGCGTTTGCGTGCCGGTGCGGCGGTGGGCGTGGGTGCCGGCACCGAGGAGCGTGTCGAGCTCCTGGCTGAGGCCGGCGTTGACGTCATTGTTGTCGACACTGCCCACGGTCACTCGCAGGGCGTGCTTGACCGGGTTCAATGGGTCAAGAAAAACTTCCCGCAGATCGAAGTTATCGGGGGCAACATTGCGACCGCAGATGCGGCACGAGCCCTGGTGGACGTGGGTGCCGACGGCGTCAAGGTCGGGATCGGCCCAGGATCGATCTGTACAACGCGTATCGTCGCAGGCGTGGGGGTACCTCAAATCACCGCCATTCAGAATGTCTCCGATTCGCTTAAGGGGAGTGGTGTGCCGATGATTGCCGATGGAGGCATTCGCTATTCCGGCGACATCGCCAAGGCCATTGCGGCGGGCGCCGATACGGTGATGCTGGGTGGCCTGTTTGCGGGTACTGAAGAAGCGCCGGGTGAGGTTGAGCTGTTCCAGGGCCGTTCCTACAAGTCTTACCGTGGCATGGGTTCACTGGGCGCGATGCAAGCCGGTTCGTCCGATCGTTACTTCCAGGAAAACACGTCGAATGTCGATAAGTTCGTCCCCGAAGGTATAGAAGGGCGCGTGCCATACAAAGGGTCGGTGCTCGCCGTCATTCATCAGTTGATGGGGGGGCTACGTTCATCGATGGGCTACCTTGGCAGCCCGTCAATTAGCCACATGCACGACAATGCCTGTTTCGTCGAAATCACCTCGGCTGGCATCCGCGAGTCTCACGTCCACGACGTGCAGATCACCAAGGAAGCACCAAACTACCACCTCGACTGATTATTTCAGTGCTCCAAAGGGCGGCTCCGGTAGCCGCCTTTTTCATTCAAGGTTTTGAAAAATGGCTCACCAGAAAATCCTGATTCTTGATTTTGGTTCCCAGGTTACCCAGCTGATCGCCCGACGCGTCCGCGAAGCCAAGGTGTTCTGCGAAATTCATCCGTATGACGTCTCCGAAGAATTCATCCGTAACTATGGTGCCAAGGGCATCATCCTGTCGGGTGGCCCGAGTTCGGTGACTGAAGGCGATACGCCACGAGCGCCAGAAGTTGTCTTTCAGCTTGGCGTTCCTGTGCTCGGTATTTGCTATGGCATGCAGACCATGGCCGAGCAACTGGGTGGCAAGGTGATGACGGCCGAAGCGGCGGGCAAGGCCCGTGAATTCGGCTATTCCGAAGTTCGCGCGCATGGCCACACTGCCCTGCTCAAGGGCCTGGCCGATTTCACCACCCTTGAAAGTCATGGCATGTTCAAGGTATGGATGAGCCATGGTGATTCTGTAATGGCATTGCCGGCTGGCTTCAAGATCATGGCTTCGACACCGTCCTGCCCGATCGCTGGAATGGCCGACGAAGACCGCAAGTTCTATGCGGTGCAGTTCCACCCGGAAGTGACCCATACCCTGCAGGGTCGTGCCATTCTCGAACGCTTCGTCCATGGCATCTGCGGTTGCGGTACTGACTGGGTGATGGGTGATTACATCTCGGAGGCGGTAGCCTCCATTCGCGCCCAAGTTGGCTCCGATGACGTGATACTGGGGCTGTCCGGCGGCGTGGATTCCAGCGTTGCTGCTGCGTTGATTCATCGCGCCATTGGCGACCAGTTGACCTGCGTCTTTGTCGATCATGGCCTGTTGCGTCTGAACGAAGGCGATATGGTCATGGACATGTTCGCCCGTAACCTTGGCGTCAAAGTCATTCGGGTTGATGCCGTTGACGATTTCATGGGCAAGCTGGCCGGGGTTTCCGACCCCGAGCAGAAGCGCAAGATCATCGGCAAGGAATTCGTAGAGGTCTTCCAGGCCGAATCCAAAAAGCTGGTCGGCGCCAAATGGCTGGCACAGGGCACCATCTATCCGGACGTGATCGAATCGGCTGGCAAAAACAAGAAGGGCGCTCACACCATCAAGAGCCACCACAATGTCGGCGGCTTGCCGGACGACATGCATCTCAAGCTGCTTGAGCCGCTGCGCGAACTGTTCAAGGATGAAGTCCGCGAACTTGGGGTGGCGCTCGGTCTGCCGCGCGAGATGGTCTATCGTCACCCCTTCCCGGGGCCGGGCTTGGGTGTGCGTATTCTCGGCGAAGTCAAACTGGAATCAGCTCACCTGCTGCAGCGAGCCGATGCCATTTTTATCGATGAATTGCGGTCGACCGTCGCGACCGAACGCGACGTGGCAGCCGGTGCATGTACCGAAGCAGACATTGGTAAAACCTGGTACGACCTGACCAGCCAGGCCTTTGCGGTATTCCTGCCGGTCAAGAGCGTCGGTGTGATGGGCGATGGTCGTACTTATGAAAACGTGGTTGCCCTGCGCGCAGTGGTCACCAGCGACTTCATGACGGCGCATTGGGCGCACCTGCCGTACGA
>DAOLIO010000182.1:0-6198 GCA_035328505.1 Azonexus sp.
GCGTCGAGCGGCTTGACTTCGCGGCCGAGCAGGTCGGCCAGGCGCTGCACGCCTTCGGCACCGCCCGGCGGGCACTTGTTGATTTCCTCGCCATTGACGATGGCTTCGGCATAGGGCTTGCAGCCGGGAAAACCGCACTGGCCACACTGTGTCTGGGGCAGGATGGCCTCGATCTTTTCGACCAGGGGGTCGCCTTCGACCTTGAACTTGATCGAGGCGAAACCGAGCAAGGCGCCCAGTATGACAGCCCCGAGGGCCATGATGGCAATGGCGAGAAGGATGTCCATTACTGGTACTTGTCCAGGCCGGCAAAGCCCATGAAGGCCAGGGCCATCAAGCCGGCAGTGACCATGGCGATGGCGACGCCGCGGAAATGAACGGGAACGTCAGCCCCTTCGACCCGTTCGCGGATGCCCGCAAAAAGGATGAGTACCAGCGAAAAACCTGCCGCGCTCCCCGCGCCAAAGAGCAGGGATTCCACGAAATTGTAGCCATTCGATACGTTGAGCAGGGGAACGCCCAGCACGGCGCAATTGGTCGTGATCAGCGGCAGGTAGATGCCCAGCGTCTGCTGCAGCGTCGGCGACGTCTTGGCGATCACCATTTCGGTCAGCTGGACGATGGCGGCAATGGTGACGATGAAAGACAGCGTGCGCAGGTATTCCAGTCCGAATGGCATCAACAGGTAATGGTCGATGATGTAACTGGCGCCGGTGGCCATGGTCAGCACAAAGGTCGTGGCTGCACCCATGCCATAGGCGGTTTCCAGTTTCTTGGAAACACCCATGAAGGGGCAAAGACCGAGGATCTTTACCAGCACGACGTTGTTGACCAGAACTGCGCCGACGAGGATGAATAGATAGTGGCTCATAGATTTAGCTGGCGTTGAGCCCGTATTATCGGGGTTTGCTGCACTGCAAACAACTGCACGCTGCTTATGGCTTTATACCGTTTTCTTTCCCATCATGTTAGCGAGTGTTTCTGCCACTTCGCTGACCAGATCCGGACCCCGGTAGATAAAACCGCTGTAGAACTGGACCAGGCTGGCACCCGCCTTGATCTTTTCTCCTGCATCCTCGCCGCTCATGATGCCGCCAACGCCTATGATCGGCAGCTCTCCAGCCAGCGCAGCTGCCAGTTTTTGCTGAACGGCCGTTGATTTCCGGAACACGGGCTTGCCTGACAAACCGCCCGTTTCTGCCGCATTCGGCATGCCTTCGACGCCTTCTCGCGACAGGGTGGTGTTGGTTGCAATCACCGCATCGAAGCGATGGCGGCGCAGCGCATCGGCGATGGCGGAAATTTGCTCATCGTCGAGATCAGGGGCAATTTTTAGTGCCATGGGGACATATTTGCCGAATTTTTCGGCCAGTTGCAGTTGCCTGGCCTTCAGTTGGGCCAGCAGGTCGTCCAGTGCCTCGTCCTTCTGCAACTCACGCAGGTTTTTGGTATTCGGAGAAGAAATATTGACCGTGACGTAACTGGCGTCGTTGTAAACCTTGTCAAGACAGATCAGGTAATCGTCGACAGCTTTTTCAATCGGCGTGGTCGCGTTCTTGCCAATATTGATGCCGAGAATGCCGCCTTGCTTGGGAAACTCCGCCGCCCGGACATTTTCCAGCAACCTGTCGACGCCATCATTGTTGAAGCCCATGCGGTTGATGATGCCCTGAGCTTCCGGGATGCGGAACAGCCGGGGTTTGGGATTGCCGGCTTGCGGGCGCGGCGTGATGGTGCCAATTTCCAGGAAGCCGAAGCCAAGCTTGGCCAGACCATCAATATGATCGCCGTTCTTGTCCAGACCGGCGGCCAGGCCGACCGGGTTGGGGAATTTGAGGCCCATGACGTCGAGCGGACAGGACGCAACGGGTTTGGCGACGGCACAGGTCAGCCCGGCGACGCTCATGAGATCGATGCCCTTCATGCCAATGCCGTGGGCAGTTTCAGCGTCGAGGGAGAAAAAAAATTTGCGAATGAGTGGATAGAGCATAGTGGGCTGCATTTTATCGCATGCACTCCCGGTCGCCGCAGGCAAATCGATCCTTGGATAGCAGGTGCATTGTGATTTTTTACACGAATTCGCTGGGGGCTGACTCACGCTGGCGGATTGTGCGGATTAAAATTCCAGTCAGATAACGGCAGAACTTTTTCATCAGAGGATCATGGCGACGCAAGTGGATCTCCTCAAGGCCATCCGGTCAGGCCAACTTAAATACGTTGTTCGGGCGCTGGATGACGGCGCGTTGCCAGACGATGCGCAGGGTGGCGAGCCGGGCTTGCCGCTTGGAATTGCGTGCTTTCTGGGCCATGTCGATATCGTCACGGAACTGGCAAGGCGGGGTGCGATGGTCAATCTGGCGGATAACCGCTTGCCGACATCACCAATTAGCATGGCTGTGCGCGGCAAGCATCATGAGGTCGTGCGGGCACTGATTCAGTTGGGGGCCACGCTGCCAGACGGAATGGAAACGGGATTGAGCGAGCATGAAATCATGTTGGCCAAATGGATTGCCTTTCGTGATGGATATGGCGAAGAATGCAGTACCGCGGGCCAGTCCGCCGCGCCGGTGTTTGAGGAAATCAACCTTCAGGGACATTTCGATACGGATACGCAGGCGCTTGAAGCGGAAACGCTGCGTGCCATCGAAAACATGCGCTGAAGGGTGGGGCGCATCCGGTTTGTTCAGCAATAGCCAGAAACAAACTGTAACGACCTATTTTTCGCAGTGAGGCTAAACTTCTGGCCATGCGATTTTTACCCTGTTTTTTCCTGTTGACCGTAGCGGTCTTGCCTGCCTGGGCGGGGGAGGGTGACCCGTTCGGGGTCGATGCCATGGCGCCGCTCAAACCGTCGCCGCAGCTCGCGGCTCGCGTGGATGATGCGCCATGCCGGAACGCCTTGCCGGCGAGTGCGCTGACTGCTGTCGACGCGGTCGATCTGGCCTTGTGCAACCATCCGCAGACGCGTGAAGTCTGGGCATCGGCCCGGGCGCAGGCAGCGCTGGTCGGCGTTGCGCAGGCTGCCTGGTTGCCGAGGCTGGATGGCAACGCAGCGGCGACCCGCTTTCAGTACGACAATGGTTCATATAACCGGACCTCGGCGGCTTTGACGCTCTCATGGCTGCTCTACGACTTCGGTCAGCGCTCGGCTAATGTTGAAAATGCACGGCAATTGCTGAACGCCGCAGCGGCGACGCAGGATGCAACGGTGCAATCGCTCTTCCTGGCAGCGCTGCAATCCTATTACTCGGCGCAGGCGACGCAGGCGGCTGTACTGTCGGCACTTGAAGCCGAGCGTTCGGCCCGTGAAGGTTTTCTGGCAGCCGATACCCGCTATCAGGTGGGGGCGGGGACGCCGGCTGATCGACTGCAGGCGCAGACTGCGCTGTCGCAGGCGACATTGAATCGCATCCGGGCCGAGGGCGATGCCCGAAATGCGCTCGGTACGCTGGCCAATGCGCTTGGCTTTGAAGCGCAACAACGCGTTGTGCTGGCTGACATGCCGACAATGCCGGCCGAGTTGGCTTTTCAGAAGGAAATAGATGCACTGATCGCTGAGGCTCAGGCAAGAAGGCCTGATCTGAGGGCTGCCGAGGCCCAGCTCAAGGCGGCAGAAGCCAGTGTGGATCTCGCACGGGCGCAGGGACGGCCGACCATTTCGCTGGGCGCCGGGCCGAGCTGGCAGAGTTCCGCCGGGGTGATCACGCAGGGTGGCAGTGTGGGCGTGAGTCTGAACGTACCGCTCTTTACGGGGTTTGATACCACCTACCGGGTACGTTCAGCGTCGGCCCAGGCCGAGGTCAGGGCGGCGCAGCGCGACCGCATTCGCAATCAGATCGCGCTCGATGTCTGGAAGGCTTACCAAAGTTTGACGACGGCCACGCAGAGCCTGAAGACGACGGCAGACCTGGTGGCCAGCGCTGAACAATCCGAGCGCGTGGCGCTTGGGCGCTACAAGGCCGGCGTGGGCACCGTGCTGGATTTGCTCTCGGCGCAGAGTGCGTTGGCCAGTGCAAGGCTGCAGCGCATTCAGGCGCAGCTCGACTGGAATGTTTATCGCGCCACCTTGGCTCAGACGATGGGTGCACTTGATTACACGCTGCTGCAACCGGCGGCGGAAGGAAGACCATGAAATCTATCGGCAAGATACTGATTGGCGTGACGGTGGTGGCCGGTCTGATCGGTGGCGGCGTCTGGTACAGCAAACAGCGCGCTGCGCAGAATCCTGAGGCACGCTACAAATTCGCGAATGCGCAAAAGGGCGACGTAACGCAGACCGTGTCGGCCAATGGCACCCTGAATCCGCTGGTACTGGTCAATGTCGGTACGCAGGTTTCGGGAACCGTCAAGAAACTCTATGTCGATTTCAACGACAAGGTGGTCGCCGGGCAGAAGTTGGTCGAACTGGATCAATCGTTGCTGCAGACCATCGTTCGCCAGAGTCAGGCCAACGTGGTGAATCAACAGGCTTCCGTCGATCTGGCCCGGGCGAACGAAGCCCGGATGAGGGCGCTGCTGGCCAAGGAATATGTGTCGCGCCAGGACTATGATGTGGCGCTGCAGGGACTGAAGTCGGCTCAAGCGCAACTGATTCAGGCCAAGGCAGCGGCCGACAAGGATCAGGTCAATCTGGGCTATTCGGTGATCACGTCGCCGGTATCCGGTGTGGTCGTGGCGCGGCTGGTCGATATTGGCCAGACGGTGGCCGCCAGCTTCCAGACGCCAGTGCTGATCCAGATTGCACAGGATCTTGCCAAAATGGCCATCGACACCAGTTTTGCCGAGGCGGACATCGGCAATATCAAGGAGGGTTTGCCGGTTCGCTTTACGGTGGATGCCTTTCCCAGCCGGGCTTTTCAGGGCGAGGTGCAGCAGATTCGCCTGAACCCGACCAACCAGCAAAATGTGGTGACCTATAACGTTCGCATCCGGGTGGATAACCCTGACCTGACGCTGCTGCCGGGCATGACGGCTTACGTCAATATCGGTGTGCAGAAACGCGAGGGTGCGTTGCTCGTGCCCAATGCCGCGCTGCGTTTCAAGCCGGCTGATGCCGCTGATAAAAAATTGGAAAATGGCCAAAAATCCCCGTCGACCGCAGGCGCACCTGGCCCAGGCATGGGCACCGCAGCCAAATCCGGCGACGGCAAGAGCAAGGGCAAGAAGCGTGATGGCCAGAGCGGCACGGTGTATATCCTGGCCGGCGACGACATCAAGCCGGTCAGCGTCCAGCTCGGCATCACGGATAACCGCAATACGGAAATTGTCGGTGGGGACTTGAAGGAAGGTGATCGCATCGTGATCGGTGAAAACACCAACGGCACCAAGTCACCGTCCAGCGTCGGCATGCGGATGTTCTGATGACTGAGTCGGTCATCCGGGTGGTCGGTCTGGGCAAGTCCTACGAAACGGCGGCCGGCCTTTTCCCGGCGCTGAAGGGTGTCAATCTCGACATCCATGTCGGCGAGTTCATCGCCATCATGGGGCCCTCCGGTTCTGGCAAGTCGACCTTCATGAACCTGCTTGGCTGCCTTGATACGCCAACCATGGGCGATTTCTTCCTGGCCGGCCAGAATGTCGCGCACATGGACAAGGATGCCCTGGCCGTCCTGCGCAATCGTACGCTGGGCTTTGTCTTCCAGGGGTTCAACCTGCTGCCGCGCATGAGCCTGCAGGACAATGTTGCGCTGCCGCTGGTCTATGCCGGTGTGGACAAGGAAACACGGCGAGCCAAGGCGCGCGAACTGCTCGACAAGGTCGGGCTGGGCAAATATGCCGAGTCACTGCCCAACCGCATTTCCGGTGGACAGCAGCAACGGGTGGCGATCGCCCGGGCACTGGTCAATTCGCCGCGGCTGATCCTCGCTGATGAGCCAACCGGCAACCTCGATAGCCATACCAGCGAGGAAATCATGCGTCTGTTTGGTGAGCTCAACGATGAGGGCATCACTATCGTGCTGGTAACGCATGAACCGGATGTGGCGGCGCATGCCAAGCGACAGGTAAAGTTCCTCGACGGCGAAATTGTCAGCGATCAGCTGACGCAGCAGGTCACGGCATGATTTCGGAAATTTCAATTTTGACCATTTTTTCCGGTCGACCGTGGACGTGTGCTGAAACCGGCAACGGGACGAATTCGTCATGCTGAAGGCGATGCTCGGCGAAGCCTGGCTGGCGATGGGCGCCAACCGCCTGCGC
>DAOLIO010000183.1:0-6061 GCA_035328505.1 Azonexus sp.
GGGGCGAGCATGGAAGCCGATTGGTTCGACCAGGAAAAAATGGATCTGCTGCGCCATCATGTGCTGCTGGTCATCATGCCGGTGTTCTTCCTGTCCACCGGGCTGCGGACCAACTGGAATGTCGGTGGTTCGGCTGTTTTTATTGCGGCGGCGGTATTGCTCGCCGCTTCCGTGGTGGGCAAACTGATGGGTGTACGGATTGCCGGCAGCATTCTCAAGTGGCGGCCGGGAGAAGCCAGCATCATCGGATGGCTGCTGCAGACCAAGGCATTGATCATGATCATTTTTGCCAATATCCTGCTCGACAAGCAGATCATTACCAGTGAAACCTTCACGGCGTTGCTGCTGATGGCGGTGGCCAGCACCATGTTGACTGTCCCGATGGTGGCACCCAAGCTGGCCCGCCTCCAATCAATGATTCAGCGTTCGGCTTGAGGAGCAAAGCATGACCTATATCCCGACCTATTCCGAAGAAGCCCCGGATCGGTCAGCAATTGATGCGTTGTCCGGCGCGGTACTGATTGAATTTGGCGCCAACTGGTGTGGGCATTGCCAAGGTGCACAGCCCTTGATCGAAGCCGCGCAGCGCGCTTACCCCGAGCTGCGTGCGCTGAAAATTGAAGATGGACCCGGTCGGCCACTTGGTCGCAGCTTTCGCGTGAAGCTTTGGCCGACCTTGATTTTCATGAAGGATGGTGTGGAACGGGAGCGCCTGGTCCGCCCTGCCAGCGAAGCGGAAATCACGGCCGCACTGATCCGGCTGACGGCCTGATATCGGCTCAGGCTGTAGCGCGACGCTGCTGCCAGGCAGCCAGCTCGTGGCGCTCGATGAAGGTTTCCAGCCGGTTGATGTTGCCTGGCAACTGTTTGCCTTCCCACTGCTCGGTGGCCCAACGCTTCACGTTGGCGTGCAGCTCGCCATGTTCGATGGCGTGGGCCAGCGCCACCTCGGTGTCATGCAGGGTATCGGGGTCCGTGTTGATGAGGCGAGCGGCTTCATGCAGGCTCAGGCTGGTTTCCGTGACTTGGGCAAGCATGTGAGGCCTCCTTCAGGGGTGGATTTGTCCATTCTAGCGCTGGCGCAGCCAGGAATACATGGGCTTTGTTGGGTAACGGTCGGCTATCAGATCATCCCGCCGTTGATCGAAATCACTTGTCCCGAAATATACGCGGCGTGGTCCGAGGCGAGAAAGGCAACGAGATCGGCGACTTCTTCCGGTTTGCCCGCGCGTTTCATGGGGACCAGATGCTTGATCGTTTCAGCGTCGAATGCGCCCTCGATCATGTCGGTGGCGATGATGCCCGGTGCCACGGCATTGACCGTGATGCCACGACTGGCGAGCTCTAGGGCCAGCGCTTTGCTGGCCGAGTGCAACGCACCCTTGGCGGCCGAATAATTGACCTGGCCACGGTTGCCGGTAATGCCGGCGACCGACGAAATATTGATGATGCGACCCCAGCGCGTGCGGATCATCGGCATGGTCAGCGGCTGGGTGACGTTAAAGAACCCGTTCAGCGAAACATCGACCACCGAACGCCACTGCTCCGCGCTCATGCCGGGAAAAACAGCATCGGCGTGAATACCGGCGTTATTGACCAGAATCTGGATAGGCCCTGCTTCGAGCAGCTTGTCGAGGACGGCCGCCGTTGCCGCGCGCTCGGTGACATCGAAGGCAACGGCTTCGGCGCTGCCACCACGGTTGGTGATCTGGTCGACCACCGCTTGTGCCTTGTTCTGGCTGCGGTTGGCATGGACGATGACATGATGGCCGTCAGCAGCCAGGCGCATGCAGATTGCAGCGCCGATGCCGCCGCTACCGCCGGTGACAAGGGCTCGTTTCATGAAATTTCCTTTTGGGTCGATTTTTCCGGTTGACCGTGGGCATTCGGATGCCTTGCCGCGGCGTCGAGCACAACGGCTGCGCGACCTTCCAGCAGACACCGGCCTTCGTGGTTGAGTGAGAACTGATAGAGGATATTGTTGGCATCACCGGACAGACGTTCGGCCCGAACGTCCAACGCACCGGGCAGGTCATCGAGACGGGCGACATGCAGACTGACGTTGCGCACACTGGTCAGGTATCCCTGGCGCGGCTGGTCATCCGCATTGGCCAGCAGCGCCCCATGGATGGCCATGGCCTGCGCGGCGTATTCAATACCGTTGGCAGCGCCCAGTCGGTCATTGCCACGTAGCGGGTTGGCCGGATTGCGATGGCTGATTGCCCGACAGGTGATGGCATTTTCCGACCACTCGCTGACCACATCGAGCAGGCACATGTCAGCTTGATGCGGGATATGGGCGGCGATCCAGTGGTGGTCTAGCACGGTCCGATATCAACGGCTAGCTGCATGGGTGAGAGGTAGTCCATGATCACCCTGCCCGCCTCGCCACGCGCCAGCTTTTGCAGTAGCGGCAGGGCACGCAGTGCGGGAATGGCGAGGCGCAGGGTTTCCAGTTCGGTGTTGGACAGCTGATCGGCAGCCTCGGTCACCGGCGTGAGGGCGATCGATGCAAGCGAGCGCTCACTGCGTCCTGAGGTGAGTAATAACGCCACACCGGCAACGTCCGGTACCGGACGTTTGGCCAAGAGAGGCGCGGGATATTCGCTGTCGTAGGCGATCAACAAGGTCGGCTGGCGATCGAGAACGACCTGCCCCAAGGCATCGATCAGCCCGGCACCGAAACTACCATCGTAAGCACAGATGACCTGACATGGCGCCATTGACCCGGTTGCGATACCCCAGTACCCGGCCGCCGCGTTATGCACTGAATTATGGAAACGGGTCGGTGAAATCTGACGGTCATCGCTGGCCAGTTGTTCGCAAAGGGCGTGGCAATTGTGACCGTCGGCCCCCGAGGCGGAAAACACGGTGGCCAGCGTGGCAACTTCGGCGCCGGCATGGGCGGCGGCTTCAAGGCCGATCGCCAGGGTCAGCTTGACGACCCGGCTGGCTCGCCGACGTTCTGCCGGAGGCAGGATGCTGGGCGCCGGCAGAATGGCGGGTGCTACGGTCAACGGCAATTCGCCGCGTAAAACGGAACGGGCTGTTGGCCAGTCCGGCAGCCCGGGTGCCAGGAAACCGACGCCTTCGATCCAGGCGGTGAGTGGCGACTGATTCGGCAGGCTCATTTGGCGATGCCCAGAATCAGGCTGCAATTGCTGCCGCCAAAGCCGAAGGAGTTGGTCAAGGCGCGGCTCACGTTTTTGGGGCGGGTTTTCAACACGTAATCGATCGGGATGGTTGGGTCGATATTTTCGGTGCCCGGGCTGCCTGGTATCAACCCGGCCGTCAGCGCCAGTGCGCAAATCACGGTTTCAACGGCGCCGGCGGCTCCCAATGTATGCCCGGTGGCGCCCTTGGTCGAACTGCAGGGCACACGATTGCCGAACAGCGTGGTGACAGCCTTGCCTTCGGCGGCATCGTTGGCCGGCGTTGAAGTGCCGTGCAGGTTGATGTAGTCAATATCCCCGGCGGACAGCCCGGCTGAACGCAGCGCGGCTTCCATGGCCATCCTGGCACCCAGGCCTTCCGGGTGTGGTGAGGACATGTGGTAGGCGTCGCTCGATTCGCCGGTGCCGAGCAGCAGGACCGAGCCGGGGGCCGGGTTGGCGCAGCGTTCCAGCAGCGCGAAAGCCGCACCCTCGCCGACCGATATGCCATTGCGCGCCACATCGTACGGGCGGCAGGGCTGGGCCGATGTCAGTTGCAGCGAGGCAAATCCGTACAGCGTCGTCAGGCACAATGTATCGACTCCGCCGACTATGGCTGCGTCGATGGTGCCGAGTGCCAGCTGGCGGGCGGCGGCAGCAAAGACCTTGGCGCTCGACGAACAGGCCGTCGAGATGGCCATCGCCATGCCTTCCAGCCCGAAATAGTCGCGGGTGAATTCGGCCAGCGAAAAAGAATTGTGGGTCGTCCGGTAATGAAAGTCGTCCGGCAATGCGCCGGTTGCCGGGTCGCGCCGACGATAGGCCAGTTCGGTCTGCAGAATGCCCGCCGTGCTGGTGCCCAGGAAGACGCCAACCCGTGTCTTGCCGTAACGGGCAATGGCTTCGTGCACGCGGTCGGCAAAGCCGTCGGTTTCCAGCCCCATCTGCGTCAATCGATTATTGCGGCAATCGTAGTCGGCCAGCGATGTCGGCAGCTTTTCCGCGTCGACCGCCGCTACTTCGCCGATCCAGGTGTCAAGCCGGACGCTCTCGAAAGCGCACGGTGCCAGCCCGCTTTGCCCGTCGCGCAACGCGGCTCGCGTGGCATCGTTTCCACGGCCGAGGCAGGTAGTGACGGTGTAAGCAGACAGCAGCAGCGGATTCACGATGGCGCTCGAAAAAGTGTGAAGAGGATTTTAGCAGAGGGGGTCTCGAAAGGCCGTGCAAACGCTAGCGTGGTCCTTGATCTGGAAATGTCCCCGGGCGCGAAAATTCGATTATCTGGGTGTTGTTTATGGAAGCAACATTGTAATAATTTGTCAGCCCCGCATGAGCACCAGTGATCGTTTTTTCCGAACGCACGCGGGATTGCAATTGGGATTGACGCTTCCGGCCTTGAACGTGCTGCCTGTCAAAAACACCAAGACAAGCCCGTTAAGCCAGTGGCCAGGAGCAAATCTGCAGAATATTTATTTGGCGTTGAAACTTCAATTTCGTGCTGCCGTCCAACGTCAGCAGCTTTCGTTGTGGGGGTGGAAGATGATTCCAAAAATGTCCGGATTTGATTGGCGCGTTTCAGGAAAGTCGATGGCGATTCTGCGACTCGCCGGGGTTGCCGCCATGGCGCTATTGATCGGTGAACCGGTTCTTGCGCAAAACGTGGTGTCGGATCGACAAGAAATCGAACAACTTGCTGCGACCGAAGAGCCAAAGCTTATCGCTTGGCGACGGGATATCCATCAGCATCCGGAATTGGGCAATCGCGAGTTTCGTACCGCCAAATTGGTCGCTGAGCATCTGATCAGCCTGGGGCTTGAGGTCAAGACCGGGGTCGCCCATACCGGCGTGGTCGGCCTGCTCAAGGGGGCACTGCCCGGACCGGTCATCGCCTTGCGTGCAGACATGGACGCCTTACCCGTCACGGAGGAAACGGATTTTCCTTTTTCATCGAAGGTCAAGACGACCTGGATGGGGCAAGAGGTTGGCGCGGCTCATGTGTGTGGGCATGACGCGCATACGGCGATCCTGATGGGGGTGGCCGAAATTCTCGCTTCAAAAAGGAATCAGCTTCACGGGACCGTGAAATTCATATTCCAGCCGGCTGAGGAAGGCATGCCTCCTGGCGAAGAGGGTGGCGCCGAATTAATGGTCAAGGAAGGCGTGCTGAATGATCCCAGACCGGAAGCAATTTTTGGTCTGCATGTGAATAGTCGGACGCCTTTGGGCCGGGCCGGCTATCGCAGCGGGCCGATGATGGCGAGCGGGGATGATTTGAAGATAACGATCAGGGGAAAGCAAACCCATGCGGCACTGCCGTGGCTAGGTGTTGATCCCATCGTGATTGCGTCGCAAGTGGTCCTTGGGTTGCAGACGATTGAAAGCCGCCAGGTCAATATTTTGATGGAGCCTTCGCTGATAACGATCGGGGCTATTAAAGGTGGCAACCGGGCAAATATCATCCCCGATTCGGTTGAACTGCTTGGCATCATTCGGACCTTCGACGAAGGGATGCGCAAGGATATACACCGCCGGATTGCAGAGACTGCCAAGGGTATCGCGGGTGGCGCCGGCGCGAGTGCCGACGTAAAAATTACGCCGCAGTACGATGTCATGAGCAATGATGAAAAACTTGCCGAGTTTGGCGGAAGATCGCTTCGCGCGACATTGGGTGACAAGCAGGTTTTTCAGAATCCGAAAGTAACGGTGTCGGAGGATTTTTCGGCTTATCAGAAAGTGGTACCGGGATTCTTCTTTTTCCTCGGTGTGGTGCCTGAGGGAACGCAGCCGGCAAACGTTTTTCCAAATCATTCGCCCAAATTCTGGATTGACGAACGGGTGCTGAAAGTTGGCGTCATCGCCCTGACCAATCTCGCACTCGATTACCTGTCTGCCAAATGAGTGGTGCCGGC
>DAOLIO010000184.1:0-6050 GCA_035328505.1 Azonexus sp.
TGCTCGATAACCTGACCAATCGCCTTGCTCGCGTCATGAAGACGCTGAAGGGCGAAGCCCGCCTGACTGAATCCAATATTTCCGATGCCTTGCGGGAAGTGCGCATGGCGCTGCTGGAGGCCGATGTGGCCTTGCCGGTGGTCAAGGATTTTATCGCCGCCGTGAAGGAAAAGGCGGTGGGTGAGGCGGTCATCGGGTCATTGAGTCCCGGCCAGGCGCTGATTGGCGTGGTGCATGCCGAGTTGACCAAGATCATGGGCGATGCCCATGAAGGGATCAATTTCAATACCCAGCCGCCGGCGATTGTGTTGATGGCCGGTTTGCAGGGGGCTGGCAAAACGACGACGGTTGGCAAGCTGGGCAAGTTCCTCAAGGAAAATCACAAGAAAAAGGTACTGGTCGTTTCCTGTGACGTCTATCGCCCGGCGGCTATCGAGCAGTTGAAATCGGTGGCCGGGCAGGCGGGAGTTGATTTTTTCCCGTCTACCATCGGCGAAAAGCCAGAAGCCATTGCACTGGCGGCGCTGGACTGGGCCAAGCGCCATTATCACGACGTGTTGCTGGTCGATACCGCGGGTCGTCTCGCGGTCGACGAGGAAATGATGGCCGAAATCAAACGACTGCACGCGGCGATCAATCCGATCGAAACGTTGTTTGTGGTCGATGCCATGTTGGGCCAGGATGCGGTCAACACCGCCAAGGCGTTTAACGAGGCGCTGCCGCTGACCGGGGTGGTGCTGACCAAGCTCGACGGTGATGCACGTGGTGGTGCGGCATTGTCCGTGCGCCATATCACCGGCAAGCCGATCAAGTTCGCGGGTGTTGGCGAAAAGCTGGCCGGACTGGAGGCTTTCCATCCTGAACGCATGGCGTCGCGTATCCTGGGCATGGGCGACGTGCTGTCGCTGATCGAGGATGCACGCAAGGGCCTGGACGAGGAAAAGGCCGTTGCATTTGCCAAGAAGCTGAAATCCGGCAAGGGTTTTGACCTGAATGACTTCAAGGAACAGATCGCCCAGATGCGTAACATGGGGGGCTTGTCGGCGTTGATGGACAAGATGCCGGCGCAGATTGCCCAGATGGCCGGTCAGTTGCCTGCGGGGGCAGAGAACAAGATGGTCGGCCGGGTCGAGGGCATCATCAATTCCATGACGCCCCTGGAGCGCGCGAAGCCGGAACTGATCAAGGCCAGTCGCAAGCGTCGAATCGCCATGGGGGCCGGCGTTCAGGTGCAGGAAGTCAATCGACTGCTCAACCAGTTCGAGCAGTCACAGAAAATGATGAAGATGATGAGCAAGGGCGGCATGGGCAAGCTGATGCGCGGCATGAAAGGCATGCTGCCGGGCATGCGGTAATTTCAATTTACGCGGTTTTTTCCGGTTGACCGCGGGATTGCTGCGGTCAACCGGAAAAAATGCTGAAAACCGGCATTATTGTCCGGCCTGTGCCAGGCGGGCAGGGCTGGTGTAATTCCATTGGTTCTGCCAGGCGGCGCGAACCATGTTGGGATATTCTGGCTTGCCCAGGCTGCCGTTGTAACGGCCGAGGGCGCGGAACAAATCACCTTTTTCGATATCCAGATAGTGGCGCAGGATCGTACAGCCGTAGCGCAGGCTTGTCCGCAGATCGAACAGCGAGTCGTCCGGCCGGCCGATGATCTTGACCCAGAATGGCATGACCTGCATGTAGCCACGAGCCCCTGCCGACGAGACGGCATATTTGCGGAACCCGGATTCAACCTGCATTAGTCCCAGAACCAGTTGTGGGTCCAAGCCGGCGCGCGTGGCTTCGTAGTGGACGCTCCTTAGCAGATCGAGGCGGTATTCTCGGTTCGGGATACGTTTGGCCAGTCGGGGTGACATGGCGCTAAGCCAGTCAACCGCTTCCATGGGTGTCTTGAATGAACTGACCGATGGTCGGGAGTCGGAAACTGCCTTGTGCAGTGCAGCCTGAACACTGGCCGAAAGCGGCTCGTACTTTTGCGCGCCGGCGAATGCAGCCGACGCGCCCATCAGGCAGCAGGTCGCTATCAGGCGGCGCACAACTTCTCTTTTAGGACGTTGACGGCGTCGGCCTGGGCAATCATGCATGCTTCTGCATCGCGGCGTCCCTTGTATTCAAGTTGGCCTTCCTTCAGGCCACGCTCGCCAATGACGACGCGGTGCGGGATACCGATCAATTCCATATCGGCAAACATGACGCCAGGGCGTTCATTGCGGTCATCCAGCACGACATCGACGCCAGCCGCCTTGAGTTCGCCATATAACTGGTCAGCTGCAGCCTTGACGGCGTCACTCTTGTGGTAACCCATGGGTACCAGACACACCTCGAACGGTGCGATGGCTGGCGGCAGGATGATGCCCTTGTCGTCGTTGCCCTGCTCGATGGCGGCGCCCACGATGCGCGACACACCAATGCCGTAGCAGCCCATTTCCATGATCTGGCTCTTGCCGTTTTCATCCAGATAAGCACAGTTCAGGGCTGCAGCGTATTTCTGGCGAAGCTGGAAAATATGGCCGACTTCAATGCCACGCAGGATTTCCAGCGTGCCCTGGCCATCCGGAGACGGGTCGCCGGCGACGACGTTACGGATATCTGCCACTTCCGGCTCCGGAAGGTCGCGGCCAAAATTGACGCCGGTCAGGTGGAACCCCGCTTCATTCGCGCCACAGATGAAGTCGCTCATTGCGGCAACGCTGCGATCTGCAAAAACAGCCACTTTTTTCCGGTCGACCGTAGCAGGCCCAATGTAGCCGGGTTTGCAGCCGAGATATTCCTCGACTTCACTTTCGCTGGCGAAGCGGAAGGGAGAGATGGCCGCAAGCTTACTGGCCTTGATTTCATTCAGTTCATGGTCACCGCGCAGCAGTAAAAGCGCGAAAGTCGTGCTGCCGTCGTCCTTTTCACTAAATACCGCGATGGATTTGACGATCCTTGTCAGCGGCACGGAGAGGAATTCGGCAACATCGGCGCAAGCTGTCTTGCCCGGCGTTGCAATTTTTTCCATCGGTTGTGTGGCAGCCCCACGCGAAGCGGCCGGGGCGAGCGCCTCTGCCAGTTCAATATTGGCGGCGTAATCAGAGTTCGGACAATAGGCAATATCGTCTTCACCCGAGTCTGCCAATACGTGGAATTCGTGCGAGCCAGTACCGCCGATCGAGCCGGTATCGGCCGCAACAGCGCGGAATTTCAGGCCAAGGCGCGTGAAAATGCGGCTGTAGGTTTCATACATGTTGCCGTATTCGCGCTTGAGATCATCAAATGAGCTGTGAAATGAATAACCGTCCTTCATCAGGAATTCGCGGCCACGCATGACGCCGAAGCGGGGGCGAATTTCGTCGCGGAACTTGCTCTGGATTTGATAGAGATGGATCGGTAGTTGGCGATAGCTCTTCACGTCGCGGCGAACGACATCCGTAATTACCTCTTCATGTGTCGGACCAATGACGAATTCGCGCTGATGGCGGTCCTTGAAGCGCAGCAATTCCGGACCGTATTGCTCCCAGCGGCCGGATTCCTGCCACAGTTCGGCGGGTTGTACGGCAGGCATCAGTAGTTCAAGGGCGCCAGCATTGTTCATTTCTTCGCGCACGATGTTTTCAACCTTGCGCAGTACGCGCAGGCCCAGCGGCATCCATGTGTAAATGCCTGCGGCAGCGCGCTTGATGTAGCCCGCGCGGAGCATCATTTTCTGGCTGATGACTTCTGCGTCGGCCGGGGCTTCCTTGAGAGTGCTGAAAAAGAACTGCGAGGTGCGCATGAAATGCTCTTGAATTCGTTGGGAAACCTCGATTTTACACGGTCTCGCGGCTTTGCAAGCAGGCGCCCTTTGTGAAAGAATCGGGGTAACTATTAATTTTTGCAGGATATCTATGCTCGACCGTGAAGGCTACCGCCCGAACGTCGGCATCATTCTTTGTAACGCGAAAAACGAGGTTTTCTGGGGCAAGCGAATACGTGAGCATTCCTGGCAGTTTCCACAAGGTGGCATCAAGCGCGGCGAAACGCCCGAAGAAGCCATGTTTCGTGAACTGCATGAGGAGGTAGGGCTGTTGCCCGAGCACGTACGTATCCTGGGACGGACCAAAGGCTGGTTGCGTTATGAAGTGCCGACACACTGGATCAAGCGCGAGTGGCGCGGATCCTACAAGGGTCAGAAACAAATCTGGTTCTTGCTACGTTTGATAGGGCGCGACACTGATGTCAGTTTGCGCGCTACCAACAAACCTGAATTTGATGCGTGGCGCTGGAATGATTACTGGATCCCACTCGATGCCGTGATTGAATTCAAGCGTAGTGTCTATGAGCAGGCGCTCAATGAGCTGGTTCGCTTCGTCGATTTCGATCGAAAAGGCGCAAAGAACAGGCGCTTCGGTGGGGCGCTTTTGGATATTGAAGCGTCGACTTCGCACGAGGATTAGTCATGCGGTATTTTCGTAACGCGCTTTTGTTGTTGTTTGCGCTGTCGGCGTGCCCGGCTTTCGCGGATTCTGATGACGAATACGAAAGTCAGGCGTGGAAAGAGCTGGAAGTTCAGCTACCCGATGCGCCGAAACAAAAAGACCTGGTGCCTTTCTACGCGAGTGCGGCAACAGACAATCGTTTTTTTGTCGATGCTTCCACGTTAAGTGTGAGTGCTGACGGTGTTGTGCGTTACGTGCTGGTCGTCGTATCACCGCAGGGGGTGCGAAATGTTACCTTTGAGGGAATGCGCTGCGAGACTCGTGAGCGTCGAATCTATGCGTCCGGTCGTTCGGATGGTTCTTGGTCGAAGGCGCGCAAGAATGAATGGTCGCGCATTGAAGATGCGGCAGCAAATCGTCATCACGCGGCATTGTTCCTTGAGTATTTTTGCCCATTCGGTATCGTCGTAAAAGATGCCGCTGAGGCGCGAAATGCTTTGCTGCAGGGTGGTCACCCAGATGTTAGGCATTAATGTTATGTCAGCAGATCAGTTGATCGTCGAATTTGATCGTGCATTGCGCACCGTTTTTTCTTCTGCTCGCACCGTGCGTCCGATTCCTGGCGGCTCATTGCCGGAAGTGGATCTTGATGCAACACAGAAGCGCCATGTTGTTGGCCTGATGCGCGTCAATCATTGTGGCGAAATTTGTGCTCAGGCCCTGTATCAAGGGCAGGCGCTGACGTCTCGTAATCCTGCAATTAGGGAGGCTTTAAAAGGGGCTGCCAATGATGAAACCGAGCATCTTGCCTGGACCGAGACGCGTATTGGCGAGTTGGGTGGGCGCAGGAGCCTGCTCAATCCTCTTTGGTATCTTGGTTCTTTGTCGCTGGGGTTGGTGGCGGGTGCTTTCGGCGACAAATGGAACCTCGGATTCCTTGCCGAAACTGAGCGGCAAGTTGAGGCGCATCTGGATGGTCATTTGCGCGAGCTGCCGAAAGAAGACAGGCGTTCGCATGCAATCGTCGATCAAATGAGGCTGGATGAAATCCAGCACGCTGAAACAGCTGTTCACTTTGGTGCCGCTGAACTGCCGATGCCAGTCAAATTGGCCATGAAACTGGCAGCCAAGGTGATGACCGGGGCTGCCTACCGAATTTGAGGTCTTCTGCGCCTCAGTTCTCTTCAATGATCTCGAAGTCGTGCGTGATCTCTGCAGTTTTTCCAATCATGATCGAGGCAGAGCAATACTTGTCCTTTGATAGCTCGATGGCTCGAGCAACAGCATCCGCCTTGAGTTGTTTGCCTTTGACGCGGTAATGAAAATGGATGTGGGTAAATATTTTTGGGTCACTCTCAGCGCGATCGGCTGTTAGGCTGACCTCGCAGCCACTGACTGCGTGGCGTCCTTTCTTGAGAATCAAGACGACATCAAAGGCGGTGCACCCGCCTGTACCGGCTAATACCATCTCCATGGGGCGTAATCCGATATTTCGCCCGCCTGCTTCAACCGCACCATCCATAACGACGGCGTGACCACTTCCTGTTTCAGCAACGAAAGCCATCCCCGCGTCGTTGCCAATCCATCTAACAGTGCATTCCATAGTTCTCCCCTAGCAAGAGAGCGAATTCTAACGGATGTCAATTT
>DAOLIO010000185.1:0-6043 GCA_035328505.1 Azonexus sp.
CGATTACCGAAGAGGCTTCGTTGCTGAATCTGCCGGCGATCACGCTGCGCAACGCCCACGAGCGACCGGAAGGCATGGATGAGGGCGTGCTGATCATGAGCGGTCTGAAACGCCAGCCGGTGCTTGATGCTGTCAGGGTCGTGCTGTCCCAGCACGATCCCAAAAAGCGGGTGATTCCGGTGGTGCCCGATTATCAGGCCGGTCCGGTCTCCAAGCAGGTGGTGCGGATTGTCCTGAGCTACACGGACTACATCAACCGGACCGTCTGGCACAAATCCTGATCCGGAGATGATGGAAGATTCACTGCAGGTAGCGCGCCAGGAAGGCGCGGCCAATCGCTATTTGATTACCGGTAGCACGGGTTTTATCGGTCGTCGGGTGCTTGCCGCGCTTATCCGTCGCGGCGATGACTGTCGTTCGCTGGTGCGTCGTGGAGATGCGGGTCCCAATGCCATGCAGGCGGATCTTTCTGATGTCTCTGCTTTGGCGGCGGCCTGTGCCGGCATCGAATGCGTGATCCATTGCGCCGGCTATGCCCATGCCTTCTCAGCCGGTTCCGGCGACGAGGCGCGCCAGCACTGGCAGGTCAACTTCGAAGGAACGCGCAACCTGGTCGAGGCTGCCGGGCGTGCCGGCGTCCGCCGCTTCGTTTTTCTGTCGAGCGTCAAGGCCATGGCCGAGCCGGGCGAGGCATACGCCAATGAGGATTTTCCCGGCGAGCCGGAGAGCGAATATGGCTTGTCCAAGCGCGCAGCCGAAGCGATAGTTGTCGACGCGGCCCGGACCTATGGGATGCATGTCGTCAATCTACGGCTGAGCATGGTCTATGGTGCAGGCGGGCGCGGCAACCTGGAGCGGATGGGGCGTCTGGTTCGCCAAGGATTTTTTCCTCCGCTGCCCGAGACTGGCAATCGGCGCTCATTGGTTCATGTCGATGATGTGGTCGCGGCGATCCTCGTCGTCGCCGGCGACGGGCGGGCTGCCGGCAAGACCTACATCGTCTGCGGGCCAGAGACGCCGTCGGGCAGGCAATTGTTCGATGCACTCCGCGAAGTCTCGGGCATGAAGCCCTGCGCCTGGTCAATCTCCGAAAGCCTGTTGAGGCGGCTGGCCGGGGCCGGCGATGGCCTGGGCAAATTTCTTGGGCACCGTCTGCCGCTGAATGACGAGGTGCTGCAGCGCCTCCTCGGTTCGGCTTGTTACGATGGTTCGCGAATTCAGATGGAAATCGGCTGGAAGCCTGTTGTTCACCTCAAGGACGGCTTGCGGGAGATGTTGCGGATATGAAACGCGCCTTTGACATAGCGCTTGCTTTGATTGCCCTGCTGTTTCTCGGTCTGCCGCTGTTGCTGGTGGCCCTCGCGGTGAAACTGACGTCGCCCGGGCCGGTGCTCTACTGGTCCGATCGGGTCGGGCGTAATAACCGTGTGTTCAAAATGCCCAAGTTTCGCAGCATGCAGACCGGTACGCCGGCCGTCGCCACCCACTTGTTGGAGAATCCGGATGCCTATCTGACGCCGATCGGTTCCTTCCTGCGCAAGTCCAGTCTCGACGAACTGCCCCAGTTGTGGAGCATCCTGAAGGGTGACATGAGTTTTGTCGGGCCGCGCCCAGCCCTGTTTAATCAAGATGATCTGGTTGCCTTGCGGACGGCGGCGGGGGTTCATGAACTGCTACCAGGGCTGACCGGTTGGGCGCAGGTTAATGGTCGCGACGAGCTGCCGACTCCCCAGAAGGTTGTGCTTGATGCCGCGTATCTCAAACGCCGCTCATTGGCATTCGACGTGTATATTCTTTGGCTGACAGCCATGAAGGTCATTCGCCGCGAGGGCGTGTCGCATTGAATGTATTTAGGCAGAAAAATGAAAAACAAGACGACAATACTGTTCCCATTCTCCAATCCTCGTACATTTGCTGCCTTTGCCCATGATGTGGCCGCCGCTATGCTGGCTTGGTTGCTCGCCTTCTGGCTTCGCTTCAACTTCGACATGCCGGTGGACTATGCACAGGCGGCCCGACTAGCATTAATCTGGCTGGTGCCGCTGTTCGCCGGGTTATTCTACTTGTTCGGCCTGTATCGCGGACTGTGGCGTTTCGCCAGTATTTCGGACCTGCATCACCTGATCGCCGCGATCGGGGTTGGGGCCTTGCTGACAACGGCAGTTGTCGCATTCTTTACCGTGCCACACATTCCGCGATCGGTACTGGTACTCCATCCTATGCTGCTGGCCGTTATCATGGGTGGCAGCCGCTTTGCGTATCGGAGCTGGAAGGAGCATCGCTTATACGGACCGGCTAAATTGCGGGGGCAGCCGGTTCTGGTGATTGGTTCCGGCGAGTCGGCCGATTCATTGTTGCGCGAGATTGGGCGAAGTGGGCAATGGTATGCGGTGGCTGTTCTAGAGGACAGCACCGGCCGTAGTGGCCGTCAATTACGTGGCTTGCCCATCGTTTCTCCTATCGATCAAATCGGACTGGTCGCAGAGCGTCTTGGTGCACAGCACGCAATCATAGCCATGCCTGGGGCTCGTCCCGGAGAACGGCGGCGGGCCGCCGAACTGGCGGCGGCGGCCGGTCTTGCAGTGATGACCGTGCCTTCGTACGACGACCTGCTTTCCGGTCGTTTGTCCGTCTCCAATATTCGAAAGGTGGAACTGGAAGACCTGCTCGGTAGAGAAGCGGTGACGCTTGACGACGACGGTCTACATGATCTGTTACGCGGGTGTGTCGTGCTGGTCAGTGGTGCCGGCGGATCGATCGGCTCGGAACTGTGCCGGCAGATCGCCCGCTTCGAACCGGCGCGGCTGATACTGCTCGATTCTTCTGAATTTGCGCTGTACACGATCGATGAGGAGTTGCGCAGCAAGTTTCCAGGGCTGGCTTGTCAATGCTGGGCGGCTGACGTGCGGGATAGCGAGCGGGTAGCCGAGATCCTGTTGGCGGAAGCGCCGGCAGTGGTTTTCCATGCCGCCGCCTACAAGCACGTGCCGCTGATGGAGGACGTCAATGCTTGGCAGGCGGTACGGACCAATGCCCTCGGCACCTTCACCATGGCGCGCGCGGCACAGCGGGCGGGGGTCGACAAGTTTGTGCTGATCTCGACCGACAAGGCTGTTAATCCGACCAATGTTATGGGCGCCACCAAGCGTTTGGCCGAACGTCTCTGCCGCGCAGTCCATGCGGAAGGCGGGACGAAGTTCGTCACAGTCCGGTTCGGCAATGTGCTTGGCAGCAATGGTAGCGTTATTCCCAAGTTTCGCGAGCAGATATCTCGTGGCGGGCCAGTTACTGTTACTCATCCGGACATCGTGCGCTACTTCATGACCATTCCCGAGGCGGCGCAACTGGTGTTGCAAGCAGGAAGCATGGGGCAAGGGGGGGAGATTTTTGTCCTTGATATGGGCGAACCGGTGAAGATCGTCGATCTGGCTCGCGACATGATTCGGCTTTCAGGTTTCTCGGACGAGGAAATTCGAATCGAATTTACAGGGCTGCGGCCGGGCGAGAAGCTTTATGAGGAATTGCTGGCTGATGATGAGGCTACTCTGCCAACGCCGCACCCGAAACTGCGGATTGCCCGCCTGTCGGATGTCCTGCTTGCTGATGAATATGCCGAACTGCTAGGCTGGCTTCAGTCCGGGGTTCGTCCGAGTAATGAGGTTAAGGCGGGTCTCCGTCGTTTTGTGCCTGAGTACGTAACCAGTCCAGCCGCCTGACCTTAGCAGGAGAGCCTCGGGCTTTGCTTTGGTACAGGTACACTATTCAATTTTCCCCCACCACTCTGCCGATCATGGAATTTCTAGACCTACCCCAACTCTTGTCCGCATCCGGCGTTATTCGCCTTCCCGGCTCGAAAAGTATCTCCAATCGGGTGCTTTTGCTGGCAGCCCTTTCCGAAGGCGAAACTGAAGTCCGCGATTTGCTGGCTTCTGATGACACCGAGCGGATGCTTGATGCGCTGAAGGTGTTAGGTGTGGGCGTTACCCATCTGGGTGGCGAAAACTGGCTGATCAAGGGTTGTGGCGGTAAATTTCCGACCAAAAAGGCAGAATTTTTTCTTGGCAATGCCGGGACTGCATTTCGTCCGTTGACCGCTGCGCTGGCAATGTCAGGTGGTGATTACGTCCTGAAGGGTGTGGCCCGCATGCACGAGCGGCCGATCCGCGATTTGGTGGATGGTCTGCGCCAACTCGGGGCTGATGTCACCTATCTGGAGAATGACGGCTATCCCCCGTTGTGTATAAAGCCGGCAAGCATTCGACCCGGCGGTGAAGTTCAGGTTCGTGGCGATGTCTCCAGCCAGTTCTTGACCGGCTTGCTGATGGCTTTGCCGCTGACTGGGCAAACAGTTGTGGTTGAAGTCGTCGGTGAGCTGATTTCCAAGCCTTACATTGAGATCACTTTGGCGACCATGGCGCGGTTTGGGGTGCAGGTTCAGCGTGATGGCTGGCAGCGTTTTACGGTAGCGGCACGCAGTCGCTATGTTTCGCCGGGAACAATTTATGTTGAGGGTGATGCTTCGTCGGCATCGTACTTTCTGGCCTTGGGAGCCATTGGCGGCGGGCCGGTGCGTGTCGAAGGCGTTGGGCGGGATTCGATTCAGGGCGACGTACGTTTTGCCGAAGCGCTCGCTAAAATGGGCGCCGAAATCGAAATGGGACCGAACTGGATGTCGGCGCGGGCGCCGCAAAGCGGTTTGGTTGCGGTCGATCTGGATTGCAACCATATTCCCGATGCGGCAATGACGCTGGCAACGACGGCCTTGTTTGCCAAGGGAACGACTACGCTGCGCAATATCGCCAGTTGGCGAGTCAAGGAAACCGATCGGATCGCTGCGATGGCCATCGAGCTGCGCAAGTTGGGCGCGGTGGTTGAGGAGGGTGAGGATTTCATCCGCGTTACGCCAGCATTACTTAAGCCGGCAGCCATCGATACCTACGATGATCATCGCATGGCAATGTGTTTCTCCTTGGCGGCTTTCGGTACGCCATTGCGCATTAACGATCCGACGTGCGTGGCCAAGACATTTCCTGATTACTTCGACCGCTTTGCTGCGGTGACCAAGTCTGCTCCCATTATCGCTATCGACGGCCCATCAGCCTCTGGCAAGGGCACGGTAGCCGCGCGAGTGGCGGCAGAACTTGGCTACGCCTATTTGGATTCTGGCGCGCTTTACCGGTTGACCGCGCTGGCCGCTAGAAAGGCAGTTGTCGATTGGGCCGACGAGGCTGGTGTCGCAGCGATCGCCGCTGGTCTCGATGTCGAGTTTTCCGAGAGCGATATCCGCCTGAACGGCGCTGTTGTTGGCGATGCCATCCGAACTGAAGAAATGTCCGCTGGTGCTTCAATCGTTGCTGCTTTGCCGGCGGTGCGCGAGGCGCTGTTATTCCGCCAGCGGGCCTTTGGCAGGTTGCCTGGTCTGGTTGGCGATGGACGTGACATGGGATCAGTGGTTTTCCCCCGGGCCGCGCTCAAGGTCTTTCTCACCGCGAGTCCTGAGGCGCGCGCCGAGCGTCGTTATAAGCAGTTGATCGAAAAAGGATTATCTGCTAATCTTCCCGACCTTCTGCTGGACCTGAAGCAACGTGACGAACGCGATTCGCAGCGTAGCGTAGCGCCACTCCGGCAAGAGGCTGATGCCAAGTTGCTCGACACCACGCATCTCACCATCGAACAGGCGGTGAATCAGGTGCTGGCATGGAGCAGGGAAGCATTGCAGTAAGGTGTTGCCGGCCGGGTGGCTGGTAATTTGTTTCAAACCCTAACCCGCTGTGGATTTCACGATTCGCGGCATGAAAGTTCTCTCCGTAATGGAATCTTTTGCTCAACTATTTGAAGAATCCCTGGCTCGCCAGGAAATGCGTCAAGGCGAAGTCATCACTGCAGAAGTGGTGCTCATCGATCACAACTTCGTTGTGGTCAATGCCGGCCTGAAATCGGAATCCTATGTTCCGCTCGAAGAATTCCTGAATGATCAGGGCGAACTCGAAGTGGCAGTGGGCGATTTCGTCCAGGTTGCCATCGAGATGCTGGAAGACGGCTA
>DAOLIO010000186.1:0-6010 GCA_035328505.1 Azonexus sp.
CCGGTGCAGAAAAAGCGCTCGCTGGATCCGGGGGATAGCAAGGACATGGTTGCGGCGCGTCGGCGTTTCCTCGACGCCGGGTTTTATCAGCCCATTGCGGCTGCGGTCAACAGGCTCGTCTTGGCCGACCAGCCAGAAAATGCCTCGCTAAGTTGTCTGGATGCCGGTTGTGGTGAAGGCTACTACCTGCGCCAGTTGGCGGCAGCGCTGGGTGCCGGGCAAAGCCTCGCCATTCTCGGGCTGGATATTTCCAAATGGGCGGTCCTCGCGGCGGCGAAGCGGGATAAGCGCCCGAACTGGGTGGTGGGCAGCAATGCCAACTTGCCCGTATTGGCCGGGACCATCGACCGGTTGCTGTGCATGTTCGGATTTCCTGTCTATCCCGAGTTTGCCCGCGTGCTCAAGTCAGGCGGCTTGCTGCTGCAAGTGGATACCGGGCCGGATCATTTGCGGGAATTGCGGGAAATTATTTACCCTGCATTGAAGCCGGAGCGGTCGCGTGTCATGCCGGCCCCGGGCGGATTTGCCCATGCTGGTTCGGAGTCGCTCCGTTACAACTTGACGGTATCCGGTGCCGAACCGATTGCCGATCTGCTGGCCATGACGCCGCATCTCTATCGGGCGACTGCCGAGGGCCGAGCGCGGGCCGCAGCATTAACGGAAATCGCGCTGACGGTGGATGTGCGCCTGACGGGATTTGTGCGGACGACGGTTGGCTGACCGTCGGTCAGCCCGCGGCTATTCCTGCTTGTAAGGGTTTTCCAACCCCACGATCACTTCCTGAAATACTGCGCGAATCTGGCTTTCATCACATTCCATCAACAATGCATCCTCGAAGGCGTCCTGAGCCATCTGGCGGAGCTCTTCGAGGTTCTCGCGCAATACCTTGATCTTCTCGGTGCAGGCGACGATGCTGCCATCAGGGCGTTTCCAGATGGGTTCCATGATGGTCAGCCGATGATCTGGCGCAGGGCATCGGTCAATGCCCTGCATTCCCCGTCGGTGCCGATGGTGATGCGCAGGAATTGGTCGATGCGCGGCAGCTTGAAGTGGCGGACGATAATGCTCCGTTCACGCAGGAACTTGGCCAACTCGGCAGCGTCGCGTTCAGGGTGGCGGGCGAAAATGAAATTGGCGCCGGAGGGCAGTACTTCAAAGCCGAGTTTGGTCAATGCGGCAGTCAGGGTCTCGCGAGTGGCGATCACGGCTTGGCGGCATTCCTCGAAATGCCCTTCATCGTCCATGGCGGCGACGGCGCCGACGATGGCCAGACGATCCAGTGGGTAGGAATTGAAACTGTTCTTGACGCGCTCCAGCGCCTCGATCAGTGCCGGATGGCCGACCGCAAAACCTACGCGCAGGCCGGCCAGCGAACGTGATTTGGACAGCGTGTGCACGACCAGCAGATTGTCGTAATGCTTGACCAGAGGTATGGCCGATTCGCCGCCGAAATCGATATAGGCTTCGTCAACCACCACCACGACATCCGGATTTCCCTTCAGTATCTGCTCGATGGCCTCCAGTGCCAGCAAGCGGCCGGTTGGGGCATTCGGGTTCGGAAAAATGATGCCTCCGATTTTGCCCGTTTTTTCCGGTTGACCGCAGTAGTCGCCAGGCATGATCGAAAAGTCGTCGGCCAGCGGTACTGTGCGGTATTCCACGCCATAGAGGCCACAATAGACCGGGTAGAAGCTGTAGGTGATATCCGGGAATAGAATTGGGGCGTCGTGTTTGAGCAGTGCCATGAAAACATGGGCCAGGACTTCATCCGAGCCATTGCCGACGAAGACCTGCTGCGACGTCACAGCGTGGCGTCTGGCGATGGCGGACTTGAGCAGATCTGCGTTCGGGTCTGGATAAAGGCGGAGGCGCGCCGCATCATCACCGAGTTCAGCCTGGATCGCCGCCAGCACCTTGGGTGACGGTGGAAACGGGTTCTCGTTGGTATTCAGCTTGATCAGATTGGTGATCTTGGGCTGTTCGCCCGGCACGTAGGGGGTGAGGTCACGGACGACCTGGCTCCAGAAGCGACTCATGGGGTATTCACGAAAGGCGTAATAGTGGGCTGAAATGGTATCATGGCCCCCCGTTAAAAGCCTTTTGCAGCCTTCAACCATGCGGCAAGCCGAAATCACACGCAACACGCTGGAGACGCAGATCACCGTGCGTCTCAATCTCGATGGGTCCGGTCAGGGCAAGTTCGCCACCGGCGTGCCTTTTCTCGATCACATGCTCGACCAGATCGCCCGTCACGGGCTGATCGACCTTGATATCTCTGCCAATGGTGACCTGCATATCGATGCCCATCACACGGTCGAGGATATCGGGATTACTTTCGGGCAGGCGCTGGCCAAGGCCTGGGGCGACAAGAAGGGCCTGACCCGTTACGGCCACAGCTATGTGCCGCTCGACGAGGCACTGTCGCGCGTAGTCATCGACCTCTCAGGTCGTCCCGGGCTGGCGCTGAACGTCGAATTCACCCGCGCCGTAATCGGCCAATTCGATGTTGACCTGATCAGCGAATTTTTCCACGGTCTGGTCAATCATGCCGGGATGACGCTACACATTGACAACTTGCGCGGCAAGAATGCTCATCATCAGGCCGAAACCATCTTCAAGGCCTTTGGTCGCGCCTTGCGCATGGCGGTGGCACCCGATCCGCGCATGGCGGGCGCCATGCCGTCGACGAAAGGCTTGCTGTGAGCATTGCAGTCATCGATTACGGCATGGGCAACCTGCGCTCCGTGTCGAAGGCACTGGAACATGTCGCCGGCGGTAAGCAGGTGATCGTGACGGCCGACCCGGCAGTGGTCGCTGCGGCCGAACGCGTTGTCTTTCCCGGTCAGGGGGCGATGCCGGACTGCATGAGCGAGCTGGATGCACGTGGCCTGCGCGGCGCCGTGTTGGCAGCCGCCAAAAGCAAGCCGTTTCTCGGTATCTGTGTGGGCGAGCAGATGCTGTTTGAGCACAGTGATGAAGGTGACGTGTCGGCCCTGGGGGTCTTCGCGGGTAACGTCAAGCGTTTCCCTGACGAGAAAATGGTGCTGCCGACTGGCGAGCGCCTGAAGGTGCCGCACATGGGCTGGAATGAAGTGACCCAGAATCCGCACGTGCTGTGGCAGGGTATTGCCGACCGCTCGCGCTTCTACTTCGTGCACAGCTACTTTGTCGAACCGGCCGATCCCGCGCTGGTAAAGGGCTGCTGTGAGTACGGCGTACCCTTTACCTGCGCTGTCGGGAGGGATAATATCTTCGCGGTTCAGTTCCATCCTGAGAAAAGTGCTCGCGACGGTCTGCAACTCCTGAAAAACTTCGTCGAGTGGCACCCCTGATTCGCTTCTGTCGAATTTACTCTCCTAGACTCCCATGCTGATTATTCCTGCAATTGATCTCAAGGACGGGCAATGCGTCCGTCTGAAGCAGGGCCTGATGGAACAGGCCACTGTTTTTTCCGATAGCCCCGCCGAACAGGCTCGCCACTGGTTGAGCCAAGGCGCACGCCGCCTGCATCTCGTTGATCTGAATGGCGCTTTTGCCGGCAAGCCTAAGAATGCAGCGGCGATCAGGGCCATTCTTGCCGAAGTCGGTGACGAAATTCCGGTTCAGCTCGGCGGTGGTATCCGTGACCTCGATACCATTGAGGCGTGCATTGATGGCGGCCTTTCCTATGTGATTATCGGCACCGCTGCGGTCAAGAACCCCGGCTTCCTGCACGATGCCTGTGTGGCCTTTCCCGGCCACATCATCGTTGGCCTCGATGCCAAGGACGGCAAGGTGGCGACGGATGGGTGGTCCAAGTTGACCGGCCACGATGTGGTCGATCTGGCAAAAAAATACGAAGATTATGGTGTCGAATCCATCATCTACACCGACATTGGCCGTGATGGCATGTTGTCCGGCCTGAATATTGATGCCACCGTGCGCCTGGCCCAGGCATTGACCATTCCGGTCATTGCCTCCGGAGGCCTGACTGGTTTCGACGACATTCGTGCGTTGTGTGCCGTAGAAGACGAAGGCATCGTTGGCACCATTGCCGGCCGTGCGGTTTACGATGGCTCGCTCGACTTCAAGGCCGCACAGGAAATGGCCGACGAGTTGGGCGCCTGATGCTCGCCAAGCGTATCATCCCCTGCCTTGACGTCACGGCTGGCCGGGTCGTCAAGGGCACGAATTTTGTCGGCTTGCGCGACGCCGGGGATCCTATCGAAATCGCCCGCCGTTACAACGAGCAGGGGGCTGATGAGGTAACTTTTCTCGATATCACGGCCTCCAGCGATCAGCGTGACATCATCCTGCATATCATCGAAGCTTGTGCCGAGCAGGTTTTCATCCCGCTCACCGTGGGTGGTGGCGTGCGCAAGGTGGAAGACGTTCGTCGCCTGCTCAATGCCGGTGCCGATAAAGTGTCGATGAACACGGCTGCGGTGCAGAATCCGGATCTTGTTTTCGATGCTTCAAGCAAGGTTGGATCACAGTGCATTGTCGTCGCCATTGATGCCAAGCAGGTGGCGCCTGGCCAGTGGCATGTCTTTACCCATGGCGGTCGCAACGATACCGGCATGGATGCGATCGAGTGGGCAAAAAAAGTAGATGCCCTGGGCGCCGGCGAAATTTTGTTGACCAGCATGGATCGCGACGGCACCAAAAATGGCTTTGATCTGGCGCTGACTCGTGCCGTGTCCGATGCCGTGAAGATTCCGGTCATCGCCTCGGGTGGTGTTGGCAACTTGCAGCATCTGGCCGATGGTGTCAGCAAGGGGCGGGCCGATGCAGTACTGGCTGCATCAATTTTCCACTTTGGCGAGTATACCGTTCGCCAGGCCAAGGAATACATGGCTGCCCGCGGCATTGAAGTGCGGCTCTGATGGCAGGTGGTTAATGACTGATCTTGATCACTCGCAGGACTGGTTGCTGGCGCTGAAATGGGATGCTGATGGCATGATTCCGGCAATTGCTCAGAACGAAAGCGGTCGTGTCGTCATGTTCGCCTGGATGAATCGCGAGTCGCTTCAGGAAACGCTTCGCTGTGGCAACGCGGTATACTGGTCGCGTTCAAGAAAGCGTCTCTGGCGCAAAGGTGAAGAGTCCGGCCATTTTCAGAAGATCAAGGCCATCCGCACCGACTGCGATGGGGATGTGTTGTTGCTGAGCATTGAACAAGTGGGCGGGATTGCCTGTCATACCGGCCGCGAGAGTTGTTTCTTCAATGAATTGAATGGGGATCGCTGGATTCCCGTGGATCAGGTTCTGAAAGACCCGAAGGAAATTTACAAATGAGCACCCATGACATCCTGCACCGTCTCTCCGAGACACTGGCTTCCCGTCGCCACGCCGACCCTGAGCATTCCTATACCGCCAAGCTTTTTTCCGAGGGGCCGGATTCCATTCTGAAGAAAATCGGCGAGGAGTGTGCCGAATTGATTATGGCAGGCAAGGAAGGCAAGCGGCTGAAAGTGGTTTGGGAGTCGACGGACGTGATTTATCACGTGCTGGTCTTGCTCGCCTTCTATGGACTGAGTATTGAGGACGTTTCACAAGAGATGCGTCGTCGTGAAGGCATTTCCGGTATTGATGAAAAGGCGTCACGGGGCACCAAGTGAGCGATTGCATTTTCTGCAAGATTGTCGACGGCAAGATACCTGCACAAAAGGTCTACGAAGATGCGGACATCCTCGCCTTCAATGACATCAATCCGGCACGTCCGGTGCATGTGCTGGTGATTCCCAAGAAGCACATCACGTCGCTGGCAACGGCAACGGCAGACGATACTCTCGTGCTGGGAAAAATTCTCGTGAAGGCCAACGAAATTGCGGTAGCGCAAGGTAGCGCAGATGGTTTTCGTGTGATTATCAATACAGGACGCGTGGGGCAGCAGGAAGTGCCGCATGTGCACGCGCATATCGTGGGCGGACCGGAACCGGTCGGCCCCATGCTCAAACGCATCTAGGAGACATATCATGGGCAGTTTTTCCATTTGGCACTGGTTGATCGTTTTGGTCATCGTGATGCT
>DAOLIO010000187.1:0-5901 GCA_035328505.1 Azonexus sp.
TTTCTGGCGCGATTTCCAGCGCTTTCGTTCGCTCAGCGAGAGCAGACTCGTGCCAATTATCATGCCGGCAAGGACGACAAAGAAGTGCGCAGAAACCGGACCCACCGCCATCGACCAGAGCCAAAGTCCCAGACCGCTGGCAGCGGTCAGCCAGATCAAGAGATCGTCAATGCGCCTCATTGGCAATTCCCTAAGCTATGAATGTGCCGGATTGTACGGTTTTTGCTACTTTTGGCATAGTCAATAATCGGATTCACCCCATTGCTTTAAGATGCTGAATGATCTCCCCGGCCATCGGCTGGGCGTCACCATAGAGCATACGGCAGTTGTCAGTATAGAACAGCGCATTCTCCACGCCGGAGTATCCCGTGCCCTTGCCGCGCTTGATTACGATGACGTTCTGGGCCATGTCGGCATTAAGGATGGGCATACCGTAAATCGGGCTGGACTTGTCGGTGCGCGCACTCGGATTGACCACGTCGTTGGCACCGATGATCAGTGCCACGTCGGCCTGGCCAAACTCGCCGTTGATTTCCTCAAGATCGAAAATCTTGTCATAAGGTACGCCAGCTTCGGCCAGCAACACGTTCATGTGGCCGGGCATGCGGCCGGCTACTGGGTGAATGGCGAATTTCACCTCGACGCCAGACTCTTCAAGGATGGAGGTCATTTCCCATACTTTGTGCTGAGCGTGCGCCACGGCCATGCCGTAACCCGGCACGATGATGACCTTGCTGGCATAACGCATCATGGCAGCTGCATCAAGAGCGCCCAGTTCCTTCATTGTGCCGCTGATCGCTTCGCCAGCCCCCGTCGCCACCATGGGTGTGAACAGAATGTTTGAGATCGGCCGATTCATCGCCTTCGCCATCAGCTGTGTCAGCAAGGTGCCGGCTGCACCGACAACAATGCCGGCGATAATCAGCGCCGGGTTGCCCAGCACATAGCCTTCGAAGCCCACAGCCAGACCAGTAAAGGCATTGAACAGCGAGATTACCACCGGCATGTCGGCCCCGCCGATGGGCAGGGTGACGATCAGGCCAAGGATCAGGGCGACGGCAAAGAAGCCGAAAATCAGTTCCGGTTGGGCCGGGGCGAGGACCAGCATGGCACCACCCAGGCCAACGGCGAACAGCGCCAACAAGACATTGACTGCATTCTGGGCCGGCAGGCGATGTGCTTTCTTGAGCACTCCCTGCAGCTTGGCCCAGGCGACGCAGGAACCGGTAAAGGATACTGCGCCGATCAGCGCACCAATCACGGCCAGTACCGTGGTGGCCACGCTATGGGCGTCACCCTTGGCAAACTCGATGGCGGCAATGGCAGCAGCCGCGCCGCCGCCCATGCCGTTATAGATGGCGACCATCTGCGGCATGTCAGTCATCTTGACCTTCTTGCCGGAGATCCAGGCCGCTACGCCACCGATGCCGAGGGCAGCAATCATTAGCGCGATGTTCTTGAGACCGGGAACCAGAAAGGTGCCGGCGATGGCGATCAGCATGCCGTAGCCGGCAATCACGATGCCCTTGCGGGCACTGGCCGGCGAGCTCATGCCCTTGAGACCGAAGATGAAGAGGAGTGCGCCGAGGAACCAGGCGCCTTGCACGTAGAGTGGCATCGTCATGGTCAGCCCTCCTTCTTCTTGAACATGGCGAGCATGCGCTCGGTCACGACGTAGCCACCGGCGGCATTGGCCGCCCCCAGCGCCACGGCGAAGAAGCCGATGGCCTGTTCGAGGACGGTGTCGGCACCGCCGAGCGCGACCATGGCGCCGACGACGACGACGCCGTGGATGAAGTTGGAGCCTGACATCAGCGGCGTGTGCAGGATGACCGGCACCTTGGCGATGATCTCGTAGCCGGTGAAGGCGGCGAGCATGAAGATATATAAAGCGAGCAGGCCGTCCATCATGCCTCTCCCATAACTTGTTTGACGGTCGGGTGAACGGTGATGCCGTCCTTGCACAGCAGCGTGCCGGCAACGACGTCGTCGCTCCAGTCGAAATTCAGTTCGCCATCCTTGATCCAGGGCGACAGGAAGTTGTACAGGTTCTTGGCGTACAGTTCCGACGCATGAGTCGGCATACGCGATGGCAGATTGAGCGGGCCGTGGATGTTTACGTCGTTGGCGATGACATGTTCGCCCGGTTGCGTCAGCGCGCAGTTGCCGCCGGATTCGGCCGCCATGTCGACAATGATGGCGCCATACTTCATGCGGGCGATCATGTCGATGGTAATGATGACCGGCGCTCGCTTGCCGGGGATGGCGGCTGTCGTGATGACGACATCCGAGAGGGCGACGGCCTTGGCGAGTTTCTCGGTTTGTTGGGCTTTTTCTTCGTCGGTCAGGTCACGGGCGTAGCCGCCAGTGCCGTCAGCATGTACACCGGTATCGACGAATTTCGCACCCAGGGATTCGATCTGCTCGCGAGCCGCAGAGCGAACGTCGTAGGCTTCGACCATGGCGCCGAGGCGCTTGCAGGTGGCGATGGCTTGCAGGCCGGCCACGCCGGCACCAATGACCAGTACGCGGGCCGGACGAATGGTGCCTGCGGCGGTGGTCAGCATCGGGAAAAACTTGGTGCAGCGGGCGGCGGCGATCAAGCCGCACTGATAGCCGGCACAGGCACCCTGGCTGGACAGGGCGTCCATGCTTTGGGCGCGCGAGATGCGCGGCAGCAGTTCGAGGGCGAAGGCGGTGATCTTGCGGGCATTCAGTGCGGCAAGCCGGGCTTTGTCCTCGAAAGGTTTCAGCAGGCCAATCAGGACCGAACCTTCCGGCAAGGCCGCGATTTCTTCCGCGCTCGGCGGCGTGACCCGCATGACCAGTTGGGCAGTACTGCAGGCTTCGCTGATGCCATTGACCAGGGAGACTTCGGGGTAAGCCGAGTCCAGCATGTGGCTTTCAATGCCGGCGCTTTGCTCCATGCGGAGCAAGGCACCGAGCGCGGCGAATTTTTTGGCAGTCTCGGGAACGAGCGCGACGCGGCTTTCGCCTGGCGCGCGCTCCCTGACTACCGCGATGGTTAGCGGCATGCTGATTCTCCAGATTGAAGCTCCGGGAATGACCCCGTTTTATTGTTGACTGATATTGCCGATCATTCAGCTGAGCGCTGGTGATGACCAAAACGTAGTTCCTGCGGGTACGGAAAAAAGTCCTCGACGTGACCTTCACGAATCTTATGTTGCGAATCTTGCCAGAATTTTGGTGACAGGAGGTCAGCGTGGTGCTTGTGGAATACTTTTCGCAGGACAGGTGAAGCCAGCAGAAAAGTGCTGAACTCTTCCGGGAAAACGTCGTTTTTACCCACGGCGTACCAGATTTCGCCGGACATTTCGGTCTCGAAATCCGGTGCAGGGGGAATCCGCCGGAAGTTGCAGTCGGTCATGTATTCAATTTCGTCATAGTCGTAAAAGACGACCCGACCAAAGCGGGTGACACCAAAATTCTTCCACAGCATGTCGCCGGGAAAGATATTGGCCTGAGCCATTTCCCGAATGGCGCTACCGTATTCCTTGATCGCGTGCTCCAAACCCTCAATGTTGTTCGAGCGCTCCATGCGGTCGAGGTGAATGTTGAGCGGCTCCATTCGGCGCTCAATGTATACATGCTTGATGATCAGCTGGTCACCGTCGATGTCGAAGCACGAGGGGGCCAGCGTCCGCAGTTCTTCCAGCACTTCATCATTGAAGCGATTCAGCGGGAATAGAACGTTGGAAAATTCCAGCGTGTCGGCCATGCGTCCGACGCGGTCGACCTGTTTGACCATCATGAATTTTTGTTTGACTGTGGCGCGATCCATGTTTTTTGACGCGCCGAAGACATCCTTGATGATCTTGAAGACGTAGGGGTAGGAAGGAAGCGTGAATACCAGCATGACCAGACCACGTATGCCGGGCGCCATGATGAATTTGTCTTCCGAGTGATGCAGGTGATAAATGAAGTCGCGGAAAAACATCGTCTTTCCCTGCTTGCCGAGGCCAAGCATGATGTAGAGCTCGGAGCGTGGCTTGTTGGGCAGGATCGAGCGCAGGAACTGGACATAGCCGGAGGGTACTTCCATGTCGACCATGAAATAGGCGCGCGACAGCGAGAACAGCAGACCGATCCGCCATGCATCGAGCAGGATGGTGTCGAGAAACAACTTGCCGCCGTCATCGTGCAGCACCGGAATGGCGAATGGGTATTCATTGGCGCCGTTGATGGCCTTGCCGATGATGTACGCCGCCTTGTTGCGATAAAACGCCGAGCCGAGCACCTGGATCTGAAAATTGACTTCGCGCGTCGGCATGCCGTTCAGGTAGTGACAAACAGCCTCATAGACATAGTCAACATCGCGCGGAAGATCGGCAAATGGGCGATGCCAGTTGAAGTCAGCGATGATCTGGCCGATGGCGCCACGCAGGCCATCTTCCTTGGCGTAATAGCTGCGGTAGGTCTGGGTTTCGTCCCCTTCGATGTTTTCTGTCGAGATGCTGGGGCGGACAAAAATGAAATCGTTGTGAAAATAGTTGCGATGCAAGATCTTGGTCGTCACCGAATTGAAGAAGGTTTCGGCCAGTTCCGGCTGCTTGTGGTTGAGCAGTAGCCCGATATATAGCAACTTGACCTGTTGCCAGGTCATGTCGTCAATCCCCTGGGCGTCGAATTCATGGCGCAGGCGCTCGACACATTCATCGACACGGTCGTCGTAGAAGCGGATACGTTCCTTGACGGCCTGGTGTACGCCCAGCCAGTCGCCGTTTTCAAAGCGCATTTTTGCTTCGCGGCTGGTTTGGCGAAACAGCGTGTAGTGCTTGTTAAAGCCCTGAATCATGGCCAGGGCAATCTGATGCGCATTGGTGCCGTAAAGGCCAACTGATATTTTCATGGTCGGGTATCGCAAATGCAGCAGCAAATATTATCACTGCACACGCTCACTAAGCCCCGGAAATGATTGGGAAATTGCTGCTTCGTGGGCGACCCGGAGATGCGTTCCGTTGACTGTGGTACAGCGGGGGCGATACTCTCCTTGTTTTGCTATTGCAGAGTGGTTCACAACGGGCCAATACTTCTTCGGCCCTAATAATTCAATCCAACGCAAGGGGATATACATGGCTGGTGGAAAGTCAAAAATCATTTACACGCTGACCGATGAAGCGCCGCTGTTGGCGACGTGCGCGTTCCTGCCGATCGTCCGCACCTTTACTTCACCGGCCGGTATCGAGATCGAGAAAGCAGACATTTCTGTGTCGGCTCGTGTTCTCTCCGAGTTTTCAGAATTCCTCAAAGACGACCAGAAAGTACCGAACACCTTGGGCGAACTGGGCAAACGCTGCCTGTTGCCGGAAACCAATATCATCAAACTGCCGAACATCAGCGCCTCGGTTGCTCAGCTGAAAGCCTGCGTCAAGGAACTGCAGGAAAAAGGCTACGCCATTCCCGATTACCCGGAAACCGCCAACACTGACGAAGAGAAGGCGCTTAAAGCCCGCTTCGGCAAGTGTCTCGGCTCTGCTGTTAACCCCGTGTTGCGCGAAGGTAACTCCGACCGCCGTGCGCCGATGGCCGTCAAGAATTACGCCAAGAAGCGTCCGCACTCGATGGGTGAATGGAAGCAATGGTCGCAGACCCACGTTTCCCACATGGAACATGGCGACTTCTACCACGGTGAAAAGTCAATGACCCTCGACAAGGCCCGTGAAGTTCGCATGGAGCTGATCGCCAAGGGTGGCAAGACCACCGTGCTCAAGCCCAAGCTCTCGCTGCTCGAAGGCGAGATCATCGATTCCATGTTCATGAGCAAGAAGGCGCTGTGCGACTTCTACGAAGCTCAGCTGGAAGACTGCCGTCAGGCCGGCATCCTCTTCTCGCTGCACGTCAAGGCGACGATGATGAAGGTCTCGCACCCGATCGTCTTCG
>DAOLIO010000188.1:0-5873 GCA_035328505.1 Azonexus sp.
GCCGCCGAAGCCTTGCCGGCGCCGATGACGATCAACCGCCCGCCATTATCCGGCGGCAGGTTCGGCGGCACGCAGAGCGCCGGATCGGCCGCCGCGATGGCAGCATCGAACAGGCGGCGCAGAATGTCGCGCGGGGTCACGTGGGCATCCAGCCTAGCCCGGCGTCGGTCGTCGTCAGCGGCTTGTATTCGCAGCCGACCCAGCCGTCGTAACCCAGCTGGTCGAGCAGCCTGAACAAAAACGGATAGTTGATTTCGCCGGTGCCTGGTTCGTGGCGGCCGGGGTTGTCGGCAATCTGGATGTGACCGATGCGCGCGATGTTGGCCTCGATGGTCCGCGCCAGATCGCCCTGGATAATCTGTGCGTGGTAGAGATCGAGCTGCAGCTTCACGTTGCTGCGGTCGATGCCATCCAGCAGCCGCAAGGCCTTGTCCACGCTGTCCAGCCAGTAGCCGGGCATGTCGATGCGACTGTTGATCGGCTCGATCATCACTGTTGCGCCAACGGTCGCAAAGCGGTCAGCTGCAAATTGCACATTGGCGATGTAGGTCGCTTCCAGTTCCTCCTGGCTAACGCCCCAGGGACACAAGCCCGCCATGCAGTGCACGCGCTCGCAATCGAGCACCATCGCATAATTCATTGCCTGCTCGACGCCTTCGGCAAACTCGCCCTGACGATGCGGCAAACAGGCCAGCCCACGCTCGCCGGCGGCCCAGTCACCCGGCGGCAGGTTGAACAGCACCTGCTCGACATCGGCCGCCTTCAGCCACTCGGCCACATCATGCGCCGGCCAGTCGTAGGGAAAGAGATATTCGACGCCCTGAAACCCGGCCCCGGCAGCACGCCGGAAGCGTGCCTCAAACGGCGCATCGGTAAACAAAAAACTGAGATTGGCGGCGAACTTTGGCATGGCGATGACAGTCTGTGGCGTGAGCCAAAAGTATAATCCGCACTCACTCAGGAGAACGCCATGAACGATACCGAAAAAGAACGCAAGGGCAACCGCCTGTCCAAAATTGTCACCCGCACCGGCGACGCCGGCACCACCGGCCTTGGCGACGGCAGCCGCACCACCAAGGACAGCCTGCGCATCGACGCCATCGGCGAAGTCGACGAGCTGAATTCCGGCCTCGGCGTACTGCTCTGCGAAGAGATGCCGGATGCCATGCGCGCCGCGCTGCTCGATGTCCAGAACGATTTGTTCGACCTTGGCGGCGAGCTCTGCCTGCCCGGCATGGAAGTCATGAAGGACGCGCAAGTTGCTCGCCTCGAAGCGCAGGCCGAAGCCTTCAACGCCGACCTGCCGATGCTCAAGGAATTCATCCTGCCCGGCGGCACCCGCGCCGCCTCGCTCGCCCATCTGAGCCGCACCGTCTGCCGCCGCGCCGAGCGCTCCATGGTTCGGCTGCATGCCGCCGAGCCGCTGTCCGAAGCGGCCCGCCGCTACATCAACCGCCTGTCCGACCTGCTCTTCATCCTCGGCCGCGCGCTCAACCGGGCCGGTGGCCGTGGCGACGTGTTGTGGCAAAAGGGCAAGAACGCCGTATGAGCGCCTGCGTCATCGGCCACATCACCGTCAAGGATGCGGACAAATGGGCGCAATACCGCGCCCAGGTGCCGGCCACGCTGGCGCCGTGGGGGGCCGAACTGCTCTTTCGCGGCCATCTGGCCGGCGTCATCGCCGGCCAGCATGCCCATACCGACACCGTCGTCATCCGTTTTCCCGATCTGGCCTCGGTCAACAGCTGGCAGCAATCGCCCGCCTATCAGGCGCTGATACCGCTACGCCAGCAGGCCGCTGACCTGGAACTACTTTCCTTCACCGACTGATCCGCCTGCGTGAGGTTCGCCATGAAACTACCCGTTTTCTCGACCCTCAGCATCACCCTGAACGAAGGCATCGCCGAGGTCTGCCTCAACCGGCCGGACAAGTCGAACGCCTTGAACGACGCGATGTGGCAGGAAATCCGCCAGGCCTTCGACTGGGTAGATGCCACACCGGAGGCTCGCGTCGCCATCCTGAGCGGCGCCGGCAAGAACTTCTGCGCCGGCGTCGACCTCAGCATGCTCGGCAGCATTCAGGAACGCATCGGCCACGCTGACGGCGCCCGCAGCCGCGAGGCTTTGTGCCGAATCATCCGTGATCTGCAGGATTGCCTGAGCAGCATCGAACGCTGCCGCACGCCAGTGCTCGCCGCCATTCAGGGCGCTTGTGTGGGCGGCGGGCTGGGCCTCGTCGCCTGCTGCGACCTGCGCTACGCAGCATCAGATGCCGTGTTTGCCATCAAGGAAATCGACCTCGCGATGGTCGCCGATATCGGCACGCTGCAACGCCTGCCCCACCTGATCGGCGAAGGGATGACCCGCGAACTGGCCTACACTGGGCGCAATGTCAGCGCTGACGAGGCCGAAAAACTCGGCTTGATCAATTTCAAATTCGGCGATTTTTCCGGGTTGACCGTGGCCGTCCGAAAAATCGCCCAAACCATCGCCGCCAAGTCGCCACGGGCCATTCGCGGCATCAAAGCGACCATGAACCACAGCCGCGACCACTCGGTCGACGACGGCCTCATGCACGTCGCCGACGTGAACGCTGCGACACTGCTTTCCGCCGATCTCGCTGAAGCCATCGCCGCACAAAAAGAAAAGCGGGCACCGCGATTTGAGGATTGATGCCTGCACACCACCCCGCGACGATATCCCCGCGGGGCATTTGCGCGAACATCAATGGCTCACCTGCTCGCCGTAGTATTTCTAATTTGCCCCCGCCATTTGGCAAACATTACGTTTTAAAAAATGGGCGAGCGGCGTCAATGTTATGATCCAACGGGCTTTTTGCGCACATAGATGGTCCAAGCCGTCAGCTGGAAACCCATCTGGCGAATCTAAGCCCGACCGCAATATTTAACGTGCATTTCGGAGAAATCGCTTGCAGCTCCTGATGGGTTCGGCTACCTCTACTCGGGCTTTGTTACTGACATTCGCCATCGCGATTGTGGTCCTCATTTTTGGCACCTCGTTGCTCCTTTACGATCTTCGCCAAACCGACATCCAGCAGGCCAAATACCAATTGACCGGGCTCAGCCGAATCCTTGCGGAGCAGACATCCAAGAGCCTTGAGAGCATTTCGCTGGTCATGCGCAGTGCCGAAGAACGACTATCCGACCCGCTCGGGAGGCGTCTCAATCTTGATGACAATCCAGTCACCTTCCTGCTCAAGGCACGCGCCTCCGGACTCCCCCAATTGCGCTCGCTATTCATACTCGACCAGAAAGGCAATCTGGCCAATTCGTCGCTTGCCGATTTAGGTGATCCGCTGTCCCTGGCGGACCGAAGCTATTACCAACATTTTTTGAGCAATCCCAAAACCGAGTTTTATCTCAGCCCACCAATGCGGAGTCGACTGGATCAAGAATGGAGCATCTTCATCAGCACGCCGTTGCTGGACGAGGCAAAAAAGCTGCGCGGCATTCTCGTCGCCTCCATTCGACTGGATTACTTCTATGCGCTCTACCGGCAAATCGCGCCCGACCTGGCCGACGACATCGAGCTGCTCAATGAACAGGGCCAACTCATTGCCGGCTTCCCGCATTCGATAGATTCGGCAGGAAGCATCGTCAAAGAGCTCCCGCTACCGGCGCCGAGCATCAGTGGTACGCCAGACACGAGACGGGTAATTCAAGTAGTTTTAAATGGGGTTTCAGGCTATGTCGGTCAGAGTCGGGTCAAGGACTACCCCCTGACGATCAATCTTTTCTATTCCGAGAACCGAATACTCGCCCCTTGGCGAAAAATTGCCACCACCGTCATTGTTGGTGTCGGTTTTATTGTGCTGCTGATCCTGCTGGCGACACTCAGCCTGATGAGCCATATAAAACAAGTCGATTCGATGACCAGGGCATTGCGCAAGCAGGACGAGCGATTGCAGCAGCTGATTCACTCTGTTCAGGATGCCATTGTGACGGTGGACACCGCATTAAGAATCGTCATGGTGAATCACGCGGCAAAAAAAATGTTCGGCATGCCCGACAGCGGCAAAGATGGAACCGAACTCACCAGCTATCTCAATGACGATTCGGCAAAGAAGCTGGCGCTCTGGTTGCATGAGGGTCATGAGCAGCCGGAACAAAACGAATCCAATCTGGAAGAAATTATTGCCCTATCGCCCGACGGCGAAAAACTCGTTCTCGAAGCAAGCTACTCGAGCGTCCGGGTGCAAGGTCAGCGTTACCTGACGCTGGTGCTGCGTGACATCTCCGAACGTCAGCGCGCCGAGTTGGCCTTGCGCGAAAGCAACCGGCAATTGAAGGAACTGACGGGCATGCTGCAACAGGTCAGAGAAGATGAGCGATCACGAATTGCGCGCGAAATGCACGACGAACTCGGACAGCTGATTACCGGCATCCGCTTCGAACTGCGCTGGCTGGAGAGCCGCCTGCCTGCCGAACGGAATGATCTGTCAACCAAACTGGGGTCAATGGTCAAACAGCTCGATGTCACCATTGCTTCTGTCAGGCGAATCACCACGGAACTCCACCCGCTGATTCTGGACGATCTGGGGCTGACGGCAGCTGCCGGCTGGCTGGTCGACCAGTTTGCTCAGCGAACCGGCATCAAGACGAATTTGCGCCTGCCCGAAACCGAGCCTGCGCGGGGAGGCGCGCTGGCGCTTGCCCTCTTCCGGATCATGCAGGAGTCGCTGACCAATGTCGCAAAATACGCGCAGGCCACGACCGTAGACATCTGCCTGCAAGGCACCCCGAATCATTGGGAATTGACCATCAAAGACAACGGCATCGGCTTTGTGACTCAGGTTGAAAAACGGGAGGGCTTCGGCCTGATCGGCATGCGTGAACGCGCCACACTGCTTGGCGGCAGCTTTGCTGTAGACTCCGCAATGGGCCGGGGAACACAGATTGACGTAATACTACCGGCCGAAAATGCACAGAGGCAGGGATGAACAAAATACGAGTTTTGCTGGCCGATGACCACGCCATCATTCGGGACGGTATTCGACAAATTCTGGACGACACAGAGGATTTGCTGGTGGCCGGAGAAGCTGCCAATGGCATTGAAGTCATGCAGCATATCAGGGCTGCCGACTGGGGCCTGCTGGTGCTGGACATATCGATGCCAGGGCGTAACGGCATCGATCTGATACGACACGTTCTGGATGAAGCGCCCAACCTGCCCATCCTCATTCTCAGCATGCACCATGAAGAGCAATACGCAGTACGCGCGTTGCATGCGGGCGCTTCGGGTTACGTCACCAAGGAAAGCGATAGCGAACTGCTGCTGGCCGCCATGCGCCGCGTAGCGGCCGGGGGGGTTTTCGTCAGTGAAAAAGTGGCCGAAATCATGGCACGCGGACTACGCCCGATTAGCGAGGTATTCCCCCATACCCTGCTCTCCGACCGCGAATTTCAGGTCTTCGAAATGCTGGCCCAAGGCCTTGGCCTGACAGAAATCGCTGGCGAATTCTCGCTCAGCGTCAAAACAATCAGCACCCACAAAAGCCGCATCCTGCAAAAGATGAACCTCAATAACATGGCAGACCTGATTCGTTACGCCATCTCGCACAAACTGGTCGAGCCAGACGATCTAGGCTGACACTAGCCCGAATCAGACAATTCCTACACGCAAATTAATCCCCTTCCGATAAAGGGGTTTCAAAAACGGTACGACAATCTGCGTAGTCAAATTTACATAGATTTACGTAGATTAATCCGTCCGTTTTTGAATGTTTGCAACAGGAGTCGAATCATGAAGTTTTCCGCCAAGTCCCTGGTCACGCTCGGTCTCTTTTCAGCACTGATCATGTCAGCAACGGCTGCCAGCGCGCTCAGTGAAGACGAAGTCAAGTCACTGATGAA
>DAOLIO010000189.1:0-5846 GCA_035328505.1 Azonexus sp.
GGTTCGAACGGTTTGGTTAAAAAGTCATTCATCCCGGCGGACAGACAATTCTCCCTGTCGTCGGAAAAGGCGTTGGCAGTCATGGCAATGACCGGAATAGCTTCCCAGCCGTCGAGTTTCCGAATGGCGCGTGTTGCGTCGAGACCGTTCATCTCTGGCATCTGCATGTCCATGAGCACCAGTTTGAAGCGACGTTCACGGGCGATGGCCAATGCTTCAGCCCCGTCGTTGGCAGTGGTGACCGAGAGGCCAGCTTCTTGCAGGAAAAATGCAGTCACTTCCTGATTGACGGGTTCATCTTCAACCAGGAGCACGTCGCAGCCGGCGAATTCCTCGCGCAAAATTGCTTCGCTGTCTTGACCATCCCCGTTGGCCGCATTGGCCTTGATGCCGGTTAGGTCCTTTCTCAGCCATACCGAGAACCAGAAGACGCTGCCTTTGCCCGGTTCGCTATGGAGTCCGGCAGTGCCACCCATCAATTCTGCGAGGCGTTTGGTAATCACCAGGCCGAGCCCCGTGCCGCCATATTTACGGGTGGTAGTCACATCGGCCTGCTCGAACGCAGCAAAAAGTCGCTTTTGCGCATCGACCGGGACGCCTATGCCGCTATCTTCAATTTCAAAGCAAATCTGTTCGCGGTCAGCTTGTTGGTCGATGCGGCTAACGCGAATGCTGACCGTGCCCTGCTCAGTAAATTTGATGGCGTTGGCGGCCAAATTGAGCAGGGCCTGGGTAATCCGCGTCGGGTCGCCGCGGTAGGGGTGGTTAAATTGAGCGATCTCCAGATGCAGACGCAAGGCTTTTTTGGACGCCTTTTCCTGCAACATCTCCAGCACCTTTTCACAGACCACCGGTAGCTCGAAAGGGATGTCCTCCAGGGTAAATTTCTCAGCCTCGATTTTTGACAGGTCCAGCACATCGTTGATGATGCCAAGCAGGTGCTGCGCGGCATGGTCAACCTTGCCCAGATAATCGAGCAAGTCCTGGTCGAGCTGGCCTCGCTTCATGATGTTGTTCAGGCCAATAATGGCATTGAGCGGGGTTCGGATCTCATGGCTCATGTTCGCCAGGAAGGCTGTCTTGGCTCTGTTCGCGGCTTCGGCAGCTTCGCGGGAGTGGACGAGCGCGGTTTCCGCACGCTTGCGGTCAGTGTTGTCAATAATGCTGGACAGGGAGTGCGAAAATTTGCCATCCTGGTCGTACACAGCCCGGGCGTGAAGAAGAACCGGGAAAACAGAACCATCCTTGCGTGTAAATTCAATTTCCAGACCGGATAAGGCACCATTTTTAACAAGTTTTGGGAAATTGGCGCGGAATGTTGCGTGAAGGCTGGGTGGCATGATGTCCAGCGCCGTCATTTTTCCAATCATCTCGGATCGTGTGTAGCCGAGCCATGCGAGTTCGGTATCGTTGACCCCGGTAAAGACGCCGTTGATATCCAGCGAGTGATAGCCGCAAGGTGCCTGGTTATACAAGGCGGCAAGCTCTGACGTACGGGCTTCGACCAGACGCTCCAACTGATTGCGATGTGTTTCCAGCGCAGTTTCGGCGCGTTTTCTGGCTGTAATGTCGAGAACGATTCCGATGTATCTTGCCGGCTTCCCTGAGGCGTCAAGAATTGGACGGCCGCGAGCCAGCAACCAGCGCGGATTGTCGGGGGGGCAGTGGTTGACGCGCCAGGTCAACTCGAACTCGGTGCGATTTTCGATCCCCAAGGTAATGGCCTTCAGGGTTGCTTCGAGATGTTCCGGAGCAATACAGGATTTCCATATCTCGTAACTGGGCTCGGCGGGATTTTTGTCCAGGCCGTAGAGCTTCCACAACTCATCAGACCATATGTTCTTGTTGGTGGCCAGATCCCATTCCCAGGTGCCGGCAGATGCCGCATCCATCGCCAGGCGGAGCCGGGCCTCACTCTCGCGCAGCGCCAGTTCTCCAGCCTTGCGAACCGAAATGTCGGATACTGAGCCAACGACAAAGTCTTGATCGTCGAGCTTCATCCCACTCAGGCTGACTTCTACCGGGAACAGCGTTCCGTCCTTTTTTTGCCCATTCAGATCGCGCAGCAACGCCATTTTGCGTGTGCTGGGGTTGTTTTGAAAGGCCTGGCGGTCGCTGGCGTGCGTTTGTCGTGACGCTTCCGGCACCAGATTTTCGACGCCGAGGCCGACGAGTTCATTGGTGGAATAACCAAACATGGATTCAAGCGAGGGATTGGCCAACACGATTCGGCCATTCCGATCGACGACCAGAAGCCCCTCAAGGCTCGATTCCCAAATCTGGCGAAAGCGAATTTCGCTATTCGCCTGGGCGTTCTCGGCGCGGTGCAGTTCTGAAATGTCGGTGAAGGTCAGTACGGCGCCGACCCGCTCATTCAACTGATTCTGATAGGGGTCGATTTGCATCAGGAAATGGAATGAACCCTGATGGACGCGCTCTACGATCGACCCCCCTTGTTCGATGACCGCGATAACTTGCTCGCGGAGTTTGGGTAGTTGCAAATGGCACGGTACGCCAAACAGGAAATGGCCAATATCCTGGGTCACAATGCCAAATATCCGTGAGGCTAACGGGTTGCAGCGCGTAATCCGGCCTTCCTTGTCCACCACCACCAAGCTGGAGCCAATGGAATTCTGGATGTTGCTCAGGGTAGTCATCAGCTCTGTTGCTTCGAACGACTTCAGGCGCAATTCATCGTTCAGCGTCGTCAGTTCTTCGTTTGAAGCCTGTAACTCCTCATTGGCGGCCTGAAGTTCCTCGCTTGAGGACTGAACTTCTTCGTTGAGCGACTGCAGTTCCTCGTTGGAGGACTCCAGCTCCTCAATGACAGCCTGAAGGTGTTCCCTCGTGTCGGCCAGTTCCTGGCGAAGACGGGCTATTTCAAGCGGGTCTTCCGGGATGTTCAGTGCCGACGGTGTATCCAGGCCACTGACCAAACGGGTTTCTTCAAAACAGACCAGCAGCGCACGGACGTTGTTCTCTCCCGGTTGTTCCACGCGGTGAATGCTGGGACGCACGCGGAGAAGTGCTCCATCCACGCTGATTTGTTGCGGTAGGCCATCCAGCGTGCTCAGGTTTTCCTGAATCAGTCGGTAGCACAGTGCTTTCAACTCGCTGCGCAATTCCGGGAGGCACAATGAAAAGACGGTGAAGTCGATGTTTTCGTCGGGCAACTGGAAATAGCGCTGGGAATTCCCAAAGAATTGCAGAGGTTCAAAGCTGGGATTGATCAGTACGGCTGGCGGTCCGAATTTTCTGGCGAGCAGGGCCAGTGACGTTTCGACCAGCGAACGACGTTTCGGTGTTGCCTCGCTGATTGGCAAGCGGGGTTTGCTACCGAAGAACGGGTTGCTGAGGCGTGCAAAGCGTGGTGAATATCCTGTGGCGCCGCTGATGCGCCGGTAGAGTCGATGATTGATGTCGATGGATTCGAACAGGCCGTTGTGGAAGCCGGTGGATTCGGAATTGCCAAGCAATAAAATGCCACCAGGGAGCAGGCTGTAGTGAAAGGTATTGATGAGGTCCCGCTGTTGGTCCGGTTTGAAGTAAATCAGCAAGTTGCGACAACTGATCAAGTCCATTCGAATAAAGGGCGGATGGGCAATGACGTTGTGTTCCGAGAACACGCACAGTTCGCGAATGGCCTTGGTGATTCGCCAGCCGGAACCTTCATTGATAAACCATCGCTGCTGTCGCTCTTCTCCAATCTGACTTAATTCAGTAGCGGTATAAAAGCCGCTGCGGGCCAATTCGAGTGCGCTTTGGTCAACGTCCGTGGCAAATATCCGTACTTCGAAGTTGTACAGTCGATCACCCAGGATCTCGGCGATCAGAATCGCGATGGAATAGGCTTCTTCGCCGGTAGCGCAGCCGGGAATCCAGACACGTATCGAATCCCCCTTGTTTTTTCCGGCAATCAGGGTTTCCAGCGAGGTATTCAGGGCAGCAAAGACATTTTTATCGCGAAAAAAAGACGAGACCGAAATCAGGAAAGTTTGCTGTAGTTCCCGGATTTCATGAGGATCGCTTTTTAGCCGAAGCAGATACGCATCCAGTGTGCTGAGCCCCAGGCTGCGGTAACGGCGAATGGTTTGCCGCCGCAGCGTGGTTTCCTTGTAACGGGTAATATCCATGCCGGCAGTTTCGGAAACCAGCTGGAAAATCTTGTTGAACAACGCCGTCTCGTTCTCGATGCTGGGTATCGGCTTGCCTTCCGGCACCACGCTGGCGTCGTTCAACCAATTGGCGATCTGCTCCGCTGTGCCCACAAAGTCGGCATAGCCGGCATCAATGACCGATTGCGGCATGCCGGATTGCGAGGCTTCGTCGGGTCGCTGCGCAATGATGAATCCGCCCGCCTCCTTGATCGCTTTCGCACCTTCGGTGCCGTCGCTGCCGGACCCGGAAACAATGATGGCCGTGGCTTGGCTGCCGAAGTGGGCGGCAAGAGACGTCAAAAGCCGGTTGACCGAGGGCGAGATGACGTTTGCCAAGTCCTTGCGGGATACCACCAGTTGGCATCCAAAAATCGCGATTTCCCGATTGGGTGGGCAGACATAGACATGGTCTGCAAGCAGTTTGTCACCGTCTCGAGCCATCGATATGGTCAGTCGGGAGTGATTCCCCAGCAGTTCCGGAAGATTGCTGACCTGGTCGGGCGCTAGGTGGTGGGCAACAATGTACGCGGTCTGGCTGTTCGGAATTAACTTGCTGAATAGGTTGCGGAGCGCCTGCATGCCTCCGGCAGAGGCGCCGATGGCAACCGCTTTCGTTTGCACTGGTGTTAACGTGCTCATCCTATTCACCGGCTTCACTGGAAGTTGATACTTTAAGTGAAGTTGGCATATATGGGAAATCAATATGCTCGGTGTAACCGAGGTACTTGGTCAGCTAGCCGGGAAGGGCGTGATCGGCTTTGAATCGCTCCGGCTGGTTGCGCTGGCCGATCAATCAATACTTGGCAACGCTTCCAAGGCCTCATGCACTTCCAGCCACCGCATTTCGGCGTCGTCGATCTGCTCGCCAAGCAAACCCGCCTGTTTGTGCATTTCTTCGCTTTTTGCCCGGTCGACCGTGGCATAGAACGACGGATTGGCGAACTGAGCATCCAAAGCCGCCTTTTCCTCTTGCCACTTGGCCAGCTTCCGCTCCAGCTGCTCGATTTCCTTAACCAGCGGCCGGCGCTGGGTCAGCAAGGCCTGCCGATTGGCCTTGGATTCGGCGCGTTGCGCCAGGCGTTCCGTTTTCTCGGCTGCAATATCGGGTTCGGCCGCCTTTTCGGCGTTGCGCCGGGCGGCCAGCCAGGCGGCGTAGTCATCGAGGTCGCCCTCGAATTCAGTGACCTTGCCATCAGCCACCAGCAGCAGTTCGTCGGCGCAGGTGCGCAGCAGATGGCGGTCGTGCGAGACGAAGACGACGCCGCCTTCGAAGTCCTGCATGGCGAAGGTCAGGGCTTCGCGCATTTCGAGGTCGAGGTGGTTGGTCGGTTCGTCGAGCAGCAGCAGGTTGGGCTTGGTGCGGATCATCAAGGCCAGCGCCAGGCGCGATTTTTCGCCGCCGGAGAAGGGCTCGATGGCGCGGGTGGCCATGTCGCCACGGAAATCGAAGCCGCCGATGTAGTCGCGCAGTTCCTGTTCGGTGGCCGTCGGGTCGAGGCGAACCAGATGTTGCAGCGGCGATTCGTCCGGGCGCAGTTGTTCGAGTTGGTGCTGGGCGAAGTAGCCGATGTTGAGGGCCTTGGCTTCCTTGCGTTCGCCGCCTTGCTGGGGGATGGCATTGGCCAGCAGCTTGATCAGCGTCGATTTGCCGGCGCCGTTGCGGCCGAGCAGGCCGATGCGGCAGCCGGG
>DAOLIO010000190.1:0-5830 GCA_035328505.1 Azonexus sp.
TCCCGGGCATGGAGAATGTCGAAAAAGTAGTGATCGATGAAAACATGATCACTGGTGATACTCCACCCTTGCTTATTTACGCCGATCAGCCAAAGGTTTCCGGCTCGAACTGAGTCGGTACTTGAATTGCGGTTCCCCGCCCCCACGTAGGGGGCATATACCTATTTCAAAGGCATCGTAATGTCGAACCCCAACACGCTCCCGGAATCCGTAGAACTACCATTGCTGCCGCTGCGCGACGTCGTCGTCTTTCCGCACATGGTCATTCCGTTATTTGTCGGCCGGCCAAAGTCCATCAAGGCGCTCGAAATGGCCATGGAAGCGGGCAAGAACATCCTGCTCGTTGCTCAAAAATCAGCCGCCAAGGATGAACCTGAACCGGAAGATCTCTATCGCATCGGCTGCATGGCAAATATCCTGCAGATGCTCAAGCTGCCTGACGGCACGGTCAAGGTGCTGGTTGAAGGTACGCAGCGAGCCCGCGTAGAAGCCATAGAGGTGCAGTCCTCGGTATTTATGGCCACCGCTTCGCCCATTCCGCAGCCCGGTGTCGAAGACCACGAAATCGAGGCAATGCGCCGGGCGGTAGTCGCTCAATTTGACCAGTTCGTCAAACTGAACAAAAAGATTCCACCCGAAGTCCTCTCCTCGATAGCCGGTATCGAAGATGCCGGTCGCTTGGCTGACACTATCGCTGCACACCTGCCGCTCAAACTCGAGCAGAAGCAGGAAGTGCTGGAGATGGAAAGCATTCGGGATCGAATCGACCGACTTCTTTCACAGCTTGAAGCTGAAATTGACATTCTTCAGGTCGAAAAACGCATCCGTGGCCGCGTCAAACGGCAAATGGAAAAGAGCCAGCGCGAGTACTACCTGAATGAACAGGTCAAAGCCATCCAGAAGGAACTTGGTGAAGGCGAAGAAGGTGCCGATCTTGAAGAACTGGATAAAAAGATCAAAGCAGCCGGTATGAGCAAGGAAGGACAGGCCAAAGCAGAGGGGGAACTGAAAAAGCTCCGCCTGATGTCCCCTATGTCTGCCGAAGCTACCGTTGTCCGCAATTTCATCGAAACACTAATCGGTTTGCCCTGGCGCAAGAAGACACGGACCAACAAGGACCTGCATGCCGCCGAGAAAGTCCTCGACGCAGACCATTTTGGTCTGGAGAAGGTCAAGGAACGTATCGTTGAATATCTCGCCGTTCAACAGCGCGTCGACAAGGTCAAGGCCCCTATTTTGTGTCTCGTTGGCCCTCCTGGTGTGGGCAAGACTTCGCTTGGCCAATCCATTGCCAAGGCGACGAATCGAAAATTTGTTCGCATGGCCTTGGGCGGGGTTCGTGACGAAGCTGAAATCCGTGGGCACCGTCGCACCTATATAGGCTCCATGCCTGGAAAAATTCTGCAGAGCCTGACCAAAGTTGGCGTACGGAATCCGCTTTTCCTCTTGGATGAAGTAGACAAGCTTGGCCAGGATTTCCGGGGAGACCCCTCATCTGCATTGCTTGAAGTCCTCGATCCGGAACAGAACCATACCTTCCAGGACCATTATGTAGAGGTCGATTTCGACCTCTCAGACGTCATGTTCGTCGCTACGGCAAATACGCTGAACATCCCGGCCCCCTTGCTGGACCGGATGGAAGTCATACGCTTGTCTGGCTACACGGAGGATGAGAAGGTCAATATTGCCATGCGCTACCTGCTGCCCAAGCAGATCAAGAACAATGGCCTGAAGAAAACTGAAATTGCCGTGGCCGACAGCGCTATTCGCGACATCGTCCGCTACTACACGCGTGAAGCTGGTGTTCGTGCGCTGGAACGCGAAATTTCCAAAATATGTCGCAAGGTCGTCAAGACCCTCGTATTAAAGAAGCGCGACACGAAACTTGCGGTCAATGCCAGAAACCTCGATAAATTCCTGGGCGTACGTCGCTACAGCTTCGGCATGGCCGAAAAAGAAAATCAGGTTGGTCAGGTAACTGGTCTGGCATGGACGGAGGTTGGTGGAGAGTTGCTGACAATCGAATGCGCCATCATGCCCGGAAAGGGCAACATCATCCGCACAGGATCGTTGGGTGATGTCATGAAAGAATCAGTGGAAGCAGCCCGCTCCGTCGTTCGTGCCCGTGCTCGTCGCCTTGGTATAAAGGACGAAACATTTGAGAAAACGGATATACACATCCACGTTCCTGAAGGCGCGACACCCAAGGACGGGCCGTCGGCAGGTGGTGCAATGACTACAGCGCTTGTTTCGTCTTATACGGGCATCCCGGTTCGATGCGATGTGTGCATGACGGGTGAAATCACGCTGCGCGGCGAGGTTCTCCCTATTGGAGGCCTTAAGGAGAAGCTCCTTGCCGCAGTTCGCGGTGGACTGAAGATGGCGCTGATCCCGGAAGAGAACGTCAAGGACCTTACCGAGATTCCAGACAACATCAAAAACAAAATCGAAATCATTCCTGTCAAATGGATTGATCAAGTTTTGGAGCGCGCGCTGGAACGCATGCCCGAAGCACTTCCCGAGCCAGCAGTTGCCGACGCTGGCGTTCAGTCCGCTGCGGAGTCTGCTGCGCAGACTGTGCTTACTCATTGATTTTCAAGGAAAGGATGCTGACGTAATATATCAGGCATCCTTTCCGGAGAATACGCGTCCTGATAACTCTCTGTAAATCCGCTTGACACAAGGATTTCGGCAGAGCTATAAATTCGTCCTCACAAACTTTTTACCACTTCAAATTGATTTTAGGGGACGTAAATGAACAAGACTGACCTGATCGACGCCATTGCTGCGCAAGCTGATATTTCAAAGGCTGCCGCTGGCAGAGCACTGGATGCCGCGGTTGACTCAATCAAGAGCGCACTTAATGCCGGTGACTCAGTCAGTCTGATTGGCTTCGGTACATTTTACGTTGGTGAACGAGCCGCTCGCACGGGTCGCAACCCTCGCACAGGCAAGACATTGGAGATCAAGGCGGCCAAGTCACCGAAATTCCGCGCCGGCAAGGGCTTGAAGGATGCTTGCAATTAATTTGCTATTGGGTGCTTAGCTCAGTTGGTAGAGCGTCGCCCTTACAAGGCGAATGTCGGGGGTTCGAACCCCTCAGCACCCACCAAATGCCCGCAAAGGCAAATCAAACCCCGCCCACGAAGCGGGGTTTTGTTTGATAATGCTGCCATGACACCTAAAGAAATCGTTAACGATCAGGACAAGAAAGGTGAAGCGCTAAAGAGCCAACGCTTCCAAATGCTGACCGATATTGCCAAGGAGCTTTCCGGTGAGGTAGTCTTTCCGACCTATTTCGATGCGGTTCTACGTCTACGCAAAGTTTTGCACGATCCAGCAGAGAGTATTGCGAATATCGCCCACGCAGTTTCGGTTGAGCCGCTGATTTCTGCAAAGTTGCTGCACTTGGCCAATTCAGTGGCGTTCAATCCAGAGGGGCGCGAATTGGTAGACCTTAAATCTGCCATTTTGCGACTTGGTCTCAATGCCGTACGGACCGCCGCTCTCAGTATCGTCATGACTCAGTTGATGCGTGCCAAAGGAATGGCAGAGTTTTCTGATATGACCCATTCATTATGGGAACATTCGATCAAAAGTGCTGCCGCAGCCAATATCATCGCCCGGAAAATGACCCGTCAAAATGCTGACGAGGCTATGCTGGCGGGTTTAATACACGACCTTGGCGCGTTCTACATGCTCTATCGCGCTACGCAATACGAGGAGTTGCGCCATCGCCCGGAAAGCATCAAGTATCTAATTGTTCAATGGCACGAAAGCATCGGCGTTTCATTGCTAAACGCGTTGGGGCTACCTGATGAAATTGTCGAAGCGACAATTGACCATGACCACATGCGAAGTACCCCAACAACACTCAGGAATTTGGCTGACGTTATATTCGTCGCCAATATGCTCAGCGGTGGGCACTATGAATGGCTAATGCAGGACCAAGATCAATTACCCCCCGAACTGAAGTCAATTGAAGAGCAATATGGACATCTTCGGCCGGAAATTGACGCACTAGCGTTAGAGATGCGAAGTAGTTTTTCTTGAAAGCCCGATCACCGCTTGCGGCCATGACTGGTGTTTACCTGCGTCGACGCCAATATGCCACGCAAAATATTGATTTCATCTTTCTCGAGACGCACGCGACCGTATAGGCGGCGTAGCTTTGGCAATAAACGTCCGGGCTGCTCTGGATTGAAGAAGCCCGTATCGGTCATTACTGCCTCCAGATGGGCGTAAAAGCCCTCGACTTCATCGTGTGTTGCCATCGGGGAAGAAAACGGGGTAACGCCTTGCTCAATTGCCGGCGGCCGAGAATCAAAGGCTGCCATCCGACATTCATAGCAGAGCACTTGAACGGCTGAACCCAAGTTTAGCGAACTAAATTCGGTGTTAGTGGGAATGCTCACTGCGGCATGACAATGCAGAATCTCTTCATTACTCAAGCCTACGGTTTCGTTGCCAAAAACCAAGGCAACGTCACCCTGACCCGCTTCTATCAATAATCGTGCGACTGTTTCGCGGGGTGCGCCAATAACCGGCCCTATGTCACGTTGCCTGGCGGAGAGCGCGACAACATATGATGCACCGACAAGTGCGTCTTTGAGCGAGGAGGTAACCGTAGCATTTTCCAGCACGTCAACCGCGCCAGTCGCGCGGATATCGGCCTCTTGATCTGGAAATTTTTTGGGCTCCACAAGATACAATTTTGAAAGACCCATTGTCTTCATTGCTCTTGCCGCCGCACCTATATTGCCAGGATGGCTCGTTCGGCAGAGAACAACTCGAATACGCGAAAGCAGGACTTCAGGGTTCATGGTGTAAAATTCCATCTTTCAAATAGATCTCGGGTGGCCTTGCCCCCGTAAAAGCTCTTTAAGCTCATGCATCCAACCCTGAATATCGCCATCAAGGCAGCGCGTCGTGCTGGCCAAATCATCAATCGCGCGTCTAATGACCTGGATTTGCTCAAGGTCACCACCAAACAGCCAAACGACTATGTAACCGAGGTTGATAAGGCGGCGGAAGCTGCAATCATTGAAACGCTGCTAGATGCCTATCCCGGGTATGGCATTTTAGCAGAGGAGTCCGGAACAACTTCCTCTGGCAATGGCGACAAAGAGTCCGAGTATCAGTGGATCATCGATCCACTCGATGGAACCACCAATTTTATTCACGGCCTCCCTCAGTACGCGGTATCGATTGCATTGGCAAAAGCCGGGGCGATTGAGCAGGCAGTTGTTTTCGATCCCAATCGCAACGAACTTTTCACCGCCAGCAAAGGCGCTGGCGCATTCCTCAATGAGCGGCGCATTCGCGTATCCAAGCGAACCAAACTGCAGGACGCTCTGCTCGGCACTGGCTTCCCTTACCGTATGTTCGATCACATCGATACCTACATCGCGATCTTCAAGGAACTCACTCAGAAGACTGCTGGCCAACGCCGCCCAGGAGCAGCCTCACTTGACCTGGCATATGTCGCCTGTGGCCGTTACGATGGCTTTTGGGAATTCGGCCTCTCCCCATGGGATATGGCCGCCGGCGCATTGCTAATCTCAGAAGCCGGCGGATTGGTTAGTGATTTGCGGGGTGATGCAACCTATCTGGAATCTGGCAATCTGGTCGCCGGCACACCAAAAGTATTCGCCCCTCTACTAAAACTGATTCAAGACAAGCTACCAGATTCGATTCGGGGCTGACAAAAACCATACAAAAAGGCACCCGAGGGTGCTTTTTTACAGCCATGTATCACCGGAATAAAAGATACAAGGCCTAACCTTTGCCGTCACTCAACGCTAGTTATTGTGATTGCTACTGGCACCCA
>DAOLIO010000191.1:0-5765 GCA_035328505.1 Azonexus sp.
TATCCATCCAAACCCTGGTGGAGACCGGCAAGGGCGAGCAGAAGGAAGGCTTCGACATCCTGGTGCACGATGGCGAGTCGGGCGAGAGCAAGAGCGTCGGTCTGATGAGCGGCGGCGAACGGGTGTGGATCAACGAGTGCCTGATCCGGGCGGTGGCGCTGTACCTCGCCCAGCACACGGGGCGACGCTACGGTGCACTGTTCTCGGACGAGGCCGATGGACCGTTGGACCCCGAGCGCAAGCGCATGTTCATGGCGATGAAGCGCGAGGTGCTGCGGCTGGGGGGGTATCAGCGGGAGTTCTTCGTGTCCCAGACGCCGGAACTGACCGCCATGGCGGATGCGGTGATTGATATGGATCTTCAGGGCCGCTTGTAGGATTGCCATGGCTTCTCTGGCGCCCCGCCGCTAAAATGTCTGCATGTCGAAAATCCCCGAATCCACGCCTGCGTTGAACAGGCTGCGCGCGGCGGCCGGCTTAATCCCTCTTATTGAGGATGGCCTCCGCCACTCGAAAATCACCGCCGAGAAGGCTTCCTTAATGTCGGAGTTTTGCAGCTGGGCGGCCCAGCAAGGAACAGAAGGCGGCCCGGAGGCCTTACGCCTTGGCGATGACATCAAAGCGGGCTTGGAACGGCTTAAAACGCTACTGGCATAGCGGTGGCCGGGCATGTCCGGCCACCGTCACTATCGTTTGGCCCCGTTGTGAGAGCTGGATTGCCGACTCACGGCTCGGGCGTTGACGGAATTTGTTTCATTGTCCTATCATGTACTCACGGTTCAAGCCGAATCGTGGGCAAGTTGGCGCCCGTCAGTGCACGCACCGGAGTCTTTCCGGCACGGCAAAGCCAGTTGAATACCCGCAAGTAACCTCCCGGCTAGGTGAACTCCTGGAAAGCCGGACAACGCGTGCCGTCCTGAAGTGCTTTCCGATATGGAGCTCATCAATGACAGCGACCGTTGTGGCATCTGTGGATGCCAATCCCCCCTCTGAACAGTTTCAGGCCGTCTCACTCTGGACTTTCGTCCACCTGAAAACACCTCGCTTTACTTCGGAAGCAGCACTCGATGTGGTTCGGCACCTGATGCCAACCGCTGACGAGGATCCCAAGCATCTCGCGAAACGCCTGCGTAAATCCCTGCTAGAGCACGGCATCGCCCTCAAGCACGTCAATTCGCTCGATGCGGCGGCGCGCCTGCTTGGGCACGCCGATTGGCACGCGGCAAATCGCGCGCAGCCGAAGACGACCCTCAAGCTGACGCCGATGGCCGATGCCGCGGAGGAGTTGTTCGAAGACTGGCGCCAACTTGCACCACGTCTGTGTGCATGGTGCGATGCATGGCTTCGGGGAAAAGGTGGCAAGGTCTTTGAGGTGCGTTTCGGCCCCGGCTATGTCATGGTCAGCATTCCTACACCCAAGGAGGGTGGGCCGGCAGGAAGCATGGACGAGCTGCCGCTGCTTATGGTCAATCCCGTCGGGGATGCCGAACATTGGTTGCAGGAAGCCCCAGCGGCATTCGAAACTCTGCGCCGTCACTTGGAAGAGTCCGGACAGGCAGTTCTGGACGGTGTTGCCGTGCTGCAGTTATGCAATCGCTACAGTCGGGAAGTATTGGACCGTTTGCCGTCGATACCGCAGCCGGTGCGACCAACGGATGCCGGCAATTCGGAATTGGTCTTGCTGCGCGAGGACGATGAGCTCATGCCGGGGTCAGGCTACGAGATTGCCCGTGGCGACGAGCTGACATGCTGGGCACAGCTCCATCTGGCGATGAAGGACCACAAGTCCGAGGGAATTACTTTGGATGACGGGGCCTGGCGGATCGGTGGGGGCCGCTATGTATGGCAATTATCGACAATCCATCCCAAGGACTTTGTCCCCGGGCTGGTGATCACGATGCTGAGCGAGACCGATTCGGAGAAGCTGCTGCGTCGCTACAAGCTTGTACAGCGGGTACTTTCGCAAAACTTCAAGCATCATGAGGTGACCAAGCGCTTACAGTACTTGAGTGGCCCGTCGGATATCTACCGTGTTGATTTGCACAAACTGCTATTGGCATTGAACGACGCGGGTCTGACCTGGGAGGGCTTTTGCCAGGAGGTCGAGATGCAGCAGGCAATGGTCCCCGAGCTGCCCGTTGGTTTCGCGATGACCATCATCGAACGGCTCAAGCCGAAGGACCCGAATCTCTTCTTCGCACTGCCGAGCCGTGCAGAGCTGGCCCGAGCCGATGACGATTCCCTGCTGCGGACCTTGTTGCCCCGCATTGACATCGTGCGGTACCGGATCGTGCGTGGCGTGTCCGATGAAGTTAAGCAGACCGTCCGCGAAGCGATTGACGAGTTCGGTACGTCGATCCGTATGCAGGCGCTGACGGCTGCAGGGCAGCTGACCGATCCGAACGATCCGCTGCCGTATCTGGTCTATGCCGGCGATGGCGAAGAACTCCGACTAAAGCTCGAATCTGAAGGGCTCGTAATGTACGCGGGAGTCATGCCGCATTTGTTTCCAACCGAAGGCGTGGTCGAGAAACTGCCCAACATGTGGTCTTACGCCTTCGGACATAGCCTATTTCTGGACGTCGACTTCGCGGAAGGTGGTGCGCAATGAATGCCACCATCGAGAACCTGCGGATATTCCTGGAAGAGCGCGACATCGGCGGCTTCCTCGCTGCCTACGAAACGATGGTGCCGGGTGCCGACGTCCTTAGCAGCCAGCTGACCAAGATTACGCAGCAGATCTTTCCGACGGTGCTCCACGAGAAACTCACAAGGGGGGCTTTGGTTGCAGGCGACACGGTCCGCCTTTGGCGTCTTGTTCGTTGCGGTAGGCTGCTGGTAGTCGACAACGACCTGCTTGAAGGCATCAATGCACTGCTTGATGCCGCATGGCGCGAGGTCGAGGGACCGGATGCCCCGCTCCCCACGAAGTTGTTGACCTATCGCGAGGCGCCGGAGGGATCAGTACAGGGCCGACGTTCTGCAAGGCCAGCAGCAGCTGCCGCGACCAGCCAGGGTGATGTGGTGCCCATGCGCCGCATCGTGATGGCCAGCGCATTTACTCTCGGGCCAGTGCATTTGAGCGATCTTATGACCTTCCGTAAGAGCGTTTGCGCCAGCTCCCAGGAACGCGAATTTTTACAGGCGGTGCGGCAATTCTTCCCCAGCCTGCGCGCCTACCCCAACGTGCCGCTACGTAATTTCATGGATGTCGATGGCTTCGTCCTTCGTCTTTCAGATCGACACCGGCGCTATTCGTGGGCGGCACAAGTCGATGTTCTGTTATGCACCGAGGACGAAGATCCCGTGGCTTGTTTCGAGCTGGACTCAGCTCTGCATGATGACGATGATGTCCGCGAACGCGACCAATTGAAGGACGAATTGTTCGCATTGGCTGCGATTCCGTTGCTCCGCGTTCGGGCTGACGATACGGCGAACGTGCGCGCTGAGGACTTCTACGACCTGCTGGTTGCCGATAGCGAGACCCTGGACAGGTTGCGTCCCCGTCGCCTGCGACCGCGAAGAAACCATGACATGCTGGTTCCTGCCGAGGTACAGGTGCGCCGATCTGCAGCCAAGGCCTATTGTTGAGAGGGCTAGTCGTGGGACCTACCGTACTGGACGAACGTGGTGCTTTTGCTGTCGAGAATCCCGAGGTTGCCGAGGTAATGGAGATCGCCTCGGGGGATCATCTCGATCATGGCGAAGTCATCGGCACCGATTACGAAAAGGCGATCCAATTGCGGATGGCGCTCCGCACCGACATCAAGCGAGGCACGCCCCACTATGCCTGCTCATTGTGTGGGGTGCCTGTCTACCTAGTGTCGCGCGCCGAAGAGCGGCGTTTCTTCTTCCGGCATACGCTGGAAGATGGGCGTTGCTTGGCGCGCACGCGGGGTGAGCTATCGCAGGAGGAGATTGATGCAAGGCGTTACAACGGCGTCAAGGAAAGCGCCCGGCACCTGCAGATGAAAGAGTGGGTCGCACAGTGTTTGGCGGCTGACCCCCGGTTCACGGACGTGGCCACCGAAAAACGATGGTCTGGCACACTGACGGCAGAGTGGCGAAAGCCTGATGTGCGTGCAATCTATCGGGGCATTCCAGTGGTTTTCGAGATTCAGTTGTCCACCACGTATGTGAATGTGATTGCCGAGCGCCGCGAGTTCTACTTGCAGGAAGGTGGTTTGTTGATCTGGATCTTTGCCCACTTCGACGGCGGGGCGCGGCGGTTGACTCAGGACGACGTGTTTTTTAATAACAACCGTAATGCCTTTGTAGTGACGCAGGCAACTCGCGATGCTTCCGTGCAGCAGGGACGGTTCATGCTGGATTGCATCTGGGCCGAGCCGACATTGATGGGAAATGCAGACCTGCAACGCCGGGTGGTTGGGTTTGACGACTTGACCTTGGAGCGGGAGAGCCAGCGTGCCTACTACTTCGATTTCGACGGAGCACGGGACGCTCTGCAAGAGCAGGCCCGTGAACGAGAACGACAACGTCTTGCCGAGGTACGGGAGAAGTTCGAGACTTGGTGGCTCGACTACGAAACGAGCGACACGCCGGACTATCGTGGCTGGGCTGAGCTACGGCGGGCATTGGCGGCTGAAGGGGTTGAACTTCCTCAATACCCCAACCATGTACCCCGCACATTGTTGAATGCGCTGTACTCCGCAAAACATGGGCGCGTGATCGGTTGGCGCTTCAAGACCTTTATCGAGGTCGCACACCGTGTCGAGCCGGCGCACAGGCGCTACCTGCATTATTTCCGCCGGGCACTGGCTGCCTACGACCGCGCCGACCAGTTGCGAGCCGAGGATAAATCGGGGAAGTGGGCGCTCAAGGTGAAGCATTACAAGGCGCAGATGCAGATCAACGATCCTGCCTACACGCCGGATACCTCAGATATGAAACTGGTTGTTCTTTTATTCCCAGAGATCTTTGTATAGCGCTGATACCTCCGGAAGCCCCAGAGAAAGGGCAAGGAGCGTTGGCCGCGTGGCGCAACGCCCTGCCGTAGATAAGTTATGCTCGGTTGGTGGGCAGTACTTCAAGTGCTTGGTCGGCATGGTGCCAAACCACGACGTTGCCTGTAGTGAAGCGCTGGTCCAGATACACCGCCTCGATCAACTTCTCGGGCACGCAGATGCCGAGCGCAGTGAGTTTATCGGTCAGCGTACCAATGACGGTCCAGTCCAGGGCCGGTTCATGAAGGCTGTCGTAGACGATGTCATCATCGCCGGCCGGCCCGCTCTCCTGGCAGAGAAACACCTGCAGGAAAAGTTCGCGCAGGGGCCGGTCGTAGCCGGCCACTACCAAGACCGGCTGGCCTTGGTGCATGAGCCGGATGTGGTGCCGGCTCATGATGCGGGGTCCGGCATCTCGAAGATCGGCAGGCCGTCGATCACGGCTGCCTCGCTGTCGAAGTTCAGCCAGACGACGCCGGCTAACTGAGCGACCTCGAAAATCGCGGCCAGGTCGGCTTCGGTCGGGATCCGGTGGCACGGCATGCCGACGTAGAGGATGCCGCCGCAGTCGGTCGGATAGGCATTAACCGACAACTCGTCATCGGCCAGTTTCAGGCGGGTGCTTGGACTCAGATGCGAGATCGACAGCGCGGCCAGGGGTTCGGCATGCGCTTGCAAGCTTGCCACAGCGGGTGTTTCCATGCGGTTCTCCTTCATCTTGATGAAACGTCGACTTGGTCTTGGGGCGCGTGCCAGTCTGACGACTGAAGTTCATGCCGCAGTCGCGACAACGGAACCAGC
>DAOLIO010000192.1:0-5761 GCA_035328505.1 Azonexus sp.
GACACGACCGCAGCGTTTCGAGGGTGACGAAAGATTTCAATTTTCGCCGATTTTTCGGGTTGACCGTAGTAGCGCCTGTTGAACCCGCCAAAAAGCAGGTCAGTCAACTAAACATTTCACCGGTATACAGCCCTTTACGCCAGCACCCATGACGCGGGTTCCCAGGATTAAAAACAGAGCCAATCGGCTCCGATAGTGACTGCAGATCGACAAAAAAGCCCGTTCAAGAACGCCGACGGCGCGTACATCGAAAGCTTAGCCTCGACATCCGACGCAAAAACTTCGGTTGTAATGATGGCAACCTACACAGCAGCGAGTTCATCTCCCGGCGATGACCTGCAACTTGTTCAGCGCAAGGAACGACCTTGCTGCTTATGGCGGCGGTGTCTCGCAAAACTGTGTCGGGATAATTTACACCCCCCAGAATGCGATATGAATAGTTATTTCAAATCATGAAATTAAATGCATTGGCCCAAACTGTGCTTTATCGAAACAATCTAACAAGAGGACCCTGAAATGAAATTATCAAAAAATATCGTCGGTATCGCTCTGGCATTTGCCTTTACCGGTTATGCACAGGCAACGACCTTGCTTTACAACGATTTCAGCAGCACCGCCGGACTTCAAATCAATGGAAATGCTGCCCAAGTCGGGACTGCGCTACGTGTAACTCCCGCCACCTATAACCAGGGCGGGTCATTCTTTTCCACCAACACAGTAAGCCTTGCATCCAATGCTTCGTTCAGTACGGCATTCCGATTCCAGTTTTCTGGTGCGGGTGGCGCTTGTGATGGGCAAGGATGCGGCGCAGACGGTTTGGTTTTTGTAGTCCAGACCAATTCGAATAGCGTCGGTGGCGCTGGCGGAGGCATTGGCTACGATGGATTGCCTAAAAGTGTCGGTATTGAATTTGACACTTGGAACAATGGCTCTATTGACCAAAATAGCAGCAACCATGTCGGCGTGGATTTGAATGGCAACATGTCATCCGTAGCGCTGGCTGAAGTTGTTCTCGGCGACATGAATAATGGCGGCATCTGGAGCGCATGGGTAGATTACAACGGCGCCACAGGCCTGCTGGAAGTACGCCTCGCTCAGGGTGCAAACGCCGCCAGACCAGGTAGCTCATTGCTCTCTTACAACACCAATTTAGCAAATGTTCTCGGTTCCACTGACGCTTTTGTTGGCTTTACGTCGGGAACAGGCTCTGCCTATGCCAATCATGACGTTCTGGCATGGCAACTGAACTCAACCTACGATCCCATCTCCACCGTGGGTGCCAACGTTCCTGAACCAGCGTCCTTGGCCTTGGTTGGACTTGGCCTGGCAGGCCTCGGTGCAAGTCGCCGCAAAAAAGCATAAGCAAACGTCAATGACAAAGACCCCGCCTCAGTTTGGCGGGGTCTTTGTTTGGGAGCCCCCAGAAAGGGCTGCCTACCATTTTCAGAATCGAGGCCAATCAGCATCCGGCGAAGCGTAAGTGATGGATCAAAATTGCGATTCACGTTTTGCCCGGAATCGCCTGGTTGTAATACCGCTTGTCAGTGGAAGAAGGCGTAACCGATCAGGATCGCCCCGACCAGCCCGACAGCATCAGCGATCAACCCGCAGGCCAGCGCATAGCGAGTCTTGGTGATATTGACGCTGCCGAAATAGACGGCCAGCACATAAAACGTGGTTTCCGTCGAGCCCTGAATGATCGCCGCCAGCTTGCCCTGAAAGGAATCGACGCCGTAGGTCGTCATCACATCGACCATCAAGCCGCGCGCGCCGCTGCCGCTCAGGGTTTTCATCAGGCCGACCGGCAGCGCCGGTACGAAATCGGCGTTCAGCCCGACGGCCAGTACGGCGCTGCGAATGGCGCCGATCAGGTAATCCATGCCGCCCGTGGTGCGGAACACCGAGATCGCAACCAACATGGCGATCAGGTAGGGAATGATCTGCACGGCGACGCCAAAGCCTTCCTTGGCACCCTCGATGAAACTCTCGTAAACATCGATGCCGCGCCACGCGGCAACGGCAACAAAAAGCGCAATGATCGAAACGATCAGACCGCTGCCGAGCAGGCCGATCATCTGGGCCATCTGCTCCGGCGGCATGCCGGCCAGCCAAAAATACATCACGCCCATCAACGCCGCGAACCCACCAAAAAAGGCCAGCACCGGCTTGCAGAACAGGTTGATGCGCTGCCAGATCGCCACGGCGACCAGCCCGGCGCAGAAGGAAACGAACGTGCCAAGCAGCGTCGGCAGGAAAATGTCGGCCGCGTTGAAGCCGACCAGCCCTTGCTTGAGCGCGATGCTCTGGCGGATGGCGATGACCGACGTCGGGATCAGCGTGATACCGGCCGTGTTGAGCACCAGGAACATGATCATCGGGTTGCTGGCGGTATCCGGCTGCGGGTTGATCTCCTGCAACTCGCGCATCGCCTTGAGGCCAAGCGGCGTGGCGGCATTATCCAGGCCGAGGATGTTGGCGCTGAAATTCATGACGATGCTGCCGCTGGCCGGGTGACCGGGCGGAATATCCGGGAATACCCGGCGAAAGAACGGCCCCACCAATCGCCCGAACAGCTGGATCAGCCCGCCCCGCTCGCCAATCTTCATCACCCCCAGCCACAGGCTCATGACGCCGACCAGGCCGAGCGAAATGTCAAAACCCGTCTTGGCGGTGTCGAACAGCCCGTTCAGCACCCGCGTGAAAATATCGAGGTCGCCCTGCAGCAACTGCGCCACCGCGGCCACAAAGCCGACGAGGATGAAAGCGACCCAGATTCGATTGAGCACAGGCGGAGGCGGAGGGTTGAAAGGCAGCCAGTCTAACGGGCTAGGTGACCGCTGTCACCGCGCCGGCATTAGGCCGTGAAACGGGGCAAGCCCCAGGCCTCGCGCACAACCTCATATTCGCCGAGCGGCAACTGCACCAGCAAGGGTGCGGCCGCAGCATCCAGCCAGCCGGCGATCTCGGTCATATCGGCCAGCGCCATGGCTGTACAGCCGGCCGTCGGCGCACCCGCGCTTTCCCACACATGCATGAAAATGCACGACCCCGCCCCCGCCACGACCGGCGCGCTGTTATGCGCCACCACCGCCCCCACGACATAACGCTGGTCGCTGCGCAGCATGTCCTCGCACGAAGCCCAGTCGCGCTGCGCCACAGCAGACTGATCGACAATCCGGTTGTAATGCACCGACGCAGGATCGTCGATCGCCTTGAGATCGGGGGTCGCACACAGGTAGGGCAATTTGGCGTCCCGCGCAAAAGAGCTATCCGCGGCCGCGATCCCGAACAGCGCTGTGATCGCAAAAATTCCCGCCGGCGTACAGCCATCGCCCTCCCGCTTCTCCACACCACCTCGCCGTGCATGCAGGCCAAGCCCCCAGGCCAGCCCGCCCCGGCCCAGACTCACCGACACCACCGCACCAACCGGCTGCCAATCCCCATCCAAATCGGTCCGCGCAAACCGCTGTAACTGCGCGGCGCAGGCCTTCCAATCCGGCGCGATAACGAGGATCAATTCGCGAGACGAGGCGAGTGCGCCAGCGGCGTTTTGCGAGGTAAAGCTGGAAGACAAAGTCGTCATGGAATCAATTCACTCAATGTGATCGGGACCAACTGACGGGATCGAAATCTCTGTTTCAGCCGAAATTTCCGGTCGACCGCAGCACACCGCGGAAGATGTCAGACCTGCAGAGCCCATTGGCTTTTGCGGCATATGCCGACTCGATCACCCAAAATGCCGATTATTTCACATGCATTTGAAGGCGATGAACCTAAAGTGACCAGCAACTGCAACTCACATCAATCGGCATTCCGCACTCCGCCATTCGAGTCGATGAACCCGCCCCACTAAGGAAACTTTCGGTGAATATCAAAACGCATGGCGCCAGTCTGCTGATGACTCTGACTCTATTTGCCGTCGGTAATGCCGATGCCACACCGATCAGTCTGTCTGCCTTGAACAGTGCTTATACGCAGGATTTTGACACGCTGGCCAATACTGCCAACACGACCACCAACACTGGCTTGCCGGTGGGCTGGACACTGGCCGAATCCGGCGGTGGCGCGCGGGATAACGAACAGTATGCGGTAGACAATGGCGGCAGTAACACGGGCGACATCTACAGCTACGGCGCCACCGGCTCAACGGAACGTGCCCTGGGTAGCCTGCGCAGCGGCACGCTCATTCCGAGCTTCGGCGCCGAGTTTTCCAATAGTACCGGCGCTACCATCACCGCGCTGGACATCGCCTTCATCGGCGAGCAATGGCGCCTCGGCGTTGTCAACCGCACTGACCGGCTGACCTTCCAGTACAGCACCAACGCTACTGACCTGACTACCGGGGCTTTCCTTGACTTCAGTGCGCTAGACTTTATGACCCCCGACACTGTCGGCCAAGGCGCCAAGGACGGGAACGCCGCGGGTAACTTTACGGCGGTGAGCGCCACCATCACCGGCCTGAACATTGCCGCGAACACCCATTTCTGGATTCGCTGGACCGACATCGACGCCACCGGTTCTGACGATGGCCTGGCTATCGACAACTTCTCGCTGACCGCCCGAGGGGTGCTCGGCGAAGCACCGGTAACCGTACCGGAACCTGGCTCGCTGGCACTGGCCAGCCTGGCACTGCTCGGCCTGCTGAGAACGCGCCGCGGCAACGGCGCCTGAGCATCCCGGGGCGACTTTATTCGACCCATTTTTACTCGGCGCGGCGCAGGCTGGCGACTCTGTTCAGCCTCGCTCGGGCTATCGGGATGGGTGGACATTACAATTTTCGAGGTCACGCAAAGCCCTATGGCGTAGCGATTCGACACGCGTCTGGCCGTAGTACCCACACTGATTTTTGCTGGGCATCGCACTATTCGTCCGGATAATGGTCCGTCATGCAGGACCTTTCCAACGACGGAGAAAAACATGGGAAAAAGCCGCCTCGAAGCGTTCAGCGATGGCGTGTTAGCGATCATCATCACGATCATGGTGCTGGAACTGAAGGTGCCGCATGGCGAAAGCATTGATGCGCTCGTCTCGTTGATGCCGGTGTTTTTCAGTTACGTATTGAGCTTCGTCTACGTGGGCATTTACTGGAACAACCATCACCACATGCTGCATACCGCGCATCACGTGACAGGGCCGATCCTGTGGGCCAACCTCCATTTGCTGTTCTGGCTTTCGCTGTTTCCCTTTACCACCGGCTGGATGGGCGAAAACCACTTTGCGGCGATGCCATCAGCGGTCTACGGCGGGGTGTTGTTCATGGCGGCGGTGGCTTACTGGATTTTGCAGCAAACAATCATCGCTTCGCAGGGCGAAAATTCCCTGTTGAGAACGGCGCTGGGCAACGACTGGAAGGGGAAGTCTTCGCCGGTGGTCTACGCGGTGGGAATCGTGTCAGCCGCTTGGTCACCGATGCTGGCACAAAGCCTGTACGTGCTCATGGCGCTGGTTTGGCTGATTCCGGATACCCGCATCGAAAAGGCGCTGGCGACGACTGAGTAGCAGGCAGGTTGAAGCAGCCCACCGGGTTTATTTGGGGGCAGACGACATCAGCCCGCAGGCTCGTGATGGGCGACCGCTGCGGTCAACCGGGAATTTTGCCCAAAACAAGAATCGCCGGATGACGCCTGATCTGCACAATATCGTGTCGCCGACGTTGTACTTGGCAAGCAGTTGCGGCACGATGACGGCGTTGTGATCGGCGCCGCGTCAATTGAACCGTTGCGCGTTGAAAACCAGAAAATTACCCCCCCGGCGCATGGTT
>DAOLIO010000193.1:0-5737 GCA_035328505.1 Azonexus sp.
GAATTGACGGCGATCCGTGACCAGTTCGGCGACGAGCGTCGCTCGGAGATCGTGCTGCACACGCAGGAACTGGGTATCGAAGACTTCATCACGCCGATGGACATGGTCGTTACCCTGTCCCACGGTGGCTATATCAAGGCCCAGCCGTTGGCCGATTACCGTGCCCAGAAGCGTGGCGGGCGCGGCAAGCAGGCGGCAGCGATCAAGGAAGAGGATTTTGTCGATCACCTGTTCGTCGCCAACACACACGACTACATCCTGTGCTTCTCGAACCGTGGCCGGTGCTACTGGCTGAAGGTTTACGAAGCGCCGCAAGGCAGTCGGGCCAGCCGTGGCAAGCCCATCGTCAATCTCTTCCCGCTGGAAGAGGGCGAACGGATCAATGCCGTTCTGCCGGTCAAGGAATTCTCCGACGACCAGTACGTCTTCATGGCCACCGTAATGGGTACCGTCAAGAAGACCCCGCTGTCCGATTACTCGAATCCGCGCAAGGCCGGCATCATTGCTGTGTCGCTGGATGAAGGTGATTATCTGATCGGCGTCGAGCTGACCAGTGGCACCAGCGACATCGTGCTCGTTTCCAACGCCGGCAAGGCGGTCTGGTTCGATGAGGAAGATGTCCGTCCGATGGGCCGTGGTGCCCGTGGTGTGCGCGGCATGCGCCTGATGGAAGGGCAATCCGTAATTTCCTTGCTGGTCGCGGACAACGATCAGCAGACCGTGCTCGTTGCGACGGAAAATGGCTTTGGCAAGCGTACCGTGCTGGCCGATTTCCGCCACTCCGGTCGCGGTACGCAGGGCGTGCGCGCCATTGCTGACAGCGAACGCAACGGTATCGTCGTGGGCGCCAAACTGGTCAATGACGAAGACGAAATCATGCTGATCACTACGGGCGGCGTCCTGATACGTACCCGCGTCGCGGAAATTCGTGGCATGGGACGGGCGACGCAGGGCGTCACACTCATTTCGCTGGACGATGGCGAGAAACTGGCCGGGCTGGAGAAGGTGGCTGAATCGGTGGTTGAGGTTGACGCCGAGCTGGAAGCGGAATCCGAGATTCCCACGGTCAACCCGGAAAATCAGCAAAATCCGGAATCGTCCGAACCCAACGAAGGCGGAGAAGCATAAATGAGTCGCATCTGGAATTTCAGCGCCGGTCCGGCTGCGCTTCCCGAAGAAGTCCTGCGTCAGGCGCAGGAGGAAATGCTCGACTGGCATGGCGCTGGCTGCAGCGTCATGGAAATGAGCCATCGCGGCAAGGAATTCACCGGCATCATTGAGCAGGCCGAAGCTGATCTGCGCGAGTTGATGGGGATTCCTCAGCAGTATCAGGTGCTGTTCCTGCAGGGTGGGGCAACGCAGCAGTTTGCGCAGATCCCGATGAATCTGCTGGCTGGGCGTTCGGCCGACTACATCGTGACTGGCTCATGGTCGAAGAAGGCTTTCAAGGAAGCGCAACGCATCGGCAAGGTTCGTTGTGCAGCGACGACCGAGAGCAGCCATTTCACCCGTTTGCCCATTGCGGATGAGATCAAGCTTGACCCGTTTGCGGCATATCTGCACGTGTGCACCAACGAAACGATTCACGGCGTCGAGATTCCGGCCGAACGCATTGCCGATACGGGCGTGCCGCTGGTGGCCGACATGTCCTCGCATATCCTGTCACGGCCGGTCAATGTTGAAAAATTCGGGCTGATCTACGCTGGCGCACAGAAAAACATTGGTCCGTCCGGCCTGACCTTGGTCATTGTTCATCGAGACCTGATCGGCATGGCGCCGTTGAACACGCCGACGGTGATGGATTATGCCGTGATGGCGGAACACGGCTCGATGCTGAACACCCCACCAACCTACGGCATCTACATGGCCGGTCTGGTTTTCAAGTGGCTGAAGCGGCAAGGTGGCTTGCCGGGCATTGCTGCGGTCAACGCCGAAAAAGCCCTGATTTTGTACGATGCCATCGACGATTCCGAAGGCTTCTATACGAACCCGGTTGATCCGGATTGTCGTTCCAACATGAATGTTCCTTTCGTGCTGGCCAATCCCGATCTTGACGCGGCTTTCCTGGCCGAATCGAAGGCCGCTGGCCTGGTCTCGCTGAAGGGTCACAAGTCAGTCGGCGGCATGCGGGCATCGATCTACAATGCAGTGCCGCTGGCCGCTGTCCGGGCGCTGGTTGAATTCATGAACGACTTTGCCAAACGTAACGGTTGAGTGTTATGAGCGACGATCTGCAACAAGCCCTGGCGGGTGTGCGTACTGAAATTGACCGGATTGACAGCGCGCTGCTCAAACTGCTCAATGATCGAGCTCGCTGTGCGCAGCGAGTGGGCGAGATCAAGGCCGAGCATGGTGAAGCCGGGCACATCTACCGGCCGGAGCGCGAAGCGCAGGTTTTACGTCGTTTGCAGGACGCCAATCCAGGCCCGCTACCCAACGAAAACATCACCTTCTTTTTCCGTGAGGTGATGTCGGCTTGTCTGTCGCTGGAAGAGCCGTTGGGGATATCCTTCCTCGGGCCGATCGGCTCCTTTACCGGTAGCGCCGCGACCAAGCATTTCGGTCATGCTGCCAATCTGTTGCCGCAGGCCTCGATCGATGACGTTTTTCGCGAAGTCGAATCTGGTCACGCCCATTACGCGGTGGTGCCGGTTGAGAACTCGACTGAAGGCGCCGTCGGTCGGACGATGGATCTCTTGTTGGCCACGCCCTTGAAAATTTGCGGTGAGGTGGTGCTGCGTATTCACCAGAATCTGCTGACCCACGAAACCGATCTGGACAAGATTACCAAAGTCTATTCGCATGCCCAGTCGCTGGCCCAGTGCCATGAATGGCTGAATCACAACCTGCCGGGCGTGCCGCGCATCTCGGTGGCCAGCAACTCATTGGCAGCACAGATGGCGGCTAGCGAACCTGGTACGGCAGCGATTGCCGGTGAGGCCGCGGCTGAGCACTACAAGCTGCCCAAACTGGTGGGGAATATCGAAGACGAGCCGAACAATACGACGCGCTTTCTGGTTCTCGGCAAGCATGATGCCGGTGTTTCCGGTCGCGACAAGACTTCGCTGATCATGTCGGCGCCGAACCGGACGGGTGCCCTGCACGAACTTTTGCTGCCGCTGTCCACTGCCGGTGTCTCGATGTGTCGCCTGGAGTCACGACCCGCCCGCAACGCGCTGTGGGAGTATGTCTTTTATGTCGATATCGAAGGTCATCGTGACGACCAAACGGTCAAGGCCGCGCTGGAAAAACTGACGGCCTATGCCGCCTATCTGAAAATTCTCGGGTCCTACCCGGTTGCCGTTTATTGAGAGAAGCGCCATGAGCCTTGCTGAACAAGCGTTGTCGTACGTCCGTGCCATTTCGCCCTATCAGCCGGGCAAGCCGATCACCGAACTGGCCCGTGAAATGGGCATTCCGGTCGAGAAAATTCTCAAGCTGGCCTCCAATGAAAATCCATTGGGGATGAGCCCGAAGGCAAAAGTGGCGGTTGAGGCAGCGATCGGCGGTATCGAGCGCTATCCCGACCAGTTCGACCTGATCAAGGCGGTGGCGGCGCATTGTGGCGTGGCGCAGAACCAGGTCGTGCTCGGCAACGGCTCGAACGACGTACTCGACCTGATCGCCCGTGTCTTTCTGGCGCCGGGTCGTTCCGCAGTGTTCGCCCAGCATGCGTTTGCGGTTTATCCGCTGGCCACGCTGTCGACCGGCGCAGAGTTGATCTCGACGCCAGCCAAAAGCTACGGTCATGATCTCGATGCCATGCGCGCTGCCATTCGGCCGGATACGCGGATCGTCTGGATTGCGAACCCGAATAATCCGACCGGCACTTACCTGCCATCTGCCGACGTACGTGCCTTCCTCGCAGCGGTGCCGAAGGATGTGATTGTCGTGCTCGACGAGGCTTACAACGAATACATCCCGCCGACCGATCGGGTTGATACGGCGGCCTGGATCAAGGACTTCCCGAATCTCGTCGTGTGTCGCACCTTCTCCAAGATCTATGGTCTGGCTGGCTTGCGCGTCGGTTATGCCCTGGCTTCGGCCGAGGTGGCCGATCTGATGAATCGAGTTCGCCAGCCGTTCAATGTCAATAATCTGGCGATCGCGGCGGCTGTGGCTGCGCTTGATGATGATCAGTTCGTTGCCGAGAGTTACGAATTGAATCGTCTGGGTATGGCGCAAATTGTTTCTGGCTTGCAGCGGCTTGGTTTGGAGCATATTCCGTCGCATGGCAACTTCGTGACTTTCCGTGCCGGGGAGGCGGCTGCCGTCAATCAGAAACTGCTCCAGCAGGGGGTGATCGTTCGTCCGATCGGCGGTTATGGCTTGCCCGAGTGGTTGCGGGTGACGATTGCCACCGGGCCGGAAAACGCCCGCTTCCTCGAAGCACTGGAGCGGGCGCTGTAATCCGATGGCCGAGTTCGGCAAAATTGTCGTCTTCGGCACCGGCCTGATCGGCGGTTCGTTCTCGCTTGCGCTCAAGGAGGTGGGGGCAGTCGAGGAGGTGGTCGGCTTTGGCCGGACCCCCGCGACCTTGCGCAAGGCGCAGGAGCTGGGCGTCATCGACCGGGCCGGCATTAATCCGACGCATGAAATCGAGGATGCCGACATCGTCCTGGTGGCAACGCCGGTGGCGCAGATGGCTGACATCTTTGACCGTATCGCACCTTATCTAGGTCCTAATACGGTCGTCACTGACGGTGGCTCCACCAAGGGCGATGTCGTACGTGCGGCACGTGCCGGCCTTGGCGATCGCATTGGCCAGTTTGTGCCGGCGCATCCCATTGCCGGTGCTGAAAACAGTGGCCCCTCGGCCGCTCGCTGGGATCTGTATCAAGGCAAGAAGGTGGTTGTGACCCCGCTGCCGGAAAACAACGATGACGCGCTCGACCACATCAAACGTGCCTGGTCCTTGTGCGGGGCGGATATTTACGAGTTGACGCCGGAAATGCATGATCGCGTTTTCGCGGCCGTCAGTCATCTGCCGCATCTGTTGTCCTACGCTCTGGTGCACGATTTGGCGGTGCGCCAGGACGCTGATTTATTTTTTACCTTCGCCGCCTCCGGTTTCCGTGATTTCACCCGTATCGCAGCCAGCCATCCTGAAATGTGGCGAGACATCTGCCTTGCCAACCGTGAGGCGCTGCTGGGGGAGCTGGACAGTTACCGGGCGCAACTCGACGATCTACGTGCGGCCCTGGCGCGCAACGATGGCGAGCGACTGGAAGAAGTCTTTGGTCTTGCCCGGAAGGCTCGGCGCAACTGGGCCGGCGAAGGCTGATGTCCCGTCTGCTGAGTGCATTGCTGGTCGGGCTGGCGTGTTCGCTGCCAAGCTATTCGACTGCGGCTGATGCGCCACCTGTCCTGCTGGCGAATGTGTTGAGCGACAAGATTGATGTGTCGCGTTACATGGTCAGTGAAAAGCTCGACGGTGTCCGGGCGATCTGGGATGGTCAGGTCTTGCGTTTCCGCAGCGGCAGGACGATCAATGCCCCGGCCTGGTTTCTTGCCGGACTGCCGAAACAGCCGCTGGATGGCGAACTTTGGATCGGCCGTGGCCAGTTCGAGCGGGTTTCCGGCATTGTTCGGCGTGACGAGGTAGATGAGGCAGGCTGGCGGGAAGTGCGCTACATGGTTTTTGAACTGCCGGGCGCGCCGGGGCCATTCAGTGAGCGCGCGGAGAAATTGCGACAACTGGTTCGTCAAACCAATGTGCCATGGCTATTTGAAATTC
>DAOLIO010000194.1:0-3282 GCA_035328505.1 Azonexus sp.
TCTGTCATGAAAATGAAAAACATGTATGGGAAACAGGTACGGGGAATCGAACGGAGCACCTTCGTCATCGACCGAGCAGGTGTGCTGCGCCGCGAATGGCGTGGTGTAAAAGTCCCTGGCCACGTTCAAGAAGTTCTGGATTACGTCAAAACCCTTTAACTCAACCCACTTAACCTTTTCCCACCCTGACCAAAGGCCCACTCCATGCCGCGCAAGCCCGCAGCCGCCAAGAAGCCCGCCGTTACAAAAATTTTTGTCCTTGATACCAACGTGCTGATGCACGATCCCAGTTGTCTTTTCCGTTTCGAAGAACACGACGTCTTCCTGCCCATCATGACGCTGGAAGAACTCGACAATCACAAGAAAGGCATGTCGGAAATCGCCCGCAACGCCCGTCAGACATCTCGCATGCTGGACGAGTTGCTGGCCAACAACGGCGACATCGACGAGGGAATTGAGCTTTACACCCCCTCCAACAAGCAGGCCAGCGGCCGTCTCTTCCTGCAGACCGAAGCAATCAGCGCCGAACTGCCGCAAGGCCTGCCCACCTCCAAGGTCGACAACCAGATTCTATCGGTGGTTATTCACCTGCAGAAAAAATACCCCAGGCGCCCTGTCATTCTGGTGTCGAAAGACATCAACATGCGCATCAAGTCGCGCGCCCTCAACCTGTTGGCCGAAGACTACTTCAACGACAAGGTACTGGAAGATACCGACATCCTCTACACGGGCACCCGCGCCCTGCCCGACAACTTCTGGGACAAGCACGGCAAAGGCATGGAGTCCTGGAAAAAGGATGCCAAGACCTATTACAAGGTCACCGGCCCACTTTGCCCGCAGATGCTGGTCAACGAATGCGTCTGGCTGGAAAAGGACGGCCTGACGGCCATCGTCAAGGAAACGGCCGGCAAGACCGCCGTTCTCGAAACACTGGTCGATTACACGCACCCGAAAAATGCAGTCTGGGGCATTACCGCACGCAATCGCGAACAGAATTTCGCCATGAACCTGCTGATGAATCCGGATATCGACTTCGTCACGCTGCTTGGCCAGGCAGGCACCGGCAAGACCTTGCTAACGCTGGCAGCAGGCCTGACCCAGGTTCTGGAGAGCAAGCTGTTCGTCGAAATCATCATGACGCGCGCCACGGTACCAGTCGGCGAAGACATCGGCTTTTTACCGGGAACAGAGGAAGAGAAGATGGCCCCATGGATGGGGGCTCTCGAAGACAACCTCGATGTGCTCACCCATACTGATGAGAGTAGTAGCGGCCCCTATGGGGGTGACTGGGGCAAGGCGGCAACCAACGACATTATTCGTTCGCGGATCAAGGTCAAGTCCATGAACTTCATGCGCGGCCGAACTTTCCTGAAAAAGTACCTGATCATCGACGAGGCGCAAAACCTGACACCAAAGCAGATGAAAACACTGGTCACCCGCGCCGGCCCTGGCACCAAGGTCGTCTGCCTTGGCAATATTGCGCAGATTGACACCCCATACCTGACGGAAGGCAGTTCAGGGCTGACGTATGTGGTCGATCGCTTTAAAGGCTGGCCGCACTCTGGTCACATTACGTTACAACGTGGAGAGCGTTCCCGTCTGGCCGACCATGCCGGCGAAGTGTTATAATCAAAAAAATGATCAAGGGGCCGTGTCAGAGACACGGCCCTTTCGTTTCAACCACGGAATTGTCTCCGCCGGAGGAGTTACTTGAAACGTCGCGACTTTCTAACGTCTGCTGCAGCGCTGTCACTATTAGTCACAGATGCCTGGGCCAGTAAAAAACAGGCCAAAACCAGTTCTTCGAAGCATGCCGCTAGCAGTGCCAAACACAAAGGCGCCGCTGGTAAACCTTCGTCCAGCAAATCAGGGAAGTCATCGAAGTCAAGCAAACTCTCCAGGAAAAACACTGCAAGACGCGAGCGCCACCACAAGGAAAAGATAGTCTATCGACCGAGCGAGCCAGTCGCACACACCGCAGAAGACCCGGTCATTGAACGTCCGCCACAAGGCACGACCGCTTCCAGACTACCGCCCGTAAAAGCACCTGAGCCGCCCAGTGATTGGCGCACATTTGAAATCACCACGACCCTCAATCTTAAGAACCGGAGTGGTTCGACAAAACTCTGGCTACCCTTGCCACTAAACCAGGACACGCTGTTTCAACGCACACTGGGTCACTCGTGGGTTGGCAATCCTGCGACAGCAGGTATGCGCCGATTGCCGGATGGCGATCTGGAAGTATTTTTTTGCGAGTGGCCGGACAGCAGTGATGCAAAGTTGCAACTGACGACACTGGTCACGACAGCCGACAGACACTTCGATATCACCAAGCGCACTGTAGCTCCGGAAAGAGAAGATATCCTGCGTCGGAACTTGCAGGCATCCCAGTTGATCCCCAATGAAGGTCTCGCTTTCCAACTCGGAGAACGCATTCTGGGTCGCATCAAGGATCCGCTGGCCCAAGCCAAGGCCATCTACGACTGGGTTGTCGATAACACGATTTACGATCCCGGTCTGCCCGGCTGTGGTACTGGCGACGTTCGGAAACAGTTGATCCAGGGACAATACGGTGGACGCTCAGCCGACATCAACGGTCTATTTACCAGCATCTGCAGAGCCATTGGCATCCCAGCCCGATGCGTCTATGGCATGCGTACCGGGCCATCAAGACTCTTCCGCAGCCTGGGACTCTCCAGCGACGACGCGACACGGGGCCAGCACGTGCGGGCCGAATTTTACGTGCCTGGATATGGATGGATTCCGGTAGACCCAAGTGATGTCCGGCGTGCGATATCCATGGAAGTGCTATCTGACCGCGACAGCAAGCTCAATTCGCTGAAAAAAATCTTGTTCGGTGTCTGGGAAATGAACTGGATCGCCTTCAATCTGGGAACGGACATCGTTCTCCCGGGAAAAAATGCGCCATTACCCTTCATGATCATGCCGCAGTTCGAAACCTCCAGTGGCCGCTACGAGTTCGGCAGTTCCGCCACCCCGCAGTACAGCATTCGAACGCGTCAGGTCGCCATTTAACGGACCTGAAAATCAAACGGCAACAAAGCCCCTGCGCGCCTAACTCCGGCGACGCACAGATGTCAAATTAATCCCGTGCATCCTGGAATCCACCAGATGCAAGATTTTCAAAGCGTGTGTATTCGCCGATAAATGCCATGCGTACGGTGCCGGTCGGACCGTTACGCTGCTTGCCGATTATCACCTCTGCCAGCCCCTTGTTGTCGTTGCTTTCCTTGTTGTAGTACTCGTCCCGATACATCATCA
>DAOLIO010000194.1:3382-5684 GCA_035328505.1 Azonexus sp.
TTACGCGCCAGACGCCGGGCTCTGGCACGCAAATTTGCAGGGCTCAAACCACCGGTTTCATCGATATAGATTGGCGCTTCATGAAGCTTTCCAAGCGCAAACGACAGGCGAGACCACTCGTCGTCAGACATCCGCCCAGTACGCAAACTTTGAGAATTGAGTCGGCCAATCGAGGCCAGCATCCGCATGGCCAATTGAGCGCCACCCATTTCCATCGAGAAAATTCCGACCGGCAAACCCGTATCGACGGCAACATTTTCGGCAATATTGAGTGCGAAAGCCGTCTTGCCCATGGATGGGCGACCGGCGACAATAATCAGGTCACCCGGCTGAAACCCGGATGTCTTCTGGTCCAGGTCAATGAACCCCGTGGGCACGCCAGTGATATCTGACGGATTATCGCGATCATGCAACTCCTGGATACGCTCAACCACCTGAGTCAGCAAGGGATTGATATGAATGAACCCTTCGTTATGTCCCGCACCAGCTTCGGCTATCTTGAAAATCTTGGATTCAGCTTCATCAAGAAGGGTTTCTGCATCCCGGCCTAGCGGATTCAGTGCATCAGCGGCAATTTCGTCAGCAGTTGCGACAAGTTGACGAAGTACGGCTCGTTCACGCACGATGTCCGCATACCGTCTGATGTTTGCAGCCGATGGCGTATTGGCAGCCAATTCTCCCAGGTAAGCCAGTCCTCCCGTCTGGTCTCCCTCGCCCGCTGCATCCAGCGCCTCGGCAACGGTAACCACGTCGGCCGGCTTTGCGCTATCCAGCAGCTTGCGAATCTGCCGGAATATTCGCCTGTGTTCATCGCGATAGAAATCGGTCTCAGCCACTTGATCGCCGATTCGGTCCCATGCCTGATTGTCCAGCAACAGCCCCCCAAGAACTGATTGCTCAGCCTCGATGGAATGGGGCGGAACGCGCAAGTGGTCGAGAGAGGAGTCGGAATTTCTAGGTTTCAAAGGGCGTTGATTCATGGCGGCAAGTTTAAATTAAAAAGGCCTCGCAATTGCGAGGCCCTTTGAATGTGTTGGATTAACTGAATTTACTCAGCAACCACTGCCACAGTAATGTTGGCCAGCACATCCGTATGCAGGGCTACGTCGAGCGGGAACTCGCCAATAGCCTTGAGCGGACCGTCAGGCATGCGAATGGCAGACTTGTCGACATCGAAGCCGATTGTCTTGAGTGCGTCGGCAATATCCGAATTACCAACAGAACCAAACAGACGACCATCCATACCGGCCTTGCGGGCGACGGAGACGGCAGCACCGTTCATCTTGTCAGCAACAGCCTGAGCAGCAGCCAGCTTTTCAGCGGCCAGCTTTTCAAGTTCAGCACGGCGCGTTTCAAATTCGGCCATGGCAGCGGGCGTTGCACGCTTGGCCATGCGTTGCGGAATCAGAAAATTGCGAGCGTAGCCATCCTTGACTTTGACAACATCGCCCAAGTTTCCGAGGTTAACAACCTTTTCGAGCAGAATAATTTGCATGTTTCGTCTCCTCGAAAATTATTGATGATTGTCGGTGTAAGGCAGCAGAGCCATGAAGCGGGCGCGCTTGATAGCAGTGCCCAACTGGCGCTGGTAGCCGGCCTTGGTGCCGGTCAGGCGAGCCGGCATGATCTTGGCATTTTCTTGAATAAATTCCTTCAGAACGTCTACATCCTTGTAGTCGATCTGTTCGACTTTTTCAGCCGTGAAGCGGCAGAACTTGCGACGCTTGAACAGGCCGCCACCGCGCTTCTTTTTCTTGTCATCATCCTTCTTCTTGAAGAATCGTGCCATTTTCGTTTCCTTCTAAATATTCGAGTGTATTCACATGCAGTACGGGTGCTTTGCTGTTGCGACTTTTGGCAGCGAGGAACCCAATCACCTTGATCTTGCCCCCGAGGGGTGCGGCCTCTAACCAACGGGCGTTTTCCCCCAAGGCAACCACAGCGATTTCAAGTTCCACCAAACGCTCTGCACCACTTTCCATCTGCGAGGAGCCATGTTGCAGCCACCCTTCGCTTACCGGAGTTCCTGCCGGCGTATAACGCAAAGATTTGCGCTCAACCAGCTTTCCGGAAAGTGTGATGCAGTTCAGCCGTCAATCCCGTACAAAATATGTTTAAGCAGCAGCCGATTCCACTGGAGCAGCCGGAGCGGCGTCACCAGCAGGCATCATGGACTTGGACTTTTCTTCCTTCATCATTGGGGAAGGTGTCGTCACTGCCGACTTCATCTTGACGATGAGATGACGTAGAACGGCATCATTAAACTTGAACGAATGCTCGAGTTCATTCAGCGTCTCGCCGT
>DAOLIO010000195.1:0-5568 GCA_035328505.1 Azonexus sp.
AAGCCATGGGTGCGCTTGCGGCGCACGACCGACGGTTGATACGTGCGTTTCATGTTGTAATCCCTTGATGTGCTTAGAAAAACGCGTGATTACACCTTGTTTGATGGTGTTCTGTCAAGTTGATTTAATTTCAAAAGCTGTGGATAACTTTCCCGATGAAGGGTAAAATCATGCCTTCGCTGGTCGCTTTTCTTCTGCCAGTTTTTTAAAAAAATATCATTAAATCAAATATCTAATAACCGCCATCAAAATCTATTTTGAATGCGCGGGGAGGAGCTTTACCGTCCATGGCTGGTTTTTGGGAATCCTGTTTGCAGCGCTTCGAGCAGGAATTGCCCGCACAGCAATTTAATACCTGGATCAGGCCATTGCGGCTCGAAGGTGAAGAAACGGCGCTGGACGATGGGCTGCGCCTTGTCGCGCCAAATACCTTCATCCTGAAATGGGTGCGTGATCGTTATCTGTCACGCATTGAAGATTACAGCCGCAGCTTTTTCTCCGGGCCGGTCGCCATAGCGCTGGTCATTGGTAATGGCAAAGCGGCTGCCAACCGAATTGAGACCAGTGGCGACCCGGAAGAAAAAGCCCCTGTCAAGACTGTCGTGCAACATGAAAAGAAAATGCCGGCGCCGGAAAAATCCCGAGGCAGAGGGGGAAATTACGAAAAATCCCGGCTATTTCCATCGTTTACTTTTGACAATCTGGTTGTTGGTAAGGCAAATGATCTGGCGCGTGCCGCCGCAGTACAGGTGGCCAATAATCCCGGCGGTGCATACAACCCACTCTTTATCTATGGTGGCGCCGGCCTCGGCAAGACTCACCTGATTCACGCCATCGGAAACGCCATCGTTGCCGAAAATCCTGAAAAGATCGTTCGCTACGTTCATGCCGAGGACTATTACTCGGATGTGGTGCGCGCCTATCAGCAAAAGTCGTTTGACACGTTCAAGCGCACCTATCGGTCGCTCGACGTACTGCTCCTCGACGACGTTCAGTTTTTCAATGGGAAAAACCGTTCTCAGGAAGAGTTCTTCTTCCTTTTCAACGCGCTGATTGAAGCACGCAAGCAAATCATCATTACCTGCGATACCTATCCGAAAGATATCAATGGTCTTGATGATCGACTGGTAACGCGTTTCGACTGGGGTCTGACCGTCCAGATTGAACCGCCAGAACTAGAAATGCGTGTCGCAATCCTGAAAAAGAAGGCTGAAGCCGAAGGCATTCAGCTCGATGATGAAGTACCGTTTTTTATTGCCAAGCACCTGCGCTCCAATGTTCGCGAGCTGGAAGGTGCCTTGAAAAAGGTGTTGGCCTACTCGTCATTCCATGGACGTGCCATTGCACTGGACCTGACCAAGGAAGCGCTGAAGGATGTCATTGGCTCTGCGCGCAATGTGGGTATTGATAATATTCAGAAGACAGTGGCGGATTACTACAAGATGAAGGTGGCCGAACTTTTCTCGAAAAAGCGGACCCGCGCCATTGCTCGACCCCGTCAGGTTGCGATGTGGCTTTGTCGGGAAGTGACTTCGCACAGTTTTCCGGAAATTGGCGATGCATTTGGTGGTCGCGATCACACGACCGTCATTCACGCAGTCAAGACTATTGACACCTTACGTCTCAAGGAAAGCGAACTTAACCACGACTTGCATGTATTGCTGCAGGTATTAAAAGGATGAAGCTGTCGATAACCCTGTGCAAAAGCTGTGAATCAATTGTGAGTTATATCGGAATTCCTACTTTGTGGGAAAATTGTCCGGATTTCACCCACAAGCAATCAAGCGCCTTTCGCAGATCGTTTAATCTGATTCAATCATCTGAAACTTAAGATATTTTTTCAGTTATCCACAGAATTGTTCCCGATATAGTCTACTTAGGAATTTAATTTATGGTTCTTATCAAAACACAAAGAGACACGCTTCTGGCCCCGTTGCAGTCGGTGTCGGGAATTGTCGAACGCCGGCATACGCTACCGATCCTGTCCAATGTTCTGCTGGAAAAGAAGGGTGACCGACTGACTTTACTGGCCACCGACATCGAAATTCAGATCACGACGTCGACCGAAGGCGCCGGGGGCGATGGCGACGGCGCTGTAACCGTTGGTGCTCGCAAGCTGCAGGAAATTCTGCGCTCTCTGCCGGATACCACTGAAGTCAGCCTGATTCTTGAAGACAAGCGGTTGCAAGTGCGCGGTGGCAAGAGCCGCTTCAGTCTGCAGACACTGCCGGCAGATGATTTCCCCCGTATGACGGTCAGCGAAGGCGAAACAAAGCAGTTTTCGATCTCGCAAAAGGCATTCCGTCAGCTGATCAGCAAGACCCAGTATTCGATGGCTGCTCAGGATGTTCGCTATTATCTGAACGGCCTGCTGCTCTTGGTTGAAGGCAAGGAGCTGCGCGCAGTTGCTACCGATGGACATCGTCTGGCTTATGCCAGCGTTGAAATCGATACCGATTTCCCGCGCCAGGAAATGATTCTGCCGCGCAAGACCGTATTGGAATTGAACCGTCTGCTGGTTGATACGGATGACCTTCTGAACATTACCTTGACCTCCAACCAGGTACGTTTTGCTTTTGGATCCGTAGTTTTGGTCTCCAAGCTGATCGACGGCAAATTTCCAGACTATGAACGCGTAGTTCCGGCAACCCTGAAAAACCACATGACGGTTGGTCGCCAGACGTTGATGCAGGCCATGCAACGCGCTGCAATCCTGACCAACGAAAAATTCCGTGGCGTGCGTGTTGTATTGAGCGAGAACAGTCTCAAACTGATCGCTGCCAACGCCGAGCAGGAAGAAGCGGTCGAAGAAATCGAAGTCGATTACACCGGTGACGTCATCGACGTAGGCTTCAACGTTGGTTATCTGCTTGACGTACTGAACAACATCCACACTGAAGAAATTCAGTGGAGCTTCAACGATGCCAATTCCAGCGCGTTGATTACTGTCCCGGGCAACGACCGCTTCAAATACGTCGTCATGCCGATGCGTATTTGATCAAGCCAGCAACAACCCAAGAAGGCCTGCCCAGCCGGGCAGGCCTTTTGCAGTTTCACGTGGAACCAAAAAACAATGAGTGAAGAGAACGTCCCGCAAGGTGAATCGCCGGCCTATGGCGAAGCCAGCATCCAGATCCTCGAAGGCCTGGAGGCCGTCCGCAAGCGTCCCGGCATGTACATCGGCGATACCTCCGATGGCACTGGCCTGCACCATCTGGTCTTCGAAGTAGTCGACAATTCGATCGACGAGGCGCTGGCCGGTCATTGCAACGACATTATCGTCACCATTCATACCGACAATTCAATCAGTGTCATCGACAACGGCCGGGGTATTCCGACCGGCGTCAAGATGGACGACAAGCACGAACCGAAACGCTCGGCAGCCGAAATCGCGCTGACCGAACTGCACGCCGGCGGCAAGTTCAACCAGAACTCCTACAAGGTGTCCGGCGGCCTGCACGGCGTTGGCGTGTCCTGCGTCAATGCGCTGTCGAAGTTCCTGCGCCTGACCATCCGCCGCGATGGCAAGAAGCATTTCATGGAATTTTGCCGCGGTGTGCCGGTTGACCGCAGCATCGAAGTGCGTGACGGCTTTGAAGTCTCACCACTCAAGATTCTGGGTGATACCGAAAAGCGCGGCACGGAGGTTCATTTCCTGGCGGATGATGAAATTTTCGGTCACATCGAATTCCACTACGAAATCCTTGCCAAACGCCTGCGCGAGCTTTCCTTCCTGAACAATGGCGTCGCCATCAAGCTGGTCGATCAGCGCGCCGGTAAAGAAGAACTCTTCGCCTTTGCCGGTGGTGTGCAGAGTTTCGTCGAGTACATCAACCGCACCAAGTCCGTCCTCCATCCGAATATTTTCTACTCGGCAGGGGAAGCCAAGGTAGGCCAGGGCGCTGCTGATACCGGCATTACCATCGGTGTCGAAGTGGCCATGCAATGGAACGATTCCTATCAGGAACAGGTGCTCTGCTTCACCAACAATATCCCGCAATCGGACGGTGGTACCCACCTGACCGGTCTGCGTGCTGCGATGACGCGTGTCATCAACAAATACATCGACGAAAACGAGATCGCCAAGAAGGCCAAGGTTGACATCGCCGGTGACGACATGCGCGAAGGTCTGGCCTGCGTCTTGTCAGTCAAGATGCCTGACCCGAAGTTCGCTTCACAAACCAAGATGAAGTTGGTCTCCTCCGAAGCCCGTGCGGCGGTTGAAGAAGTCGTCGCCCAGAAGCTGGCCGATTTCCTGCTCGAGCGTCCGGTCGATGCCAAGATGATTTGCGGCAAGATCGTCGAAGCCTCCCGCGCCCGTGAAGCTGCTCGTCGCGCCCGTGAGATGACGCGTCGCAAGGGCGTTCTCGACGGCGTCGGCTTGCCCGGCAAACTGGCGGATTGTCAGGAAAAAGACCCAGCTTTGTGTGAAATCTACATCGTCGAGGGTGACTCCGCCGGCGGTTCTGCCAAACAAGGTCGCGATCGCAAGTTCCAGGCCATTCTGCCGTTGCGCGGCAAGGTGCTCAACGTCGAGAAGGCGCGTTTCGACAAGCTCATCTCGTCCGAGCAGATTGTCACGCTGATCACGGCGCTCGGTACCGGTATTGGCAAGGACGACTTCAATGTCGAAAAACTGCGCTACCACCGCATCATCATCATGACCGACGCGGACGTTGACGGCGCACACATCCGTACCCTGCTGCTGACGCTGCTCTATCGTCAGATGCCCGAGCTGATCGACCGCGGTTACGTCTATATCGCCCAGCCACCCCTTTACAAGGTCAAGCACGGCAAAACCGAACGATATTTGAAAGACGATCAGGAGTATCACCAGTTTCTGCTCAACATGGCGCTCGACGAAGCCGTCCTGACGCCGCGTGCCGGTGCTGACGCCATTACCGGCCCGGCGCTTGAAGGCCTGGCCCGTTCCTGGCTGGCGACCGAAGCGGTCATTGATCGCCTGTCACATCTGATCAATCCGGAAGTCCTGCAGTCCATTGTTCGTCATAACATCGCGATCGACCTCTCCAGCGAAGAAAATGCCCGCGCCAGTGCCGAGCGGATCGCCGGTTTCATCCCGGCCGGAACCCGCATGGTGCCGAAGTTTGACGACATTCAGGAACGCTGGATATTGCGTGTCGAACGCATGCACCACGGCAATCTGAAAGTCGGTCTGATCGACGAAGATCTGCTCCTGTCAGGCGACTTCATTCAGCTACGCCGTACGGCCGAAACGCTGGCCGACATGTTTGCCGCTGGCGGCTTCATGGCCCGCGGTGAGAAAAAGCAGGCTGTCACCAACTTTGGCGACGCCATGAAGTGGCTGCTCAACGAAGTTGAACGCGGCATCAGCAAGCAGCGCTACAAAGGCTTGGGCGAAATGAACCCCTCGCAGTTGTGGGAAACAACGATGGATCCAAAAGTCCGTCGCCTGCTACGCGTACAGATTGACGATGCCATCGCAGCCGACGAAATCTTCACTACGCTGATGGGTGAGGACGTGGAGCCGCGCCGGGCATTCATCGAAACCAACGCATTGAGCGCGCGCGTCGACATCTGACAATT
>DAOLIO010000196.1:0-5566 GCA_035328505.1 Azonexus sp.
AGCGGGCAGGCGCAAAAGCCGGCAAGCCGCGCACGGTACAGCGCGGCGCCCGCTACGCGGCCACCATCACCGATTATCGAAAAAGCGGCCGCCTGGTTGCAACCCTCTGTGAAGTCGACAGGCTCGGGCATGCCTGGAGCGGTGGCGCAGCGGGACAGGCCTTCAGCGACCCGAAAGGGCCGGATGCGTCGCGGATGATCTGGTCGTTTGTCGCCAAGCAATTTCAGGCTAAGGCCGACTAATAAAAGGTTGCGCAACGGGGAAGATCCACTGCGCGGCCATCGGAGCTGTCGGGGTGGAAGGAATTGGCCAGCGGTTGGTGTTCTAGCGGCTAAGGGAGGCAACCTTGCCGCCGACCAGGGCTGTTGGCACAGCCTGTTGGATGCGGGGCATTGCTATCCAGGGTGCTGCGACTGGCGGGTCATCGGCGAGGATGCCACCGCCAGCGGCTTGGGGAGCGGCAACCGGATTGATCGGTTCGGTTCATCACCATATAATTATCTGACTGGTGCGAGATATTTTCGGCCCCCCTTCAGCATCTACTCGCTTTCCGGATCGTACATTGCGACGCTTAATTGCTCCCCTCTCGTTGCTCATGCTTGGTGGCATTGCTATCGCTGGCGCATTGGGGATCGCACCGTCGGATGCTGCTAGCACGGACGTCCGGGTTCAGGTGGCCCGCATGGTATCCGGTATCGTGGGTTATGCGCGATGGCCCGTCCAGGCTGAGGCTTATCGCTTCTGTTCTGCCGGGGAGGCTGTTCATCTGCGCAACCCTCAGGAGAGCCTGGCGCACGTCGTTGACCGTCCGATTTCTGCACGCCTGCTTGCACTGCATGACGGCGCAAGCGATCTGGCAGCATGTGACATCCTCTACTTCGGCTCGATGCCTTCCACGCAACGTAGCAGACTGCTTGCCCTGACGGCCGGCCGCCCCATCCTGACAATCACCGAAGATGATGCGCTTTGTGAAGATGCCACCATGTTCTGTCTGGCAATCCGCGGAAGCGATGTAAGGCTGTTGGCCAATTTGGACGCCATCGCCCGCAGCGGTATTCGAATCGATCCCAAGGTACTGCAACTGCTCCAGAGGAGGCTGGTCCAGCCATGAGTCCAACAGGAACACAGGAAAAGTATCGTAGTCCCTCACTGGCGACGGTATTGCATCGTGCAAACATGCGGATTGCACTGATTGCGATGGCGCTGGTAGGTGTCTCGATATTCCTTGCAGGGTTGATCGCGTTACGTGCTTACACGATTGAAAATTTGGGTCTGTCGGCTAGGAACATTGCCTACACCGTTGAAGCGGCGGTCGTGTTCAATGATCGCGAGGCGGCCAGCGAGGCATTGTCTTCAATGACGGCAAGTCATAGGTTCGCAGCTGTTTACGTATTTGACCGGGATGGCGATGAGTTGTCCCACTGGCAGGAAACGTCATCGGGAGGCTGGGCAGGTTTGGAAAGATTGTTGGCGCATATAGTGCTGTCGAAACCCGCCATTGCACAAATTCAGCGGGGTGGTCGGCCGATTGGCACGGTGAAGCTCTATGGATCAGGCCAGGATCTGTTGCTGTTCATGATGATTAGTGCCGGATGTGGGCTGTGTTGCATGTTGCTGTGTGGCATCGTGGCATCGCGTTTGTCGTCCAAATCCAGTCTGACTATTGTCGAACCACTGCAGCACATTGCCGATGTGGCGGCAAAGGCGCGCCGGGAACGCCAATTCCAGCATCGGGTGGAGCCGGCGAACGTTGCCGAATTACAAGGGCTGGGCGATGATTTCAACGCATTGCTCGAAGAGCTCGAGTCGTGGCAGGAGCAGATGCTTAACCACAATGAGCTACTGGCTTTCAAGGCGAATCACGATCCCCTGACCGGGCTCGCAAATCGCTCGCTTTTCGAGGCACGACTGATTGCTGAGCTGGCTGCAGCGAACGAAATAGGGGGGCATGTCGCCCTGTTTTTCATCGATGCTGATCGTTTCAAGTCAATTAATGACGAACTTGGGCACGAGGTTGGCGATATTGTTTTGTGTGCGATTGCCCGATGTCTACGCTCGAAAGTTCGCGAAAGCGATGTGGTGGCGAGGCTCGGTGGCGACGAATTCGCCGTATTGCTGGCGCCATTGAGCGATCCTTCGCAAGCGGGACGCATCGCCGCGAATATTCTCGACAGCATGGTCGAGCCCATCGAATTGCCCTCAGGCGGCGTCCTGAGCACATCGTTGAGTATTGGTATTGCGTTGTATCCAGATCATGCGGCCGATACGTCAGGGCTCATGAAAAAGGCGGATGAAGCGATGTATCAATCGAAACGTGCAGGCCGCGGAATTTATAGCGTGGCATCGGAACTGGATTCGGCTTTGCCGGGAGTGTAAGCATGATGTACAGGATCACTCAACTGATCGGTCTGCTGGCTGGATTACTGTTGCTGACAGCGTGTCAGTCGCTTTCGAACGGGGGCGCTGAGCTGACGGCCGCACAAATTGCAGCCTTGAAACAGGAAGGTTTCATTCAGTCAGATGAAGGTTGGGAGTTCAGCGCGAATGAAAAACTGCTCTTCGGGACAAATGAAGCGACATTGTTGCCTAGTGCGCGTCAAACAGTCGATCGAATCACCCGATTGCTTGTGAGCATGGATATTGTGAACGTGCGAGTGGATGGTCATACCGATGCAACGGGCAGTGTGACCTACAACGAACAGCTTTCCCGGCGGCGGGCGCAAGTGGTGGCGGATGAGATGTTGGCATCCGGCATGCCCGCTTCCGGTGTTCGGGTTCGAGGCGTTGGTAGTCGCCTGCCTGTGGCCAGCAATCAATCCGTGGAGGGTCGGGCTCAGAACCGGCGCGTCGTGCTGGTTGTTGGCACTGGTTAATGCTGCGACCCTGCGGACCAGAGCCAAAGTGAAAAGAGTACATTCCGCCCGGAGGGCCTACGGCGCTGCCTGAATGAAAAGTTTCAATTTTCACGAAAATTTCCGGTCGACCGCAGCAATTGACTGAAAGCAGTCAGCCCCCAGTTAAAATTGGATTTTTGCCCGATTCAGCCTCCCATGAGCTCCGCTAGTTCTGCCATTTACCAGATTCCCCCTGATCAACTCGCCAAATTGGCCAATGCCGACACCCAGCGGCTGGCTGCGCGGATGGCGCAGGACGTTTTTGCCGGAGCGTTTCGCCAGGCGGCGACGGTTGATGCGGCGCCGGATGTCGGCGTGCTGGGCGAGGTGGCGGCCCACTGTTTTGACTGGTGTCAGGCGGCGGCCAGCGACGAGGCGCGGGCGCTGCGTCTGGCCTTGCTGATCAGCGGTCTGGATCAATGGGGGCTGGCGTACACGCAGGCGTTCAATCTGGACGCGATTCATTCGCTGACGGCGTTGATCGGCGGTTTGCGTACCCGGCTGAATGCCCGTGACGACACGCTGTTTCAGCAGTATTTCGAGCAGATCGCCGAGGTCGAGTCCGATGCCATCGATTTCAAGGTCGATTTGCGGCGCGGCATCCACCTCGCGCTGTGGCACGCCATGGCAGCATGCGAGTCAGCCGAGCAGGTGCAGGGCATCGTCCAGCCGCTGGGCAGCATGATGCTGGCGCTCAACCAGCAAATGCCCGAGCTGGGCTGGCGCTTGCTGGCGGATGCGCTGGCCAACATCCAGATCGGCCTGCTCTCCGACATCGCCCCGAAGTCGCCGTTGGCGCAGGAGGGTACGCAGCAGCTTTTCGCGTCGCTGCGCCATGCCCTGCCGCAGGAACGGTATCAGGCCATCCTCGCCCATGCCGGGCAGGTGGTCGTGGCCTGGCAGCAATCGGTGCGGGTCAGCGCGGGCTGAAAGTTTCCGACACCTGCCGATGCGGGACCGTGCGCCGGATGCCGTCCGGTCGGCGGGTGCGGATGGCGCCCGGAACGGGCCATGACGTTGGCGCCGACCAGGCAAGGTAAAATGACGCCCATGAACTGGCCTGCCCTCAAGGAAAAACTCGATCTCTACGAACGTCTGATGCGGCTCGACAAGCCGATCGGCATTTTGTTATTGCTCTGGCCGACGCTATGGGCCTTATGGTTGTCCGCGCTGGGCAAGCCGGAGTGGACCGTGGTCTGGGTGTTCGTGCTGGGCACCGTGCTGATGCGTTCGGCCGGTTGCGTCATCAACGATTACGCCGACCGCGATTTCGACCGGCATGTCGAGCGAACCAAAGCGCGCCCGCTGACGGCCGGCCAGGTGACCACCCGCGAGGCGCTGGGTCTCTTCGCGGCGCTGTCGCTGTTTGCTTTCGCGCTGGTCCTGCTGCTCGGCAGGCCGCTGGTCATCTGGCTGTCGGTGCCGGCGATCTTCCTGGCGGCCAGCTATCCGTTTACCAAACGATTTTTTGCCATTCCGCAGGCGTATCTCGGCATCGCGTTCGGCTTTGGCATTCCGATGGCCTATGCGGCTCACCTCGATGGTGTGCCGGCGGAAGCCTGGTGGCTGCTGCTCGCCAACGTCTTCTGGGCGGTGGCCTACGATACCGAATATGCCATGGTCGACCGCGAGGATGATCTGAAAATCGGCATCAAGACGTCGGCCATCACTTTTGGCCGCTTTGACGTGGCGGCGGTGATGGGCTGTTACGCGGCGACCTTGATCATCATCGGCGGTGTGGGGTATTCACTCAACCTGGGGTGGGCCTTCACCGCCGGGCTGCTGGTGGCTGCAGGCATCATGGGCGTGCATTACACGTGGATTCGCGGCCGTGAACGGATGTCGTGCTTCAAGGCGTTCCTGCACAACAACTGGGTCGGTGCCGCCATTTTTGCGGGCATCGTCGTCGATTTTCTGATGGCGGGAAGGAGTCTCGGATGAAAAATTTCATTTTTGCCCTGTTTTTCCTGTCGACCGTGGCAACGGCCGACGATGCGCGTGAATGGGTCCAATTGCCGGCAGCCGCGCAGGAAACCCTGCGTCAGGAAATGCTCGACAACCTGGTGGCGATCAACGAAGTGCTTTCACTGATGGCGGCAGGCAAGATCAAGGAGGCCGGCGACGTGGCCGAGGCCCGGCTGGGCGTTTCGGCCATGGGCAAGCATCGTGGCCAGCCCTTCGAGGCACGCCCAGGCCCGCACATGCCGCCGGCCATGCACGGCATCGGCATGGAGGGTCACAAGGCCGCCAGCGAATTTGCGGCGGTGGCCAGGAGCGGTGATCGCGACAAGGCGCTGGTGCTGCTGCCCAATCTGACGGCGGCCTGCATCGCCTGTCATTTTTCGTACCGAACACGATGACGCTGACAGCGCTGACCAGCGCCCCGGCCACCGCCATCGCATTACTGCCGCAATTGACCGGCCGTTGCGCCCCATGTCACAAGGCTTATCGAATCCGATGAAATATCACGATCTGCGCGACTTCATGTCGCAACTGGAAAAGACCGGCGAACTGAAACGCGTCGGTGTCGAGGTCGATACGCACCTTGAAATGACCGAAATTTGCGACCGCGTGCTGCGCGCCGAAGGGCCGGCCATCCTGTTCGAGAAGCCGGTCACCGGCGGTCAGCGTCACGACATGCCGGTGCTGGCCAACCTGTTCGGTACGCCGAA
>DAOLIO010000197.1:0-5545 GCA_035328505.1 Azonexus sp.
TCGGCGATGATCTTCATCGACGGCTTGGGCGGATAGATGTAGGTATTCCGCACCATGAATTCTTTAAGAATGTCGTTCTGGATCGTGCCAGACAGCTTGTCCTGCGGAACGCCCTGCTCTTCGGCGGCGACGATATAGCCGGCAAGAATTGGCAGCACGGCGCCGTTCATCGTCATTGAGACGGAAATCTTGTCAAGCGGGATGCTGTCGAACAGAATTTTCATGTCTTCGACTGAATCGATCGCTACGCCAGCCTTGCCCACGTCACCCGTAACACGTGCATTATCCGAGTCGTAACCGCGGTGCGTCGCCAGATCGAAAGCGACCGATACGCCCTGACCACCAGCCGCAAGCGCTTTTCGATAGAAAGCATTGGAGGCCTCAGCCGTCGAAAATCCGGCGTACTGGCGGATCGTCCAAGGCTTGACCGCATACATGGTTGGCTGCGGGCCACGCAGATAGGGCGCAAAACCGGGCAGCGTGTCAGCAAATTCAAGACCTTCGACATCAGCCTTGGTGTAAAGCGCCTTGACGGCCAGACCTTCCGGCGTATTCCAGACCAGATTGGAAATATCGCCGCCGGGCGACTGTTTCGCGGCAGCTTTTTCCCAAGCATCCAGGTTGTTGGAATCAAAGAACTTTTCAGACATGACATACCCTCGCTGATTCGATTTTTTTGAGCTTATGATGCAGAATTCAAAATTCTACGCTTTTGGGCTCATCTTGACATACCTAGCACCGCATAATACTTTATTCATAATTATAGAGGCAAGTCGTCAATGTGCCGTTTTTCGCTTTCACATTACACCTAGAACATGACACGTATCGCACCTACGGCACTGTATCAGGAAGTGGCAGAGCGACTGCGCCAGCGCATTTTTGCCCACGAACTGACTCCCGGCACCTGGATCGACGAGCAGAAACTCGCCGAACAATACGGGATTTCTCGCACACCATTACGTGAGGCACTCAAGGTACTGGCCTCGGAAGGGCTGGTCGACCTCAGGCCACGTCGCGGCTGCTACGTCACCGAAATATCTCGCCAGGATCTCGACGACATCTTTCCCCTGATGGCCATGCTGGAAGGGCGCTGCGTCGTCGAAGCGATCAAACGCGCCAAACCTGCTGACATCGTCGCGCTGAAAAGCATCCACGAGAAGCTTGAAGCTGCCGCACGCGATGGACGTATCGACGCATTTTTCGAATCAAATCAGGAATTCCACAAAAAAATCCAGGAGCTGTCGGGAAATAGGTGGCTATTGTCGGTGATTCAGGATTTACGCAAGGTTTTGAAGCTGTCTCGCATGCATTCCTTATCATTGGAAGGTCGACTCCAACAGTCTCTGGACGAGCACCGGCTTATCCTGGCTGCCATTGTAGCGAGCGATGCGGGACGAGCAGAAAAACTGATGCAGGAACACTTGCTTTCGGGGCGTGAGGCACTCGCCAAGATGCAGGACAGCGCGCCCAGCAAATCCGCCTGACCCATCGTGCCGTTCGCTGCAAAGCAGCTCGGCAGCGTCGCCTAGCCAACCATCGGCACGCTGACGCAACCCAGATGACCATGGCGCTTGGCCAGATTTCGAAAGCAAAAGCCGAACCATTGAAAAACGCCCAGACAGCACAAGCTGGCTGGGCGTTTTCTAGACAACTAGCCGATTAGTGATTGCTGGCTGATGCAGCGCCATACCCAGTCTGGGCACGGACATACTGGTCTTCGAACGCTTCGATTTCTTGGCCAGCACGCACGCTCGAATCAGTCTTCGAGAAGATATAGGCCAATAGGAAAGCAATCGGCATCGCGAACAACGCAGGCTGCGTATATGGGAAGAGAGGTGCGGCATTGTGCAGCACATCAACCCACACGGATTTTGAGAAAACGACGAACAGCACGGCAGATACCAGTCCACCGTAGCCCCCAAACAACGCACCACGCGTCGTCAAACCCTTCCAGTACATGGAGAGGATCAGCACAGGGAAATTGGCGGCAGACGCCACACCGAACGCCAAACCAACCATGAACGCAATGTTTTGTTTCTCAAACAGGATGCCGAGAACAATGGCCACGAATCCAAGGCAAATGGTGGCAATCCGGGAGACACGGATTTCGTCAGTTTCCGAAGCCGTCCCTTTTTTGATCACTCGTGCGTAGAGGTCATGAGAAATGGCCGAGGCACCAGCCAACGCCAGACCGGAAACCACCGCCAGAATGGTGGCGAATGCCACTGCCGCAAGGAAACCAAGCAGCATGTCGCCACCAACCGCTTTGGCCAGATGCATGGCGACCATATTTCCGCCACCAATCAGCTTGCCGCCCACCGTACCGCCTTCGAAGAACTCGGGGTTCTGACCGACGATCAGGATACCGCAGAGACCCATGATGAAAATAACGTTGAAGAAGTAGGCCACGAAACCTGATGCATACAGTACCGATTTGCGTGCTTCCTTGGCATCGGTCACGGTGAAGAAACGCATCAGGATATGCGGCAGTCCGGCGGTTCCGAACATCAAACCAAGACCCAGCGAAATGGCGGTCACTGGATCAGCCAGCAGGCTGCCGGGATACATCAGCTTGGGACCAAGCTTGTGCACTGCAGTCGCTTTCTCGAGCAAGGTCTGGAACGAGAACCCGAACTGGCTGAAGGCAAGGAACATCACGAGCGTACCGCCCGCCAACAGCATGCAGGCCTTGATGATCTGAACCCAGGTCGTGGCGACCATGCCACCAAAGGTGACGTACACCATCATCAGGATGCCGACGGCGAAAATGGCGACGTTGTAGTCAAGACCGAACAGCAGCTTGATCAACTGGCCGGCTCCGACCATCTGGGCGATCAGGTAGAAGCAGACCACCGTCAGCGAGGAAATCGCGGCCATGGTACGCACCTTGCCCTGATCCAGACGATAGGCGGTAATGTCGGAAAACGTAAACTTGCCCAGGTTTCGCAAACGTTCAGCCATCATGAACAGGATGATGGGCCAACCGGCGAAGAAGCAGAGCATGTAGATGTAGCCGTCATAGCCGGAGGTGTAGACCATGGCGGTCAGGCCGAGCAGGGTGGCAGCCGACATGTAATCACCGGCGATGGCCAGACCGTTCTGAAAACCGGTGATACCACCACCTGCAGTATAGAAATCTGCGGTGGATTTCGTCCGACTGGAGGCCCAGTAGGTAATGCCCATGGTCATGGCGACAAAGAGGCAGAACATGATGATGGCGTGCCAGTTGGTCGCCTGCTTTTCTGTCACTCCCTCAAGCGGGCCACCAGCAAAAGCAATTGCACCCAGCGCCAGAAGACCCAGCGCAACAATTAATTGAATCGAGCGACGCATTATTTGTTCTCCTTCCAGGCTTCCTTGACGATTTCCTGCGTCAGGGCATCAAACTCGGAATTGGCACGCTTGACATAAACCGCCGTCAGCGACCAGAAGAAAATGAACATGAAGAGTTCAACCGCCACGCCCACCGTCAGCATGGATCCCTCGGAGACCGGTTGCCCGAGAGCGGCCGGGTTGAAAGCGACCACCATGACGAAACCGTAAAACATGCTCAAAACAATAAATGCCAACGTCCAGGCAAAACGTCCCCGCTTTGAAATCAGCTCCTGAAATTTCGGATTGACCCGCATCCGCTCATACATCGCGCTGCTCATGGCTTGCCTCCTAACTTTTAATTAATAATTACTACCCCCAAAAATGCGCAAGTATTCTATCTTATACAAGACATTAGGCATTCGTTTTTGCGCCGCGCAGCATTACATTTTTCAATCGTTCATCTGAGATACATCCATGAGTACCGTAGAAATCCTTTGTGATGGCGAAATCGCCACACTCACCCTGAACAACCCGGGCAAGCTCAATGCCATCAATCTGGATATGTGGAACCAGATTATTGAAAAAATGGCAAAAATCAGCGTCGACCGCAGCATTCGCTGCGTCGTCCTGCGCGGCGCCGGCACAGATGCCTTTGCCGCCGGCGGCGATCTGGAAGAGTTCGTGACAGCCCGCACGACCCTGGCGCAAGCCCTTCATTATCACGGCCAGGTCGCACTTGCGCTGCAAGCCATCGATCAGTGCCCGCATCCCACGGTGGCCTTGATTCAAGGAGCTTGCATCGGCGGCGGACTGGAAATTGCTGGCGTCTGTGACTTCCGGATTTGTGGCGAAAGCGCCCGATTCGGTGCACCGATCAACCGTCTGGGGTTTTCGATGTACCCCGGCGAAATGGAAGGTTTGCTACGTCTTGCCGGTCCGGCGGTGATGAAGGAAATTCTGCTTGAAGGCCGCATTCTAAGCGCCGCCGAGGCCTACGCCAAAGGACTGGTCACTCGCGTCGTCGCCGACCAGAACACCATCGACGAGGCCTATGCGACCGCCCGTCGAATCTGTGCCGGTGCCCCCTTGGTCGCCGGTTGGCACAAGCTGTGGATCAGTCGACTGCACGAAGGGTGTCCCTTGAGCGACGAAGAAAAAGCTGCATCATTTGCCTTTCTCGACACCGAGGATTACCGGGAAGGACTGGCTGCGTTTCTGGAAAAGCGCAAACCTGTCTTCAAGGCACGGTGAACAAGCCGAACAGCATCTTGCAGGCCAATGCCAGCAAGATCGCTGCAAAAATGCGCTTCAAGGTCTGAACCGGAAGCTGGTGCGTTTTTCGCGCACCCATTGGCGCAGTCAGGATACTGGCAAACGCCACGCCCACGACCGCCGGCAAATAGACAAAACCAATACTGCCCGCCGGCAGGCCGGCGACCGACCAACCGTTCCAGACATAACCAAGCGCGCCACCGAGGGCAATCGGGAAACCAATCGCCGCCGACGTACCAATTGCGTGTTGAACCTTGACATTGCACCACGTCATGAACGGCACCGACAAGGCACCGCCACCGATTGCCACCAGACAGGAAAGCCCGCCGATGAAGGCACCGACCAGTGAAGCCCCCAGGGTACCCGGCATTTCACGATGCGGCTTCGGTTTGATATTGAGGATCATCTGCACCGACACGTAGCAGATGAAAATGGTAAAAATCAGTCCCAGCGCCTTGGTTGGTACCTGACTGGCGATTCGTGTGCCAATCAACGTCCCGATCACGATACCGGGCGTAATTCGGGCAACGATCGGCCATAGCACGGCACCATGCGCATGGTGCGTACGCACGCTGGATATGGCGGTAAAAAAAATGGCTGCCATCGATGTCCCCAGCGCCAGATGCATGACGTCGCCAGAGGGAAAGCCCTGCGCTGCGAAAAGCATGACGAGAATCGGCACCATCACCGAGCCACCGCCAATCCCCAGCAAGCCAGCAAAAAAGCCGGCGAACGCCCCCAATCCGATATACGCCAGCCACCAGACCATCATTGCAAGCCCATCAATTCCTTGGTGATAAATGCCCACTCGCTTTCACTCACGGGCATGATCGACAAACGATTGCCTCGAGCAAGGAGACGCATGTTGGCAAGCTCCGGACAGGTACGCAATTCCGACAGCGGAACGGGTCGCGACTTGGTAACGAAACGGACATCGCGCAACCACCAGCGCGGATTT
>DAOLIO010000198.1:0-5545 GCA_035328505.1 Azonexus sp.
ATCAAGGGCTCGCACTGTGCCATCAAGACTGGCTCGCTGGCGGCGGAAGCCTGCTTCGAGGCGCTGGCCAGCGAACGTCAGCGTGATGAACTGATAGCCTATCCTGAATTGTTTAAAAACAGCTGGTTATACGATGAACTTCATAAATCACGTAACTTCAAACCATGGATGAACAAGGGCTTGATGCTGGGCTCGATCATGTTTGGCATTGATCAAGTGGTATTGCGCGGCAAAGCGCCATGGACCCTGCATAATCGCAAGCCTGATCACGCAAAACTCAAACCGGCTGCGGCGTGCGAACCGATCACTTATCCGAAACCGGATGGGGTGATTACCTTTGATCGTCTTTCGTCAGTCTTCCTGTCCAGCACCAATCATGAGGAAGATCAGCCATGTCATTTGCAATTGAAGGATGACAGTGTGCCGATCAGTGTCAATCTGGCCACATACGATGCTCCCGAGCAGCGTTTCTGCCCGGCAGGCGTCTATGAAATCCTGCGCGATGAAAATGGCGGAAACCCCCGCCTGCAGATCAATGCACAGAATTGTGTCCATTGCAAAACCTGCGATATCAAGGATCCGACACAGAACATCAACTGGGTTGTTCCACAAGGCGGCGAAGGCCCGACTTACCCGAATATGTAAGCCTGAATTGGAAACGGTGTTCGCATGCCGCGAATCACTGTTTCCCGGTTTATAATCTTGCGGCTAAACCCCTTAGGGAGAACATCAAATGGGCTTTCTCGCCGACAAGAAAATTCTGATCACCGGTCTGCTGTCCAAGCATTCCATTGCCTATGGCATTGCCAAGGCGTGTCACCGTGAAGGTGCGCAACTCGCTTTTACCTACCAGACTGAGCGTTTCGAAGACCGCATCAAGAAGTTTGCTGCTGAATTTGGCAGCGACATCACGATTCCGGTCGATGTCAGCAGCGATGAACAAATTGAAAATCTGTTCGTCGAGCTGGCCAAGCGCTGGGACGGCCTGGATGGGCTGGTGCATTCCATTGCCTACGCCCCGACCGAAGCCATCGAAGGCGACTTCCTGAACGGGATTTCCCGTGATGCCTTCCGCATCGCCCACGAAATTTCATCATACAGCTACCCGGCGCTGGTCAAGGCTGCTCGCCCGATGATGCAGGGTCGCAAGAGCTCCGCGCTGGCCCTCTCCTACCTCGGCGCCGAGCGCACCATGCCGAACTACAACACCATGGGTCTGGCCAAGGCCAGCCTCGAAGCGGCCACCCGCTATCTGGCTTTCTGCCTGGGCCCTGAAGGCATCCGTGCCAACGCCATTTCTGCTGGCCCGATCAAAACCCTGGCTGCTTCAGGCATTGGCAACTTCGGCAAGCTGCTCGCCTACAACTCGCACAATGCACCGCTGCGTCGTAACGTGACGATTGATGAAGTCGGTAATGCGGCCGCCTTCATGCTCTCTGATCTGGCCAGCGGTATCACCGGCGAAATCATGTATGTCGATGGTGGCATGAACACCACAGCGCTGGGTAACGCCGACCCGCTGCCTGCTTGACATTATGATAGCGGCCGAAACTGCCTTCGGCAGCAACGGAAACCGGGACTGAACGCGCTGTCCCGGTCAACCCGAAAAAATGGCCAAAACGCCGACATGGTTTAATCCTGTCGGCGTTTTTCGTTGGCACTTGCCCTGCACCGGCTCTTTAAAAACTGGGCAATAAAAAAGCGGGTCGCAACCCGCTTTTTCGTATAAGTATTGTGATTACTTCTCTGTTGCGTCCAGCGCGGCCTGATTCACTTCGACCTTATAGCGAGTACGCAGCGCCGCCAGATAGAGCTGAATGTCTTCCTGCGCAGCCATATTGCCGAGTTGTTTCAGCATGCCCAGCTTGCGTGCATCGTCCAGCTTGTCGCCGGCTTCAACCTTGATCAGCTTGTACAGTGCGTAGCCGGTTCCTGGCAATTCCACGCCGGTATAGGACGGCAGCTTGCCGGTATCCATGCGGAACACGGACTGAGCAGCAGTCGGCGGCAATTGACTGGCATCCATGCGGGATACCGTTTTGGCGCTGCCCCAGGTCAGCTTGTCGTCGCCTTTTTTCAAGGCTTCCAGTCGCGCTTCGCCATCCTTGCTGGCCAGAACTTGCGCTTCCTTGTGCTTGAGCAGGTTTTCGATGCTGCTCTTGACGCTGTCGAAGGGCTGCAATGCCTTCGGCTTGTACTCGGCAATGCGCGCCGCAACCAGCGTGTTCGGCGCGATTTCGACGGCCTCGGTGTTGCGCTTGTTCTTCACGGCTTCATCAGAGAACAGGGCCGCGAGGATTTTTTCATTGCCCATGGTGCCGTTGGCCGGATTAGCCTGGCGGCCGAGCCAGTCGGTGTGCTGGATGGTCAGTTTGAACTTGTCGGCGACCGGCTTGAGACTGTCTGATTGCTCATAAACCATATTGCTGAAGGCTTCGGCTGCTTCGGCAAATTTGCGAGAGCCGGCCGATTTTTTCAGTTCGGCCTCGATTTCGCTGCGGACATCGGCCAGCGGCTTCTCCTTGGCGGCGTGAATGCCGGTCAGCTTGATGATGTGAAAGCCGAAATCAGACTCGACAACACCTGAAATTTCGCCTTCCTTGAGGCTCTGGGCAGCATCTTCAAAGGATTTGACCATCGTGCCACGGCCGAAGTAACCGAGGTCGCCCCCCTTGGAGGCCGAGCCGGGATCGTCGGAGTTCTTTTTGGCCAGCTCAGCGAAAGCCGTTGGGGTTTTGCGAATTTCCGCGAGCAGTGCTTCTGCCTTGGTCTTGGCCTTGTCCTTGCCCAGCTTTTCGCTGGCGATCAGGATGTGACTGGCGCGGCGCTCTTCGGGCTGCACGTAGCGATCCTTGTGGCCGTCGTACCATGACTTGATTTCGGCGTCGGTGACAGCCAGTTGTGCGGCGATGGCGTCCATGGACAACACGACATAGTCGGCCTTGGCCTGCTCCGGCGTTTCGAATTGCTTGGCGTTCGCGTCGTAGAATTTCTTGCTGGCGTCGTCAGCCAGTTTGACCTTGCCGAGATAGGCGTCAAGCGAGAGGCGGTATTCCGCAACATCACGTTTTTCGGTTTGCAGGGCCAGCAGGCGATCTGCAACGGTACGCGCAACCAGGCCGGATTGGCCGATAGCGCCGGCCAATTGCTGCAAGGTCAGATCCTGACGCAGTTGGGCCTCGAATCCTGCCGGCGACATACCCTGGGCACGCAAGGCAGCTTCGTAACGTTCGCTGGAGAATTTGCCGTCCACCTTGAAGGTATCAATGCCGCTGATGGCCTGCCGGATGGCCTCGTTGCTCGCAACCATGTGTTTCTTGCGCGCTTCGACAAGCAACAGGCGCTGATTAATCAGATCATCAAGAATGGCTTTGCGCGCTTCAGGATTTTCCAGCATCTTGGGGTCAAATTTATCGCCCAGCTGCGTACGCAGGCGATCCTGCTGTTCGCGCAGGGTCTGCTGGAACTGCTGCTGGGTAATTTTCATGTCGCCGATGCTGGCGACGTCGCCGCCCGAGCCAGCGTTGCGCATGTAGGAGTCAACGCCGAAAAAGGCAAACGGCAAGGTGATCAGCGCCAGAAAGACCTGGACGATTCGTTTGTTGTTGCGGACTGCGTCGAACATGAGGAGAAAAATCCTTCCAATGCGTTCAAAAAGGCAACGGCTGCTTGCCCAAAAGGCCGAATGATACCGTAATTTGCAGCGCTTCCCTTGGCTTAAGGGCTGGAAAAGATCTTGCCGGAACGCCGTACGGCATCGTTTATTTCGGGGGGTACGGGTTACCGCAATTGGGGCGCGGGCAATTCTGGTACATGTCGCTCGCCGATAACAGTTCGTCCGGCACATAGGTCAGATTGTCTGTGCAGGTCGCTGTAGATGTGGTGCTCAATGCCCGCTACGCACCGTGCTGCGGTCAACCGTGGAAAATCCCGTTTTCTCGAATCCGGCATTACGCAGCGCAGCGGGTTGCTGTCATTCGAAACAATCCGGCAGGCTGTGATGCTGCAGTTTCGCGTCGCCAGATTCAGCATGTCGAGCGCGATGCCGGTCCGTGGGTCGGTGGGGATTTCCAGCCCAAGGTTTTGGAATGTGCGTCAGTCGATCCAATCAATCGAACAGATCCGGCTCCATCGGCACAAGATTATCGCGCTTGACGGTCAGGCGAACCGGCACGCCCTGCTTGCCGATAGCTTCAACCACCATCCGCCCGGCCGATGCTTCGGCCACCACGCGAACGTTGCGTATCGATTGGCGCGTACGTCCACGATAGGTCACCAGCAGGCCGGCAGGCGGAATCCAGGCAGATTTTGCGCGCGACATGGAGGGCCTCTCGTAGATCACCAATGCGCCAAGCCTACCCCGTAAAAAATATTTTACGTACACTGTACATACATACAGCTTTCGGCTATTCTGCAGTCGAACGCAATGCACTGTATATCCAAACAGTTATTAATCACTCGAAGGAGTCGCCATCATGAAACGTTTGCAACAGTGGTTTGATCTGATCGCCGGCATTTCCCATGACGAGCAGGCTCGCCTCGAACGTGCACGGGAGATTTTCTGCGCGAGCAGCACCGACGTCGATGCGCTGCAGACCCCGGCTTGCTGGCGGCGGCGTGCCCGCGTCGTGCGCGCATAAATATCTGGCCAACTGAACGTTGGTTTTTGGCAGTTTTTTCCGGTTGACCGCAGAATTCATATCAATCGGCCGCCAAAAGCACGCAGCACCCCTTGCCCATAAACGCTCCTGCGGCATAATTCGGTCTACGGCAAGCAACGGCAATCAAGCCGCCAGCCATCAGATATATCCGGAGAACTGCCCATGAAGCGTATCGACATCGACAGCGCCATACGCTTGCACACGCAATGGCGCCGCCAGTTCCTGAATGCTTTTGCCGGCGGTGACTACGCTGACATGCCGCTATCGGAACATCGCGGCTGCATGCTGGCCAAACTGCTGAATGAAGCACAGGATATCGATCGCCAATCCGCTGATTTTTGCCAGCTGGTCACCATTCACGACCATTTCCATACGCTGGCGAACGAGATCATTGATCTCAGCAATAACGGCCTCGCCGATTCCGCTGACCTGCTGCTTCCTGAGCTTAACGAGGCCTCGCATCAGCTGGTTGGCCAACTCGACAGACTGCGGCTGGCTAAAGTCTGACACGTTGTCGGCGAATCAGCGCTTAGCGGCCTGTCCTGCGGTCAACCGGAAAAAAGTCTGAAAATCGAAATTCTCCAGATTGAAGCACAATAAAAACGGACGCCGCGGCGTCCCTTTTTTCGAACCATAAAGTCCGATCAACCGACCCATCTCCGCGCATTGCGGAACATCCGCATCCACGGCGAGTCCTCGCCCCAGTTTTCGGGGTACCAGGACATCTGGACCGTGCGGAAGACGCGTTCCGGGTGCGGCATCATGATCGTGAAGCGGCCGTCGGTCGTCGTCACGGCGGTCAGGCCATTCGGTGAACCGTTCGGGTTGTAGGGATAGACCTCGGTCGGCTCGCCCTTGTTGTCGACGTAGCGCACGGCCGACAG
>DAOLIO010000199.1:0-5508 GCA_035328505.1 Azonexus sp.
GATTGGCAGATTGATCCGATTCGGCTGGATGGAGTGAGGTGGAAGGCTGACGATTTTCTTGCAGAGAAGGTACAGTTGCCGGAGTGGGAGGCACGACTTCATTGACACTGGTTTCCTTTGACGTGTGCGGGAATGTCGCTGACGTCAGCCAAATCAGTGGTGCAGCAATGCTCGCCCCGGCGATGCCCCAAATCAGCGGTGCGGCATTGAAAGGGGCTTTAGGCTTTAGCGGTGAAAACTGTGCATCTCTGGCCGCGATTTTGGTCTCGTTTTGATCAATTTTATAGCTGTTGGAAGAATAGGCGGCAAGCATGGACTTGTCAGCCAGTATATTGATGCGGCGTGAAAGCCCGCCGGAAATGCGGGCAATCATCTCAACCGCTTGGGGGGAAAACGGATTGGGGCCTCGATAGCCTGCAGCGCGCAATCGGAACTCGATATAGGCGGCGACATCCTCCTGCTTCAGGGGTGTCAGGTTGAAATGCTGCGTGATACGTTCGCGCAGCTGGCGCATGTCCGTCGCAGCAAGTCTCTCGTCAAGTTCTGGTTGGGCAAATAAGACTATTTGCAATAGTTTGTTGGCTTTGGATTCGAGGTTGGAAAGTAGCCGAATCTCTTCAAGCGATTCGGCGGGCATGGCATGTGCCTCGTCAATCAATAACACCACACGTTTGCCTTCGGCGTAGCGGGCTATCAAGCTGTCCTGCAGGGACCGGGTGAGCGAGTACGTTGCTTTGCCGTCCGCAGGGATGCCCAATTCGTCGGCGATGGCGCCGAGTATTTCCTGTCTGGATAATGACGGATTGGCCAGGTAGAGGGTTTCGACATTTGCCGGCAATCGTTCCAGCAGCATCCGGCAAAGCATGGTTTTGCCGCTTCCGACCTCACCGGTTACCTTGACGATCCCCTCGTCTTGGGTAATGGCATATACCAGCGCGTCGAGTGTTGGCCCCCTGTTTGCGCCTGTAAAAAAGAAATCTGTGTCTGGTGTAATGCGAAACGGTGGCTCGCGCAGTCCGAAATGTTCCAGATAAAGGCTCATCGGCGAGTCCAGCTTTCCATGCGGTTGTATAGCGTCGTTCGATTGATGCCGAGACGACGAGCCGCTTCGCTCATGTTGCCGCCACAAAGCTCGGTTGCTGCTTCAATGTAGCCGCGCTGCCATAATTCGAGCGTGGCATCGAGGTTGAGTCGGGATGCTGTTTCTAGGTGCTGGCGTGCAGCTTGCCTGACGTTTTCCAGGTCATTTGCCGCCAGTGCGTTCGGAATAATCGTTGGCTCCGGATTGTCCAGTTTGTCCAGTTCAGCGCCTAATTGTTCAGCTGTAACCGCCTGCCCAGGGTAGCGTGCGGTCAGGCGAATAATAATATTGCGTAACTCTCGCACGTTGCCGGGAAAGCCATAGTCCAGCCACAGAGACTGAGCGCTTGGCGCAAGCACGAACGGTTCGGTGCGGGCGCTGGCGGCGCATGTTTTGCGAAAATGTTCAAGCAATAGAAGGCGATCCAGGCCGGTTTCCCGTAATGGCGGTACTGCTACGGTGAACACGGAAAGTCGATGAAAAAGATCAGCGCGAAAGCGTCCGGCCTTCATCTCCTGCCGTAAGTCCCGATTGGTGGCGGCGACAACGCGTGCAGTTGACACGCGGGTTAGCGTTTCGCCCACCCGCTGGTATTCTCCGTTCTCAAGGACGCGCAGTAGTTTGGGTTGAAGGTCCAGCGGAAGTTCGCCAATTTCGTCAAGAAACAAGGTGCCGCTGTTGGCGTCCTCAAAATAACCTGCTTTAGCGCCTGATGCCCCTGTGAATGCACCCTTGGCATGACCAAAGAGGGTGGGCTCAAGCAGCGAGGGTGAAATTGCAGCGCAGTTAAGTGCAAGAAAGGGCTTGTCGCGGCGTTCTGTCACCTGATGCAGGTAGTGGCTGGCTACGATGTCCTTGCCGCTTCCTGACTCACCTTCAATGAGCACTGGGTACGTAAGGTTGGCATATTGACTCAGCTGCAGCCGAAGGCGTTGCATTGGCAGACTTTCGCCAATCAAGCCCCCGGCTGTTGATTGGGGCGGAGTTCCGAAGCGAAGGGCTTGATCGAAAAGCTCGCTCAGACGACCGGGGTCGCAGGGCTTTGCAACGAATTCGACCGCACCCAAAGTTCTGGCATGGCGTGCGTTGTCATCATCGCTTTGCCCGGAGAGAACGATAATTTTCATGTCCGGAGATAGCGCAAGCAGATCTCCAATCAGGGCAAACCCTTCGTCTGGGCGATGAGGCACAGGCGGAAGTCCGAGGTCTACCAGCGCCACTTGGGGAGGGTGGCGCAGTTGTCGCAAAAGGGTCAGCGCATGGGCTCGAGAATGGCTGGTGAGAACGTCATATTTTTGTATAAAAGCGAAACTAAGCGATTCGCTGATGAGCGAATCGTCGTCGACAATCAATAAGAGCGGCTTGGTAGCTGACAAGCGTGTAGCTTTCCATGGGTAATTTGTTCGATTATAGCCTTGCCGATTCCCAGCGATGTTGAGGGTTTCTGATAAAATTGGCACTCTTTTATTTGGGAAGACGCTTTGTCCGACGACATTCTGGTCGATATTGAAGGCCTTCAATTTGACTATGACGGCAGGCCTGTACTTCAAGGGATCAATATGAAGATTCCTCGAGGAAAGGTCGTCGCGATCATGGGGGGGTCCGGTTGCGGAAAAACCACCTTGTTGCGTTGCATCGGGGGCCAATTGAGGCCAACCGGGGGTCGGGTGCGCTTGGATAATCATCAGATATGTGGCATGCCGCAAGCCGAGTTATATCAGTTGCGCCGCAGGATGGGGATGCTCTTTCAGTTTGGTGCGCTATTTACCGACATGACAGTGTTCGAGAACGTGGCGTTCCCTATGCGTGAGCATACCGATATGTCGGATGAGATGATCCGTGACCTTGTGCTGATGAAGCTCGAGGCTGTTGGCCTGCGTGGCGCGCATAAGCTGATGCCGGGGGAGCTGTCCGGTGGTATGGCTCGCCGAGTTTCTCTTGCGAGGGCGTTGGCGCTTGATCCCATGCTGGTGATGTACGACGAGCCATTTACTGGACTTGATCCAATTGCACTTGGAGTCATCGGTCAGTTGATCCGCAAATTGAATGATGCGCTGGGTGCAACCTCAATCATGGTCACTCACGATATTCACGAGTCGTTGCAGATTGTTGATTACATCTACTTTCTAAATGGCGGTCAGGTCGTTGCGGAAGGTACACCGGATGAGATCAGGGCGTCTAAGGATGCATTTGTGCATCAGTTCATCTATGCCGAGCCTGATGGGCCTGTCCATTTTGACTATCCGGCGCCGTCGATTCGCGATGAGTTTCTGACCGGGATGTCGAATGTTTGATCCGATATTCATGATTCGCAAACTGGGGCATGAGATGGTGGAGCGAGTCTGGCGACTTGGTTTTGCCACTCGATTTTTCTGGGCCCTGCTTATGCATTCAGGCTCATCTTTCCGCCGTTTGTCGCTGACATTGCGTGAGATATATTTCAGCGGGGTCATGTCGCTATTGATTATTATGGTTTCTGGCTTGTTCGTTGGCTTGGTGCTTGGCTTGCAGGGCTATGAGATTCTGCAGCGTTTTGGTTCGACTGAGGCGTTGGGAACCTTGGTTTCCTTGTCTTTAACTCGTGAACTGGGCCCTGTTCTGGCTGCCATATTTTTTGCTTCGCGGGCCGGGTCGTCGGTAACTGCCGAGATTGGTTTGATGAAAGCCACTGAGCAACTAAAGGCCATGGACATGATGGCGGTCGACCCGATCGCCCGCGTCGTGGCACCGCGATTCTGGGGGGGGGTGATTTCCATGCCGCTGTTGGCTGCCATTTTCTCCGCCATGGGTGTGCTTGGCGGCTGGTTGATTGGCGTGGTCTTTATCGGGGTTGATGATGGCGCATATTGGTCACAAATGCAGGCCAGTGTCGATTTTCGCTATGACATCTGGAATGGTGTCATCAAGAGTTTTGTTTTTGGTGTTGCAGTTTCGCTAATTGCTGTTTTTGAGGGTTACGACTCAGTGCCGACCGCTGAAGGTGTTTCGCGTGCAATTACTCGCACAGTCGTGACTTCGGTGTTGACTGTCTTGGCACTGGATTTTGTCTTAACCTCGTTCATGTTCCGGGGAGCTTAATGAATCGCACCGTTCTCGATCTATGGGTTGGTTTTTTTGTGGCAATTGGCCTTGCGGCGCTGCTTTTTTTGTCACTCAAGGTTGGCAACCTTTCTTCATCCCAGTTGTCTGATCCTTATGTAATCAAGGCCAAATTTGATAACATCGGCGGGCTAAAGGTACGAGGTCCAGTTAAAAGTGCTGGTGTGGTGGTTGGACGTATTATTGATATACAGTTCGACTCAGCAACATATGAGGCTGTGGTCAGTATGACTATCGATGGTCGCTATCACTTTCCAAAGGATACATTCGCATCGATAAATACCGCTGGATTACTTGGCGAGCAATATGTCGGGCTTGATGCCGGGGGTGATGAAAAGTTGTTGCAGGCAGGGGATACGATAGGCAAGACTCAGTCGGCTGTGGTTCTCGAGAAATTGATTAGCCAGTTTTTATTCAGCAAGGCGGCAGACGGACAGGACAAGAAATGATAGGTGTATCAGGCACATCGGCAACAAATGTTTGTCGTCAATGGGCGATGGGGTGGCTTGTCGCTTTCGCTTGCGCTGGGGTGCTGGCAGAGGGGAATCCGATTGATCCCTATGAAGGATTCAATCGCCCTATGTTTGCAGTCAATGAAGTGGTTGACAAATATGCAGTCAAGCCAGTTGGGCAGGTATATGACTACGTGGCACCGTTGCCTGTGAAGGCGGCGGTAGGAAATGTTTTTGGGAATGCCGGTGATTTCTGGGTTGGGTTGAATAGTGCCCTGCAAGGGAAATTTGGTGATGCTGGCGTCGATTTTGGACGCTTGTTGATCAATTCTACCGTTGGGATTTTCGGTCTGTTCGATGTAGCCAGCGAACTGGGTCTTGAAAAGCATGACGAAGACTTTGGGCAGACCCTTGCCGTTTGGGGGGTTGATGGCGGTGGTTACCTATTCTGGCCTGTCATTGGTCCGCGCAATGTGCGGGATACGCTTGGGTGGGGTGTCGATTCGTACATTGATCCTGTCATGCGCATTCGTCCGGTTTCGGTGCGTAATAGCATGGCTGCGTTGCGTTTTGTCGACATTCGAGCCAGTTTGCTGCCTGCAGACCGCGTTGTAGAAGAGGCTGCGCTCGATAAATATGCTTATATTCGCGACGCTTATTTGCAGCGTCGTCGCAACCAGATTTTCGATGGCCGCCCCCCACGGCTGGATGATTGATTTATTAGATACTCAATGATGAAAAAGCTATTTGCTGTCTTGCTTGCTAGTTTGATTGCCACTGTTGCGTATGCTCAGGAGGCGCCTGATGCTTTGGTCCAGCGGGTCACGGAGGATGTCCTTGAAATCATTCGCAAGGATAGGGATATTCAGAGCGGCG
>DAOLIO010000200.1:0-5489 GCA_035328505.1 Azonexus sp.
ATGGCGACATCCTGGAAAGTGACAACCTCGATCAGGTGATGCCCAAGGTGAAAGCTTCGCTGGTTCCGTCCATGGCGAACGCCCTCGGCATTGCCGAAGTCGTTGCGCAGGCCGAGCGCCAGGCCATTCTTTCCGCCCTGCGTATTTGCCTGGGTAACAAGGCGCAGGCGGCACGCCTGCTGGGCATCTCGCGGGCGGCGCTCTACGAAAAAATTGCCGTGCTCGGGGTCGATGCGAAGCTTGCCTGAAGTGTCCGGGAAGCAGGACAAAGGTGTCTGGGCGGCCAGACACATATTGGCTGCGGTCAACCGGAAAAATCACCGAATTTCATAATATTCAATACCTTGCATTGTCTGGCACAGCCCGTGCATAAGGAGTGGTTCCGCAATAATTAACAAGGAGACAACTGTGGACTTTCTGATCGTACTGGGGGCCTTGGCCTTTTTGATGTTTGTGGCCTATCGCGGCTACAGCGTCATCCTGTTTGCACCCATCGCTGCCATGGGGGCCGTGCTTTTCATCGACCCCAACCTGGTTGCGCCCATGTTTACCGGCCTCTTCATGGACAAGATGGTCGGCTTCGTCAAAAACTTCTTCCCTGTTTTCTTGCTCGGCGCCGTCTTCGGGAAAGTGATTGAAATGTCCGGCTTTTCGAAGTCGATTGTCGCATCGGTGATCAAGATGATCGGCAGTGAGCGGGCCATGCTCTCCATTGTCATCGTCTGCGCATTGCTGACCTATGGCGGTGTTTCGCTGTTCGTGGTGGTCTTCGCGGTCTATCCGTTTGCTGCCGAGATGTTCCGTCAGGGCAACATTCCCAAGCGTCTGATTCCCGGCACCATCGCGCTCGGTGCTTTTACCTTCACGATGGACTCCCTGCCCGGTACGCCGCAGATCCAGAACATCATCCCGACCACGTTCTTCAAGACCGATATCTACGCTGCGCCTTGGCTTGGCATCATCGGCGCAGTCTTTATCTTCATTGTCGGTATGGCTTACCTGGAAAGCGCCCGTCGTCGCGCCGCCAAGTCGGGTGAAGGCTATGGCGAAGGCCATTCCAATGAGCCGGACCCGGTGTCTGCCGAAAAGCTGGTTCACCCGGCCATCGCCATTCTGCCGTTGATCATGGTCGGGGTCATGAACAAGGTCTTTACCAATGCCATCCCGCTGCTGTATGGCGAGAAGGTCCAGTTCAACGCCGCCGTGATCGGCAATGCCCACCCGGTGATCCAGCAAACCAAGGCGGTTGCCGCCATCTGGGCCGTAGAGGGCGCACTGCTGATCGGTATCGCCACCGTTTTTGTCTTCGGCTGGAAAATGGTCGCCGCCAAATTCGGCGAAGGTAGCAAGAGCGCCATCGGTGGCGCCCTGCTGGCGACGATGAACACTGCTTCCGAATATGGTTTCGGTGCCGTGATCGCTGCGTTGCCCGGCTTCCTGGTGGTCGCGAATGCACTGAGCTCGATTCCCAATCCCCTGATCAACGAAGCCATTACCGTCACCTCGCTGGCCGGTATCACCGGTTCCGCATCGGGCGGCATGGGTATTGCGCTGGCGGCCATGGCCGATACCTTCATCGCCAATGCCACCGCCGCCGGCATTCCGCTTGAAGTCTTCCACCGGGTTGCCTCGATGGCCTCGGGCGGCATGGATACGCTGCCGCATAACGGCGCCGTGATCACGCTGCTGGCGGTAACCGGTTTGACCCATCGCCAGTCTTACAAGGATATCTTCGCGATTACCTGTATCAAGACGATGGCCGTGTTCGTGGTGATTGCCACCTTCTACGCCACCGGTATTGTTTGATCACCAAATAAAAATAAGGAGGAGATAAATCATGCCCCTGTCCCGTCACCCGATGGCCTCGTCGCTACGAGCGTCAGATACTGGCAAGGTGGTCTCGGCGCGCGATGCCGTGCGCCTGATCAAGGATGGCGACACCGTTGCGACCGGCGGTTTCGTCGGCATCGGTTTCGCCGAAAACATTGCCGTTGCGCTGGAGAAGCTGTTTCTTGAAGGCGAAGAGGCCGATGTGCACGGGCTCGGTCGGCCGCGCAACCTGACCTTGGTTTATGCGGCGGGTCAGGGTGACGGCAAGGAGCGTGGTCTCAATCACCTGGGCCATGATGGTCTGGTGTCGCGGGTGATTGGCGGTCACTGGGGCCTCGTGCCCAAGCTGCAGCAACTCGCTGTCTCGAATCGTATCGAAGCCTACAACCTGCCACAGGGCGTGATCGCTCACCTCTTTCGCGACATCGCGGCGGGCAAACCCGGCACGCTGACCCGCGTCGGTCTGGGGACGTTCGTTGATCCGCGTTTCGGCGGCGGCAAGCTGAACGAGATGACGACGAAGGATGTCGTTCGCCTGATGGAGATCGACGGCGAGGAGTATCTGTTCTACAAGGCGATGCCGATCAACATCGGCATCATCCGCGGCACGACAGCCGATCCTGACGGTAACGTGACGATGGAGAAAGAGGCGCTGACGCTGGAAGCGCAGGCCATTGCGATGGCCGCCCGAAACTCGGGTGGCATCGTCATCGTCCAGGTCGAGCGCATCGCCGAACGCGGAACATTGAATCCACGTCAAGTGAAGATCCCCGGCATTCTGGTCGATTGCGTGGTGGTCGCCGAGAAGCCCGAATACCACATGCAGACCTTCATCGAGCAGTACAACCCGGCCTATGCCGGCGAAATCAAGGTACCGATGTCGGCGATTGCGGCCATGCCGATGAGCGAGCGCAAGATCATTGCCCGCCGCGCCGCGCTCGAGTTGAAAGCCAACGCGGTGGTGAATCTCGGCATCGGCATGCCGGAAGGTGTCGCCAACGTGGCGGCCGAGGAGCAGGTCATCGATTTGATGACGCTGACCGCCGAGCCCGGCGTCATTGGTGGCGTGCCGGCCGGTGGCCTCAGCTTCGGGGCGGCGACCAATGCCCAGGCCATCATCGACCAGCCCAGCCAGTTTGATTTCTACGATGGTGGCGGGCTGGATATTGCCTTCCTGGGTCTGGCCCAGGCCGACAGGCAAGGCAACCTGAATGTCTCCAAGTTCGGTCCGCGACTGGCTGGTGCCGGGGGCTTCATCAACATTTCACAGAACGCCAAAAAGGTGGTTTTCGTCGGTACGTTCACGGCGGGCAATCTCGAAATCGCGGTCGACGCTGGAAAGCTGGCCATTCGGGAAGACGGCAAGGCGGTGAAATTCGTCGAAGAAGTCGAACACCGTACCTTCAGTGGCCCGCAAGCCGCCAAGTGGGGCAAAACGGTGCTCTACATCACCGAGCGCTGCGTCTTCAAACTGACGGCCGACGGACTGGAATTGACTGAAATTGCGCCCGGCATCGATTTGCAGAAGGACATTCTCGACAAGATGCAATTCAAGCCCATCATCAACCAAGAACCGACGCTGATGGATGCCCGCATCTTTGCCGAGGAGCCGATGAATATTCGCGCTGAAATGCTGGAAATGCCCATGTCGGAACGGCTTTCATTTGATCCGGACAAAAACCTGTTCTTCGTCAATTTTGCCGGCCTGAGTGTACGCAATGAAGCCGACATCGGGCGGATTCTCGAGGCCGTCGAGCATGAACTGGCACCCATTGGGCACAAGGTCAATGCAGTCGTCAATTACGACCGATTCTCCATCGTGCCCGAACTGGTCGATGACTATATCGGGGTGGTCAAGGGGATCATGGATCGTCATTACCATGATGTCACGCGCTATACCTCCAATACCTTCCTGCGCATGAAGCTTGGCGAGGCACTGGAAAAGCAGATGATTTCCCCGCATCTCTACGAGAGCGCCGACGAGGCCGAAGGTCATCTGGCAAAGCAATGATGACCGAAGGGTCATTAAGTAGGTGACATTGATGTTGGCCGCGGTATCATTTGACGATTTCCGCGGTCAACACAGGTTTTGGCATGAAATCCAAATTTTCGGGCCCGTTTGCCGGGCGAAACGGGCGCATCGTGCTGGCCATTGCCGCGGTGGCGCTGGCGGGCGCGTTTCTCGTGCTGCGTGGCGGGTCGCCGAAGTCGGACCAGCCAGCCAAGCCGGCAGCGACGAGTCGCCCCGCCCTGACCGTCAGCCTGATTGCGCCACAAAGCCTGGACTGGCCGATGGTGCTGCCGGCCAACGGCAACGTGGTTGCCTGGCAGGAGGCGGTGATCGGTGCCGAGATCGCCAATTACCGGATTACGGAAGTTCGCGTCCAGGTGGGCGACACGGTCAGGAAAGGTCAAGTACTGGCCCGCATCGCCAGCGATACCGTGGCCAGCGAACTGGCCGAGGCCAGGGCGTCGGTCGCTGAGCTGGAGGCCAGTGCGGCCGAGGCCAAGGGCAATGCGGAGCGGGCCAAGGAGTTGCGGGAAAAAGGCTTTTACAGTTCGCAATTGAATACCCAGTACCAGACTGCGGAGCACACGGCGCAAGCCCGTCTGGCGGGGGCTCGGGCTCGCCAGCAGGCGGCCGATCTGAAAATGAGCAAGACCGGTGTGCTGGCGCCGGATGATGGCGTGATTTCGGCACGTAGTGCGACCGTGGGGTCGCTGACCCAACCGGGGCAGGAGCTGTTTCGCCTGATTCGCGGTGGTCGCCTGGAATGGCGGGCCGAAGTGCCGTCGGCCGATCTTGGCAAGGTCGGCGCTGGCGTCGTGGCGATGCTGACGGCGCCCGGTGGCGAAACCGTCAGGGGCAAGGTGCGGACGGTGTCGCCGAGCGTCGATCCACAGACCCGCAACGGTCTGGTCTATGTTGATTTGCCCGCCTCGAAGGCGATTCGCGCCGGCATGTTTGCGCGTGGCGAGTTCGAGCTGGCGCGTAGCCCGGCGCTGACCTTGCCACAGACGGCGGTCGTCCAGCGCGAAGGCTTTGCCTACGTTTTCCGGATGGAGGGCGACGATCGTGTGGCGCAGACCAAGGTGGCTCTGGGGCGCCGCGTCGATGAGCGCGTCGAGATTGTTTCAGGACTGGCGCCCGAGGCGCGCGTGGTGGCGGCTGGTGCCGGCTTTCTGGCCGATGGCGACGTCGTGAAGGTGGTTGACGGGATTTCAAAATGAGCCATTTTTTCCGGTTGACCGTGGCAGTGCCAAGACAGGCAGCATTCGCTGAATGGAAGGGTGTGGCGCGATGAATGTTTCGTCGTGGTCGATCCGGAACCCGACGCCGGCCATCCTGTTTTTCCTCTTGTTGACCCTGGCGGGGGTCATGGCTTTCAAGGCCATGAAAATCCAGCAATTCATGGACATTGACCTGCCGACCGTCATCGTGACCGCGAGCCTGCCTGGCGCCGCGCCGGCGCAGATGGAAACCGAGGTGGCGCGCAAGATCGAGAATTCGGTGGCGACGCTGCAGGGCATCAAGCACATTTACACCAAGGTACAGGACGGCACGGCGACGGTGACCGTCGAGTTTCGCTTGGAAAAAGCGACCCAGGAAGCGGTCGATGACGTGCGCGACGCCGTGTCGCGCATCCGGGCCGATCTGC
>DAOLIO010000201.1:0-5488 GCA_035328505.1 Azonexus sp.
ACCAACCCATAGTCTGCCACCTGAAATATAGGCGCATCCGGGTCCTTGTTGATGGCGACGATGACTTTCGATTCCTTCATCCCGGCCAGGTGCTGGATGGCGCCGGAGATGCCGACGGCGATGTAAAGCTGCGGGGCAACGATCTTGCCGGTCTGGCCGACCTGGTAGTCGTTCGGCACAAAACCGGCATCAACGGCGGCACGGGACGCGCCAAGCGCGGCACCGAGTTTGTCGGCGAGCGGTTCGAGCAGGGTGTGGTAGTTCTCGCCACTACCCAGACCGCGACCACCGGAGACGATGATCTTGGCGGCACCGAGTTCGGGCCGTTCGGACTTGGTGAGTTCGCGGTTGGTCAGGGTGCTTTGGGCGGTGTCGGCGGCCGGGCTGATGCTTTCGATTTTTGCGGCATTTTCCCGGTTGACCGCGTCAAAGGCGGTGGTGCGCACGGTGATGACTTTGACGGCGTCAGCACTCTTGACGGTGGCCAAGGCGTTGCCGGCGTAGATCGGGCGAACGAAGGTGTCGGCGGATTCGACGCCGGTGATTTCGGAGATCTGGGCGACGTCGAGCAAGGCGGCGACGCGCGGCATGAGGTTCTTGCCGAAGGTGGTGGCCGGGGCGAGGATGTGGCTGTAGCCGGCGGCGTTGGCGAGGACCAGGGCGGTGAGGTTTTCAGCGGTCTGGCTTTGGTAGTGGGCAGCGTCGGCGACTTTGACCAGGCTGACACCGTTGAGGCTGGCGGCTTCCTGGGCGGCGGCGTTGCAGTTGGTGCCGGCGACGAGGAGGTGGATGTCGCCCCCGATTTTCTGGGCCGCGGCAACGGTGTTGAGGGTGGCAGCCTTGAGGCTGGCGTGGTCGTGTTCGGCAATGACGAGGATGGTCATGATCAGATCACCTTGGCTTCGTTCTTGAGTTTGCTGACGAGTTCGGCGACGTCGGCGACGCGGATGCCGGCGGAGCGCTTGGCGGGTTCGGCGACCTTGAGGGTGGTCAGGCGCGGGGTGACGTCGACGCCAAGGTCGGCGGGCTTGACGGTGTCGAGCGGCTTTTTCTTGGCTTTCATGATGTTGGGGAGCGTGGCGTAGCGCGGTTCGTTCAGGCGCAGGTCGGTGGTGACGACGGCCGGCAGGGTGATCTCGAGGGTTTCGAGGCCGCCGTCGATTTCGCGGGTGACGGTGGCTTTGCCGTTGGCGATGACGACTTTGGAGGCGAAGGTGGCTTGCGGCCAGGCTTGCAGGGCGGCGAGCATTTGCCCGGTCTGGTTGGCGTCGTCGTCAATGGCTTGTTTGCCGCAAATGACGATTTGCGGTTGTTCTTTGTCGCAGAGGGCTTTGAGGAGCTTGGCGACGGCCAGTGGCTGGAGCTCGACGTCGGTTTCGACGAGGATGCCGCGGTCGGCGCCAATGGCCATGGCGGTGCGCAGGGTTTCCTGGCAGGCGGCCACGCCGCAGCTGACGGCGATGACTTCGGTGGCAATGCCGGCTTCTTTGAGCCGGACGGCTTCTTCAATGGCGATTTCGTCAAAGGGGTTCATGCTCATCTTGACGTTGGCCAGGTCTACGCCCGTACCATCCGCCTTCACCCGTACCTTGACGTTGTAATCTACTACCCGTTTTACTGGGACAAGAATCTTCATGGGATATTCCTTTTCCGGACAAAAAGCCCCTGTCGACCGGCATCAGGTGACAGGGGGCACGGATTACTCGATAGCTAACGCCGAGTTGGCGTGCTGGCGCAGAACGTATTTCTGGATCTTGCCAGTTGAAGTTTTCGGCAGCTCACCAAAGACCACGGTTTTCGGCACCTTGAAGCGCGCCAGATGCGCGCGGCAATGCTCGATGATCTCGGCTTCGGTGCAATTGACACCAGCCTTGAGTTCGATGAATGCCGCCGGCACTTCGCCCCACTTCTCGTCAGGCTTGGCGACGACCGCCGCTGCAATGACCGCCGGATGTCGATACAGAACGTCTTCGACCTCCAACGACGAAATGTTTTCACCGCCGGAAATAATAACGTCCTTGGAACGATCCTTGATCTTGACGTAGCCATCGCTATGCACGACGGCCAGATCGCCGGTATGGAACCAACCGCCAGCAAATGCCTCTTCCGTCGCCTTCTCGTTTTTAAGATAGCCCTTCATGACGAGATTGCCGCGGAACATGATTTCACCCATCGTCTCGCCATCCCATGGCACCGGCTCCATGGATACCGGATCGAGAACTGCAATCGCTTCCTGCATGTGGTAGCGAACACCCTGGCGTCCGTTGCGGGCAGCGCGCAGATCAATCGGCAACTTGTCCCATTCCGGATGCTTGGCGCAAACGGAGGCAGGGCCGTAGGTTTCGGTCAGACCATAGACGTGGGTGATGTTGAAGCCCATCGTCTCGCAACCTTCGATGATGGCTGCCGGCGGCGCCGCACCAGCGATCAGGCCATTGACCTGATGCTCGATCCCTTCTTTCAGGGCGGCCGGGGCATTGATCATCATGCCGTACACAATCGGTGCGCCGCACATGTGGCTGACCTTGTGCTCCTTGATCAAACCGAAGATCAGCGCCGGATCAACCTTGCGTAAACAAACGCTGGTGCCGGTATTGGCGGCCAGCGTCCACGGGAAGCACCAGCCGTTGCAGTGGAACATCGGCAGGGTCCACAAATAGACCGAATGCGGCTGCATGCCCCAGGAAATAATATTGGACGCCGAATTCAGGTAGGCGCCACGATGGTGGTAGACGACACCTTTCGGGTTGCCGGTGGTCCCGGACGTATAGTTCAGCGCAATCGCGTCCCACTCGTTATCCGGCAACTGCCAGGCAAAATCCGGCTCGCCTTCATTGAGGAAAGCCTCGTAATCCTTTTCACCGAGCGCTTCGCCTTCGGTGTAATCCGGATCAAGGCTGTCAATGACCAGCGGCTTCGGCCCTTCGAGCAAGGCCAGCGCAGCCTTGACGACCTTGGTAAACTCAGGGTCGGTAATCAGCACCTTGGCTTCGCCATGCGCCAGCATGAAGGCAATGGCTTCAGCATCCAGGCGTGTATTCAGCGTATTGAGTACGGCACCTATCATCGGCACACCAAAATGGCACTCGAACATCGAGGCCGTATTGGGCAGCATGACAGCTACCGTGTCGCCCTTGCCGATGCCCCGGTTCTTCAGGGCCGAGGCGAGCTGGCGACTACGATCGTAGCTTTCCTTCCAGGTATATTGGCGCGAGCCTTGAATCACCGAAATACGCTTCGGGTAAACAAAGGCCGAACGCTCAAGAAAGCTGAGCGGGGACAGCGAAACAAAGTTAGCCGGATTTTGTTCCAGCCCAACGGAATACGGGTTCACCACAGATTATCTCCTCATGTTTTCTTGCCGAGTGCTGTTCTCGATGGGGCAAGGTCTTTTTATTTATTGCTATATTCGCAAAACACTCTTGCGCAAGTATTGGCAGAATGTAACGAATCGTTACATTATAGATTGCCCCATGAAGCCTGAACTAGAATCGCCGGATGCCTCAGGTCAACGCTTCGCCCGAACTCATGCCACGCCCGGAAATGTTGCAGGCCGGACTGGATTTGCTCGACCAGGGAATTACCGTATTCGATGCCGAATTGCGACTGGTGGCATGGAATAGAACCTTTCTGGTATTGCTCGATTTTCCGGAAGAACTGGCCTATCTTGGCGCGCCGTTTGCCAGTTTCATTCGTCACAATGCAGAGCGTGGCGAATACGGCCCGGGTGACGTCGACATGCAGATTGCCGAACGTGTCGCCGCAGCCAAAAACTTCGTCCCGCACGTTACCGAACGACAGCGCCCGAACGGCCGGGTTCTCCTGCTACGCGGTGAACCGCTGCCACACAAAGGCTTTGTCACCCTGTACAGCGATGTCACCGAACAACGCTACATCGAGCACCTGACCGAACACCAGAATATCCAGCTTGAAGAGCGCGTGCGTCGGCGCACCGCGCAACTGGAGAATGCCAATGCCAACCTACGGCTGGCCAGCGAGGAAAACGAACGGATTGCTGCCGCCTTGCGCCGCAGCGAAGAACGCCTGCGTCTGATCAATGACACCATTCCCATTCTGATTGGTTATGTGGACCACAACGAAGTCTACCAATATGCCAACAAGGGCTACTCAGACTGGTATGGTCATCCTGACGGTGCCGTCACGGGCCGCGCGGTGCGCGACGTCATCGGCCCGCAGGTCTATGCCCAGGTTCGCGATCCCGTGCGTCGCGCACTGAGTGGCCAGCAAGTGACCTATGAATACCAAATGGATCGCCAGGGTCAGACGGTATTCGCTCGCAGCACGCTCGTACCGGAAGTCACGGTCGACGGGAAAACCCTCGGTTTTTTCGTATTTTCCCACGACATTACAGAACAGAAACGAATGCAGGCAGCGCTGGTCCAGGCCCAAAAAATGGAAGCCATCGGGCAGCTGACCGGCGGCCTCGCCCATGACTTCAACAACCTGCTGACCGTCATCATCGGCAACCTCGCTGCACTGCAGGATCATCATCCGGACGACCACGCGGTCAATGAATTTGTCGAACCTGCCCTGCAATCGGCACGGCGAGGCGTACAACTGATCAAGCGCCTGCTCACCTTTTCCCGGCAGCAGCCGCTGGAACCCTTGTCAGTCGATATTGGCCAGTTGATCGGCAGCATGGCCAAGCTCGTACGGCGCTCGCTACCCGAGTCCATCGCAGTATCGACCGATCTGGCTGGCGCCTCGGTGCATGCACTGGTCGATCCCGGACAGCTTGAAAGTGCCCTGCTCAACTTCGCACTGAATGCACGTGATGCCATGCCTCAAGGCGGCCGTCTGCACATCGCGGCGCGCGCCGTCGAGCTTTCTGCCGATGCAGCCGCCTTTGATGTCGCACCCGGATCTTACGCACTGATCGAAGTGGCCGACAATGGCACAGGCATGAATGCCGATACCCTGTCCCGGGCCTGCGAACCGTTCTTCACAACCAAGCGGCTGGGGCTTGGCAGCGGTCTGGGGCTGGCCATGGCGTATGGCTTTGCCAAGCAATCGGGAGGTGGCATATCGATTCAGAGCCAACCGGATCAGGGAACCACCGTCCTGATGGTGCTGCCATTGGCTGCACCCGAACCTGAAGCAGACGAGCCCGGCGAAGAGGCCGTGCTGCCCCACAGCGGCGAGCTGGTTCTGCTGGTCGAAGACGAGCCCAATGTACGCCGCGTTGTCCGCCAGCAACTGATCGATCTCGGCTACCCGGTCATTGAGGCGGAAAACGGGATGCAGGCGCTGGAAATGATCGAGTACATCACCGATATTGCCATCGTCGTCAGCGACGTCATCATGCCGGGCAGCCTCAATGGCCGGCAGTTGGCCGAGCGCGTCCTGACGGAACGACCGCAGGTGCGTTTCGTGCTGATGAGCGGCTACACCGATGAAACTGATATCGAAAATACCCACGTGTTGCCGGTACTGGCAAAACCTTTCGTCCGCCAGGATCTGGCCCGCG
>DAOLIO010000202.1:0-5391 GCA_035328505.1 Azonexus sp.
CGAACGCAAGTTCGACGGCGAGCGCAGCTTCAAGAAAAAGAGCTTCGCCGACCGCTGATCACGCTTAGCCAGCATCACCTAAAACGCCACGGCCAGTCCGTGGCTTTTTTCATGTTGGCGTCAGCGTCCGATGAACCGATCAGGCTTCGTCGATTAGCACCCAGTGATTGTCCACCGCCATTTTCTCCGGCCAGGGCAACAGGGCCGGTTTGGCGCTCGGGTGCCAGCGAACCAATCCCAAGGCCGTGGATACCAGTACGCCTCCGCCGGGATTGGGGCCCTCCCAGCCGGTCAGGGCATAGGCTTCCTGCAGTTCGACGATGCGCGTCAGCTTGTCCGGTTGGCCCGGATGCCACAACTGGGCCAACCCGACCTGGTTGCTCGACAGCGCAAAGCCACCGTTGTAGGCGGGAGCAATATCGCCGGCATAGCCCGCACCGTCACTGACCCGGGTTGGTATGCACAGTTCGTCACCGTTGAGCACGGCAAGAATCGGCGCAGCCATACGCGCGACTGGATCGTCATGTTCGGCCTGCAAGGCAACGCCGAGGAATTGTCTGTTTGCCGTCGTCCCTTGACTCCAGGCCAGATGGCGCAAGCTGAGGCGCCGATCCTCCAGCGTCCATTGGCGTAGCAGGCGGCCGCTCTGGCCGTCGAGCCTGACCAGCGATGACTCCATGCGGTGCAGATCAAACTTTTTGTCGTTGGGCGTGCGCGGGATGCCGCCGTTGGCGATCATCAGACAGCCGGTATCGTCGAGCAGCAACTGATGCGGCTCAAGGCCGTGGCTGTCCCACTCGGCCAGTTTTTTCAGGCTCTTGGCATCGCGCACGCCGATCAGGCCGCGTCCGGTCTTGCTGTCCGTTTCCGTCGTAAAGATCACGTCGCCACGAGCGCCGACCACGACATGACCGTTCAGCCGGGCGTTTGAGCTTTCGTTGGCGAGGTCGATCAGCTGGACTTGCTTGCCGTCACGGTCGATGCGCATCAGCCATCCCCCTGGGCGCACACCAGTCACCAGCAGGCTGCCATCGGCTTCCGGCGTCAGGCCGTGCGGGCGTGTCGGCAGGGCTACGGCGTGGCGGATTTCCAGTTTTTTGCGCGCCCAGTCCGCGGCCAGCACACCGGCGTAATAAGTATCGTCGGCATTGGGGCCACGCCAGGCAGCAGCAATTGTTGCCCCCTTCGGCGCGTCTTGCCCGGCCCATGACAATCCAGCCTGCGGCATCACTGCCATGGCGCCGAACAGCTTCAGAAACTCACGTCGCTTCATTTTCATGACTTATCCATCATTGCTACGGTCAACCGGAAATTTTGGCCAAAATCGAAATCCGGGCCGGTTCAGAAAACGCCCATCCCAGGATGGGCCGACGGCCAGATACTCAGAATCTGAACTCGCCGCTCAGGATGAAACGCCGAGCCTGGCCGGGGACGGTAAAGCCGCCGTTATCGTAGAGCGCGTCGTAATAGAGCTTGTCGAAAATATTCTGGACATTGAACTTGACCGAATACTTGGGTTGCTCGTAGGTCACCATGGCATCCCAGCGCACGTACGAGGGCACGTAGTTCGGGTTGAAGGCCGCTGTTCCGGTCGGCGCGCCGCCGTAGCGCTTGCTCTTGAATTCCGCCCCGCCGCCAATCTTGAAACCCATCGGCAAGCGGTAGGTCGACCACAGGTTGAAGGTTGTCTTCGGCGTATTGCGCGGCTCCTTGCCGATAAAGTTCGGGTTGCCCGTCACCGGCGCCACTTCAAGAATTTCCGCCCGGATCAGCGACAGGCCGCTGAAAACCTCCCATTCGTCGGTAATACGACCGGCCAGCTCCAGTTCCAGGCCATTCGAACGGCGTTTTCGGGTCAGAATGCTGGCCGTCGATTCCAGATCGGTGTTGCGCTCCCAATCCTTGATCGCGCTGTACAAGGCCACGCGGAAAGCCAGGTCGCCATCCAGCAGCAACCATTTCGCCCCCAGCTCTGTCACCGCCGAACGTTCCGCCGGATACTGGTTGCCGGAAAGCTGGTAAAGATCGGCCGTCGGGCTGAACGAATCGCTCCAGCCCAGATAGTAGTGCGCATCGGCACGTGGCTGCCACGACAGGCCAACACGGTAGCTGTTCTCGCCGAAGTTGCCGAAGTACTGCGTCGTCGTCATTGTCGAACTGCCAGTGCGGGCGACCGCGACATAATCCGAACGCATCTCGTCGCGCCGAACGCCGGCGGTCAGCTTCCAGTCTGGGATGAACTCCATCGAATCCTGAACGTAGGCACTGTAGGTATCACCCTGATAGGTATTGACCGGTCGCGAATCGATGAGTTGGCCCGTCACGCTGTTCGTGAACCCGACCACATCCTTGAAATAAACCCCGCTGTTTCCGATATTCGCCAGATTCCAGCGTCTTGCCTCTTCCTTCAGATACTCAACCCCGGTGACCAGCTCGTGCGTCATGCCAAAAGTCTTGAAGCGCGTATTGAGGTCGCTCTGAATCACCAGATTGTCGGTCGCCGTCTGTCGTACCTTGGCACTGCCGCCGGTCGCAAATGACGCGGCGCTGCCCGGCGCCGATGCCCAGTACGCGCGCTTGTAGTTGCTCGAACGAAGCACCGTTCGCCACTGGGTATCGGGCGACATCGTGAACAGGTAGTTCAGGGTCGTGATGTTGGTTTCGCTATCGTCAAAGGTGCCATCAACGCCCCAATAGGCGCCGGACTTTGCATAAGCCGCGTTCGGCCGCTTGGTCGCGCTGTCAAACGGAACACCGTAATCGGCGCGGTCCTGGGTGGCCAGATACACGTGACTCAAAGTCACTTCATGGGGCGTCCCCATGCCGAAGGCAATGCTCGGCGCAAAACCTTGGCGGTGGATTTCCGGCGTTGTTCCGGTTACCGGATTGCGCCGCGTGCTGCCCTCGTCGCGCGTCATGACATTGATGCGAAATGCCGCCTTGTCACCGATCCGCTGGTTCAAATCAGCCTTCACTTCAAAAAAATCGTTGCTGCCGATCCCGATACCAGCCTTGTTGATACCAAGCAGCATCGGCGTCTTGCTCACCTGATTGATCACGCCACCAGCCTGGCCACGACCGAACAGCATGGCCGCCGCGCCACGCAGCACATCGACCTGCTCGGTGTTGAAAACCTCGCGGTTGTACTGGGCGGTATCACGGATACCATCCAGATACATGTCACCAAACGTATAAAAGCCGCGGAGCATCATGTTGTCGCCGGAACGGCCGCCCTCGGCGGCATTGAAGGACAGGCCGGAGACATTGCGCAACGCCTCGCGCAGAGAATTCGCCTCCTGTTCCTCCATCAGCGAACGGGTGATCGTCGTGATCGCCTGCGGCACATCATGCGGATCCTGCACCACCTTGCCGACACGGGTCTTGCTGGCCCGATAGCCGTCCTGCTGCTCGGCAGTCGCCTTGACGGTCACCGGCGCCAGCATCTGCTCTTCGTCAGCGGCAGCATCCACCGCGCCGAGCAAACCGGCGACCATGACCGCCCCAAGCGGCATCAGGCTGGCAGGTCGCCTGCCATGAAGCGGCATGGACTGTACCCGGCCGAGCTGAAATTTCAAAGGGATTTGGTGGCTGTTGTTCACAAGCAGTCCTCAGTCAAGTCAAAAATGGCTGGCTGGCAGAGGCTGGCTTGCCGAACAAAAAAACAAAGAAATCGCGTAGACCTGCCCAGCAATCTCCCGGGTCTGAATACTCCGCTCAGCCGCTTGAAACGCACACCGAAACATGGCGGAAAGAAAAAAGGCGGGTGATCGACCGACCGTCAATGCGAATGTATCGCATTTGCAAATAAACAACAAGTTAATTGCGAATGATTCGCAATTGTAATTGACACACATTCTTACTTACGAGACGATGCGATCAATTCTTATTTGCATTAGGTATCCACCATGACCGTTCAAGCGCAAACACCCGAGCCCTGCCCGACAGAAAAAGGACCCGAAAACACACCGCGGATCAGCAGTGAATCCATTCTCTGTGGCGCCCCGATGGTCGAGATCGAACACGCCGGGCAGCGCTACCTGCTGCGCGTCACCCGGGAAAACAAGTTGATCCTGACCAAATAGCCGCTTGCCGCAAGGCCATTCAGATCGCCAAAACTCCCGCAAACCATGAGCTACACGCTATCCCGCCCCTCACCTTTCCAGCGCAGCGGCCTGCTGACGGCGGTCATCAGCCTGCATGCCGGCATTTTCCTGATCCTTCTGGCAGCGAAAACTGTCTCTCCACAGATTATTGAACTACCCCTCATCGTCGATCTGCTCGAGACACAGGCTCCGAGTAAAGACCCCGTCGCCAAGCCACTGCCAGTGGCCAAGCCGCTCCCACCCGTCAAGGTGTCGCGGACACCAGCACCCAAGGCTGCTGCCCCCGCCCCCGTCGAGGCCACGCAACGGAACGCTGAGGCGCCCGCCGCCAGGATGGCTGCCCCGGCCTTCATCGAAACCAGGCCAACCCCCGCTGCCTCGCCAGCCGAAACGGTCAGTCAGGCGCGTTTCGATGCCGATTACCTGAAGAACCCGGCCCCGCCCTACCCACCCCTGTCCCGCCGGATGGGCGAGGAAGGCAAGGTCGTGCTGCGCGTGTTGGTCAATGCGCAGGGTACGGCGGACAGCGTCGAGATCAGAACGTCGTCGGGCAGCGAGCGACTCGACTCGTCGGCGCAGAAGGCCGTACGCAACTGGAAATTCATTCCGGCCAAACGGGGCGATATCGCCGTTCAGAGCTGGGTGCAGGTCCCCATCTTTTTTAAATTGGAGCAATAAGATGCAGGAAAACACCTTCGGTTTCGCGCACCTGTGGGCCAGCGGCGACACTATTTCGCACGGCGTGGCGGTCATCCTGGCCATCATGTCCGTCATCAGCTGGTATCTGGTCCTGGCCAAGGCCGTCGATTGGTGGATGATGCGTCGCGCCGCCCGGGCCCTGACCGCCTTCTGGTCGGCAAGCAGCGTCGGCGACGGCATTGCCCTGCTCAAGCAGGCCGGCGCCAACAGCCCATACGCCCAACTGGCGACCCAGGCCAACGGCTGCAACACCGATTGCGAAGCGCTTACCGGTCGCCTCGCCTCCCGTTTCGACCCGGCCGAACAAATGGAACGCGCGCTGCGCCAGCAACTGTCCACTACCCAGGCCGGCATGGAAAACGGCCTCACCCTGCTCGCCACGACCGGTGCCACCGCACCTTTCGTCGGCCTGCTCGGCACCGTCTGGGGCATTTACCACGCCCTGCTCGCCATTGGCCTGTCTGGTCAGGCCGCGCTGGAAAACGTCGCCGGCCCGGTTGGCGAGGCGCTGATCATGACTGCCGCCGGCCTCACCGTCGCCCTGCCCGCCGTCTTCGCCTACAACGCCTTCACCCGCGCCAACCGCGTC
>DAOLIO010000203.1:0-5277 GCA_035328505.1 Azonexus sp.
CGCCTCGGCCGCCTGTCTGACGATGGCCGGCAACGTCTGTTGCACGTCCGCGACGTGCTGCAACTGGCCTTCGCCGGTCGCGCCCGCCAGCATCCCCGGCGCTGGCTCGAAGGCGTCTGGCTGATGCTGGGCGGGCCGCGCTGCCTCGAAGCACCCGAGGCACTCAACGACGTCGAGGCTTTCTTCAAGCTCGTCGACAAGCTGGTGGCCAGCCGCAACCTCAGTGCCGAAACGCTGGCTGCACAGGCCGCCGAACTTTATGCGCCGTCCGATCCGCAGGGGAATGCCGTGCAGATGATGACGGTGCATAAATCCAAGGGCCTGGAATTCGACACGGTGATCCTGCCTGGTCTGGATCGCGGCATCGGCGGTAACGACAGCAGCCTGCTGCTTTGGGACGAAGTGGCCGGCGCCGATGGGGACGAACACCTGCTGGTCGCGCCGATCAAGCAAAAGGGGGCGGGCAACGGCGAGCCGACCGCCTACGATTACCTGAAAAAGCTCGAAGCCGAACGTGCTGCCCACGAAGTCGAGCGTCTGCTTTATGTTGCCGCCACGCGCGCCATCCGGCATCTCCACCTGGTCGGCGTGGCTGTCGCTGACGAGAAGAAGGATGACGGCCTGAAGGTGCCGGCCGGCGGCACGCTGCTTAATCTCCTCTGGCCGGGTGTTGCGCAGCCGGTTTTTGCTGATGCGCTGGCCAAGGCAGAAGCGGTTGCGCCAGTCTGCGTCGGCATTGATCCAGCGAGCTTTGTGCCGCCCCTGGTTCGCCTGCGTCAGATCGGCTTGCCGGCGGCGCTGAGCAACATATGTGACGATCTGCGTCCGGCCGATAATCCGCTCGACCTCGACGAAGTCGAGCCTGGCCTTTCGCTGGAAGCCTCGGTTGGCACGCTGGTGCACCGCTGCCTGGAGCTGATTTCGAAAAATGGCTTAAAAAGCTGGTCGACCGCGAGAGTGGCCAGTTTGCAGCCGGCCTATCAGCGCTGGCTGCAAGGTCAGGGGCATAGCGAAGCGGATGCGGCCAGCGGTGCCGCCGAGGTCGTTCTTGCGGTAAGCCATACGCTGGATTCCGAGGTCGGGCGCTGGCTGCTGGCAGATCATCCCGAAGCAGCGGCAGAACAAGCCTGGAGTAGCCAGCAGGATGACACTACCCTGCACCACGTGATCGACCGCATTTTTGTGGCGGAGGGCTGTCGCTGGATCATTGATTACAAAACAGCCCGGCTGCCCGAGAGCGATCTGGCGCAACGGGCCGAGGGCTATCGTCCGCAACTCGAGCGCTATGCCAGCTTGTTTGCAGATGCCGGCCTGCCGTTGCGTCTGGCGATCTTCTTTCCCCTGCAAGGGCGCTTGATAGAGCTGTCATCAGCGTCATGACCGGTACGCGTCGTAGCCAATACAACTATACTGGGCACTCGTTATTCGTCTATGCTTCAGGCATGCCGCGACGCGCATTCATCGCTCTGTTCTGCTTCTTCCTGTCCTGCGGGGGCGCTGGCGGGCGATGGGCGATCGCCGGGCCGGCGCTGCGTGTGCTGGTTCTCGACAATGCACCGCCGATGTCCTTTCGTGACGAATTCGGGCGGCTGAGCGGATTCAGCGTGGATGTTGCCCGGGCCGTCTGCGATGAAATGCGCGTTCAGTGTGTCTTTGATGTGGCGGCGCAAAGTGATTTGATCGACCGTCTGATACGGGGGCAGGCCGATATCGTCGCGACAGGTTTGCTCGAAACGCCCGAGCGCCATGGCAAGCTGCTTTTCGCCAAACCCTATTACCGCTCTTTTTCCATGTGGCTGGCTCGGCCCGACGTCAAGCCGGGGCAGACCGGCATTCGTGTTGCCGTCGTCAGTGGGTCGGCCCAGGAGGAATATGGCCGTCGGCAGGGCTGGAAAATGCATCCGGTGCATACCAATGGTGATCTTGGCGGGGCCATCGTTGGCGGTCACGTGCAGGCAGCGCTGGTGCCGATGGCGACAGCACTCACCCTGCAAAAAAGCGAGGCCTATCGGCGACTCGAACTGTCAGCCACCGTGCTGCGCTCGCCCGAACTGGGCGGCGACGCCTCCTTTGGCGTATCGCTGTTTCGGCCCGAATTGCTCGATGAAATTAACGCAGCGCTTGAACGCATCAAACGCAATGGGACGTATGATCGAATCAATTCCCGCTACCTGCCATTTCGTGTGAGTTGATGCCCACCCATTCTCGATTGCTGAAGCCTTCTGTTGCGACCGGAGGACTGTTTTGATCATGTCGTCGAAAGGCCTGCGTGCGGGCCGCGCCTTTTCGCTGCTGGCCCTGATATTTGTGATCACTTTCGGTATTTCGGTGGTGCTGCTCTCGTTGGATCAGCAACGTGTCGTTGACGCCAATGGCAGACTGCAGGAGCAGACGGTGCCGGAGATCATTCGCTACCAGCGACTGGCCCGCAATCTTGAACAGCTCCGCCAGGAAGGGGAGCGCATCTTTGCGGTCAGTTCGGTTGCGTCGCGCCAGCAGTCGCTATTTGTTGTCACGCTGATCGCCAGTCACCCGAGTGTTCTCGAGCATCCGGGGGCGGCACCGCTGGCGCGGGAGGCGGAGGGGTTCCTGGGTGATGTGGTTCGTCAGTCCGTGGGTGACGACCGCCCGCCTGCCGCACGCTATGACGAATGGCAACGGCTGGCGGCGCGTCTCGGCCTGCAGGTGGATGACATCTCGATCCAGGGCATCAACCTGGCGACCAATGACCTTAACGTCGCATCGACAGCGATGAGGCTGGCGCGCTACAAGTTGATGGTCGTGCTTCTGCTGGTTGGGTTGTTCCTGCTGGCCTTCATGGTCCTTGTCCGGCGCCACCTGATTTACCCGTTGCAACGCATCAACAAGGCCCTGTCGACGCTCAGCGTTGACCGCCCGGCACCCGAATTCCATGCCTCGCTGATGCTTGAAATCCAGGCGGTTGAAGCGGCGATTCAGGAGCAGCATGCCTTGCTGATTCAGAATGACGAAACCCGGAAAGTGCTGGAAAAGCTGGCCAACAAGGATGGTCTGACCGGACTGATGAATCGCCGGCATTTCATGCAGACGGCCGAGGTCGAGCTACAGCGCGCCCAGCGCTATCGGCGCGCGGTGACGGTGGCGATGGCCGATCTCGATTATTTCAAGAAACTCAATGACACCTACGGTCATGCGGCCGGCGACGCCGTGCTGCGCGCTTTTGCCGATCTGGTGCAGGATGCCGTGCGGCAATCGGATCTGGTCTGTCGCTACGGTGGCGAAGAGTTTGCATTCCTGTTTCCGGAAATCGGTCCTGCCGAAACGGAAAAACTGGCCGAGCGCCTGCGCGTTCGGTGTGCCGAAATGGATGTCGGGCTACCTGACGGACGCCAGATCAAGGTATCGGTCAGCATCGGGCTGGCCGATGCCAGCGAATGCCCGATAGAAATCGCCCTCAAACGGGCCGATGAAGCCCTCTACGAAGCCAAGCGGCTGGGCCGTAACCGGGTGGTCATTAGCGGTGAGCCCCCTGCCGCGGAAGCCTGAAATAGCGATACCTGGCTAAGGCCAGAGGATGCAGGCCCAGACCACAACGGCGTTGAGCAGACTGAGCAGCACCGCCGCGCTGCCCATGTCCTTGGCCCGTTTGGCGAGATCGTTCTTCTCCGGTGACGCCTTGTCGACCACCGCTTCGACCGCCGAATTCAGGATTTCGACAATCAGGATGAGGATGATGCTGCCCATCATCAGCGCCCGATCGACGCCGGTTTTTGCCAACAGCAAGGCGAGTGGAATGGCGATGGTGGCGAGCAGGATTTCCTCGCGAAACGCCGCTTCGTTCTGCCAGGCGGCACGCAGACCGTCCCGCGAGTAGCCGAGGGCGTTGATCAGCCGGGTGAGACCTTTTTTGCCCTTGAAGTCGGCACCACTCACGACAAGCTGCTTTCTTGAGGATTTGCCTTTTTGCCATTTTTTCGTGTTGACCGCAATTGCAGGTGGTTATGGTGATCACGGCGTAATTCGAATAGCTCGCTGACGCTGACAAGGTCACCCAGTTTTGCGTAACCGTAATTGCGCTGGTCGAAGGCAGGCCAATTCTTGTTGATATGCGAACCAACTGCACCCAGCGACGCCCAGCCTTCTTCATCGGAAACTGCGACAACGGCATTGCGCAAATGGGTAACTAGGCGGGTATCGCTGCGCAGTTCGTTAGTGCCTTGTCTGGTAGTCGGTATGGCCGGAGGTTGCGCCGTATTGCTCGGGGTCGGCAGAGGTGTTCTGAGATGTTCAAGAAAGAGAAATTTCGTGCAAGCGTTAACAAACGGCGGGGGTGTCTTTTCTTCGCCAAACCCGAAAACCTTCAGGCCGTTCGCCCGCAGGCGCATGGCGAGTGGCGTAAAGTCTGAATCGCTGGAGGCGATGCCGAATGCCGACAGCTTTTGCGTGTAGAGCAGGTCCATCGCGTCGATGATGATGGCGCTGTCTGTCGCATTCTTGCGCTTGGTATAGGCGAACTGCTGCACTGGTTGAATCGCGTAATCATGCAGGATTTCAACCCAGCCAATGAGGGCCGGGTTCTTCCAGTCGCCGTAGGCGCGCCGAATGTTGATTACGCCGTATTTGGACAGCTCATCAAGAATGTCATTGATCTTGACGGCCGGCGAGTTGTCCGCATCGATAAGCAGGGCGATTCCATTGTGTTCCATATTCATGGCTTCTTGGGCAGCAGGGGTTTCAGGAAGCGTCCGGTGTGGCTGCCTTTGCACTTGGCGACTTGTTCCGGTGTTCCCGACACGAGAATCCGTCCGCCGCCGTCGCCACCTTCCGGGCCGAGATCGACGATCCAGTCGGCGGTCTTGATGACGTCGAGATTGTGTTCGATGACGACGATGGTATTGCCGTTGCTGGCCAGTCGCTGCAATACGCTGAGGAGCATCTCGATGTCCTGGAAATGCAGGCCGGTGGTCGGTTCGTCGAGGATGTACAGGGTGCGGCCGGTGTCGCGTTTGGACAGTTCGAGCGCCAGCTTGACGCGCTGCGCTTCGCCGCCCGACAGCGTGGTCGCGCTTTGGCCGAGGGTGATGTAGCTGAGGCCGACATCGACCAGCGTCTGCAGCTTGCGGGCGATGTTGGGCACCGGGTCAAAGAATTCGCGCGCCTGCTCGACGGTCATGCCGAGGATGTCGTAAATGTTCTTGCCCTTGTATTGCACTTCCAGCGTTTCGCGGTTGTAGCGCTTGCCGTGGCAGACGTCGCAGGGCACGTAGATGTCGGGCAGGAAGTGCATCTCGACCTTGA
>DAOLIO010000204.1:0-1115 GCA_035328505.1 Azonexus sp.
CTTTCGTAAGCACCGATTCCCATACCGGCATCCTTGGTGCTTTGGAACGGTTTGAAAAGACGATCACGGATGAATTCTTTGGACATTCCATGCCCGGTGTCTCCAACCTCGATGGCAGCTTTGTCATTCCGGCGTTCTACTGAAATCCACACCTTGCCGGAGGGCGACGAGGCATCCAAAGCATTTTGAACGAGGTGTCCGATGACTCTTTCGAGTCTTTCTTCGTGGCCACGAGCAATCAATCGATCTTGAATGCGAATTTCGATTGATCTTCCCTGATGCATTTTGTCTTTATGAAGGCGTTGGATGACATCTGCAAGATTAACACCGCAGATACCTCCCGGGGGAGTGCCTCCTTCACGTAATTGCATCATCAATTGACGCATGCGTTCGACAGAGTGATCTACGGTCATCAGCATATCCTGCTGAAATTCCGGATTATCGTGATGTCGTTCGGCATTTTTCAGCATCAAGGAAAGTTGCGTGATGATGTTTTTGAGGTCATGAACTACAAAGGCAGACATCTTGTTGAAGGCGTCAAATTTCCTTACCTCAAGCAAGGCTTCGGTTGCCTGCATTCTCGCAAGAAAGCTCGCAGCCTGACAGCCGGCAGTCCGGAGCAGATCATTGACTTCCCAATTGACGCTGATTGGTGTGCGGGACCTAGCAAGAATCGCGAAGCCGTGCATTTCATTGCCTGCCATTAGTGGAACGATCAGCCAAGCGTTTGGTAATTCGGATAACCAGGCGGGAATTTCGAGGTCACTGTAGCGCGCCGGAAAACATCGGTACTCCTCCAGATTGATGACCCATCCGCTAGCAAGGAGAAAACGGCAGAGTGGAGCGTCTTGATGTACTTCGGCTACGCATTCCGGGAGGTTCCAGCGCGCATGTTGTCTATAGACCTCAGCACCGGCCTCGCGAAGCCATAGCGTTCCTCCAGGGCTTTCCACCATGTTGGCCAAGCCACGAACGACTTGCTGCCCCATGGTTTGTGGAGAATTTTCAACACTTAATGCTTGAGTGAAGCGCAACCATTCTTCACGATAGTCGTAGCGGTAGCTGAAGAAATGCTTCCCTACCAAGACCTTAATCTTTGCGCGGATGGAACCGGA
>DAOLIO010000204.1:1215-5276 GCA_035328505.1 Azonexus sp.
ATTCCAACGGGAGTCTTCGGAGACAGTTCGAAACAACTGTTCGACGAGAACCAGACCGATCACAGCCTCTGCTAACCCATGAAAGATGAGTGTACGCAACCATTCCTGCGCTGACAGCCAGCCTAGCGCGAGCGAAACCTGAAGCGCGATCCCCGAAGCGACCAAGAGCCAGCAGGTCAGGGGCAACCAGGAAGGCAGAACCGGTTTGGTGATCGAGTCGCCGGATGGGCCAAGCAAAGCAATTACAAACCCATACCAAGCACCATACCTGATGACGTCCGCTAATGCCGAAGTGACAAGCAACAGTGGCTGGCTATTCAGTGCGTAAAGTAGACCCGATAAAGCCCAAACGGTTGAAAGCGTGGCGACAACGAGCATCCTTCGCGGACGCGTGTCCCCACGCCAATCGCTTCCAAAAGAGAACAGATAAAACGATAGTGACAGGTAGCCCAAGGTAGCGAGACCGAACCCCCAAGCTATTAAGGACGTACTTGAAATATCCATGCAAAGGACTTCTTAAGCTACAAATGGCAGTGACGCTAGCGGTTAGTGGGCACCCTTGCCGGTCAGCACGACACCCACGGTTTCAAAAAGAACCACGATGTCTAGGAAGAGTGAGTGATTCTTTACGTAATAGAGATCGTACTGTAGCTTTTCAGCAGAGTCTTCGACGGTTGCACCATAGTGGTATCGCACCTGAGCCCAACCGGTGACTCCTGGCTTTACGCTGTGTCGAACGGCGTAGAAGGGGATTTCCTTGGTTAATTGATCAACGAAGAATGGGCGTTCCGGACGAGGGCCAACCAGGCTCATGTCACCCTTCAGAACACTGAACAATTGGGGGAGTTCATCAATACGAAGCTTGCGTATCAGTTGGCCAAGACGTGTTACGCGATTGTCTTTCGCCTGTGCCCAAATCGGTTTTCCATCCTTTTCGGCATCACGACGCATGCTGCGAAACTTGATGACGTTGAACAGCCGACCATTGAGTCCTACCCTTTCTTGTCGATAGAGTAGTGGAAAGCCATCTTCTAGTGCAATCAGAATGGCCACCACAATCATGACTGGAAGCGAAAGGGCAATCAGGATGCTGGCGCAAATGATGTCGAAAATGCGCTTAACAACCGTCCGGATCAATCCTTGGCCAAACCCATCGCCAAAAATGAGCCATCCTGCGTACAACGAGTCAAGACGTATTTGCCCAAGGGTTTGCTCAAAGTGACTTGCCAAGTCCAGCACGCGAACGCCCTGTAGTTTGCAGTCGAGAAGTTCCCGCAAGGGCATGGCGCCACCGCGACGTTCAGTGAGTGCAACAACGATTTCATCGGCATTCAAATTGCGGGCGGAGTCGGTTAGGGATTTGTCTCGGCTGAGAATCAGGTTAGACGGTACCTGCGGCTGGTCCTCAGAGCTTCCTGGAAAAAAACCGATAATTTGTGCCGATGGGTCCGAACGATCCAAAGCTTGTTTAACGGCAAGTGCTTGATGTCCTGTCCCGAATACCATTATGCGGCGACGCAGCATTTTGGTTGCTGAGGTGTGACTTGCGCCTACGCGGGTCACAAGCATGCCGAAGGCAGCTGACATGGCGGAAAGTTGGATCAAGTCACGGTTGACCGTAGAAATTGGAAGTAGCGCGTATAGGCCGTAGGCAACCGGTATGGCCAGATAGAGGGAGAGCACTGCGCGGGCACGTGTTTCAGCGGATGACCGAGCGGCGACGCGTTGATATAGCCCCAATAAGGAATTGATGGTCAGCATCACCAGCCCAAAAATTACTGTAAACGAGAGAACTTGCATTACGTTGATCGGAAGACCGCTGTTGATCCACATCAGCGAAATGAAAAGGCTAACGATCAGAAACGAAAAATCGAACAGAATCCCGGCTACGCTACGCCAAGTAAACCAGTGATTAAACATTCTGATCATGTACCAGTGCCCCCCAAAATATACTTTGCTACCAAGCCGGGTCGCGATTTCCTTATGGAAACGGTCCACGTGGCTATCTGCTTGGTTCTATTTTATCTGTTCAGGCAAATTGTGCCTGTGCTCTATTTCACATTGACTTCGTATCAATGTGCCTGCTGAATAGGTATTTGCAGTTGATTTGCATAAATTCAGCGAATTTGTTATTAATTTATTAAGTTGCTGATTTTGTGCTTGAGTTCAATATTACGAAATCTTAGCAAGCCTCACTGTGCGGTTGTTGATGTTGGTCCATTTGCATGTTGGCAATAGTACCGAATACTTTTTGCGCATGATTTCCTTGAGCTGATTTGAATGCAAGCCACTCGAAAATCGGAAATTGGCCGGTTTCAATGCGTATTCGAGATACCTAGCTTGTGAATTTTGTATAGAAGCCGACATAATGGCAAGGATATGGTTTGCCACGTGGTGATGGAAACATCTTAAATTGGTGCGCTTTTTGAGTGCTTAGACAAGGACCTCAATCACCTCTGGGTGTCCTAGGAATCGCTGTGGGCTTGCGCTGGCTCCATACGCTCCCGATTGATAGACAACGACCAGATCACCGGGTGTTGCCTTTGCCAAAGTCATGCGATCAGCCAGAAGGTCCAGCGGGGTGCAGAGCGGGCCAACCACGCTGGCGGTTTCAGTGTTGTCAGTGTTCATACGGTTGCCGATCGCGACCGGGTAATTTTTACGGATGACTTGACCGAAGTTCCCTGATGCAGAAAGATGATGGTTGAGGCCGCCGTCAACGACCAGAAAAGTCTGGCCGCGTGAGACTTTTCGATCAATTATTCTGGAGACATAAACCCCTGCCTCACCCACAATGTAGCGTCCAAGCTCAATTATCAGCGTTGCTTCCGGAAAATCTGTGTTGGCCCGATTGCTGAGTTGCTTCAGGTTGTTGCCGATCGGCGCCAGATCGAGTCGCTTTTCACCAGGAAAGTAGGGAATGCCAAATCCACCGCCGAGATTCAGGAAACGTACTGGGGAGGGGGCGTGGCTTGATAGTGCCAGTGCCACTTCATATGATTTTTGTTGTGACTCGCAGATCGATTCTGGCTTGAGGTTTTGTGAGCCCGCAAACAGATGAAAGCCTTCGAACGCCAGCTTTTTCTTGCCGATATTCGCCAGTAGTTCAGGAACCAACTCCGCATCAACGCCAAATTGTTTGGGACCGCCGCCCATCTTCATCCCTGACCCTTTAAGTTCGAAGTCAGGGTTGACGCGAACGGCTACCCTAGCAGGCAGTTCAAGGTCCTGTGAAATTTCCGCGAGGATGTCGACTTCACGAAACGACTCAACGTTGATCAGTACCCCAGCTGCAACCGCTTGCCGAAGTTCGGAATTGCGCTTCCCCGGACCGGCAAAACTGATATCGCTGGGCTTGGTGCCGGCGTCCAGGGCTATCTTCAATTCTCCGGCGGAGGCGACATCAATTCCGTCGACTAAACCCGCCATGAAGCCTACGACAGCTGGCATCGGGTTTGCTTTCATGGCGTAATGCAACTCTATGTTGCCTGGCAATGCTGCGCGTAATTCAGAGACACGAGAACGCAGCAAGTCTCGATCATAGACATAGAACGGCGTTTGCCCAACTTGCTCGGCTAACCGCGAGATAGGCAGGCCGCCAATCAGCAATTGGTTACCGTCCGAGGCAAACTGATTCATCGTGGTATGCGTTGGTGCAATTGGCATTGGTGTTGTCATTCTGTGTACATTGCTAATGAGGCGGGTTACTGATTTCTCTGTTCGATCCACGCGGTCGACAGCGTTTTTCGGTCAATTTTGCCATTTGGATTGCGAGGCAATGGGCCTTCGCGAACCTCAATGCCGCTGGGTACCATGTAGGCGGGCATGCGGACTCGGCATTCAGTGAGCAGGGTGTTGGGATCAAGCTGACCACCCGTAGGCGGTGTCGCGATCACTTGAATGGCATGGCCCAAGCGATCGTCGTCCACGCCGAAGGCGACGCATTCTCCGACCAGTTTAGTGGCGTAAAGAATTTCTTCCACTTCGGTCGGGCTGACCCGGTAACCGGATGTCTTCATCATTTCATCACGACGGCCAATGAAATAGAGGAAACCTTCTTC
>DAOLIO010000205.1:0-5251 GCA_035328505.1 Azonexus sp.
GCGATCCGAGACAGATAGCCAGCATCCCGGAAATCCTGGAAAAAATTGTTGCCAAGACACCGGATGCTCAAGTCCTCAGTGATCTGGATGCCTGCGTCGCCTGGGCTGCATCGAAAGGGGCCGACACCAGCCGCTTGGCGGTTACCGGCTTTTGCTGGGGCGGCCGTATTACCTGGCTGTACAGTGCACACAACCTGGGGGTAAAGGCTGGCGTCGCCTGGTATGGCAAACTGGTAGGCGCGTCCAGTGCAATGACCCCCAGGCAGCCGATTGAATTGGTCGGCGAGCTGAAAGCACCGGTACTCGGTCTTTACGGAGGGCTTGATACCGGGATCCCGCTGGAAACGGTAGAAACGATGGAAAAGCTTCTTCAGCAAGGAAATGCGGCTGCCAGGGCTTCGGAAATTCATGTCTACGACAATGCGCCGCATGCCTTCAACGCGGATTACCGACCGAGTTATCGCAAGGAAGAGGCCGAGGACGGGTGGCGAAAAATGCTGGCCTGGTTCCGCAAATACGGCGTCTGATTTCCGATTCGAGCCTGTAAAGCGGTGCCTTCGTGCTAACCTTCGCGCCTCGACAAAATACTGTCCAATCATGACTACTACCGCAGCCAATACCGCACCTTCAACGGAAAAACCAAACGATACCCGGGCACTGCTCAAGGACTTGCAGACGCGATTCGACGTTTTTCGCAACTTTAGTCCGCTGGCGATTGGTATCGACAAACAGGTGTTTGCCCTGTTGCCGGAGTTGAGCAAAAAATCCCTGCGTCTTGCCATGCGTAGCCACACCATTTCCACACGGTACTTGAAAGAAATGGAAAAAGGCACGGTGCGACTGAATCTGGACGGTACACCGGCCGATGAAGTGACCGATGAAAATCGTCAACATGCAGCGGAACAGCTACGCGAACGCTTCAAGAAACAGGCGGAAGCACGCAAGGCAACCGAAGCTGAAGCCAAGGCAGAGCAGCGTCGAATGGAGAAACTGAATCAGCTTACCGAGAAATTTGGCCGCAAGTAACGGCATGCATTGACGCTGAAATAAAGAAAAAAGGCCAATCAGTTGATTGGCCTTTTCCTTGGGAATCTTTGGTTGCGGGGGCAGGACTTGAACCTGCGACCTTCGGGTTATGAGCCCGACGAGCTGCCAACTGCTCCACCCCGCGTCCGGTCAGGCGATTGGTTTCCCAAGTTTGCCTGTAATGCGACAACAACTACTGAAACTAGACGCTCGGCCGAAGCTAAGTGCTTTTGAATTCTGGTGGGGCGCGACAGATTCGAACTGTCGACCTACGGATTAAGAGTCCGCTGCTCTACCAACTGAGCTAGCGCCCCACATACTCAAAAAGGCTGGTGGGTCGGCCGAGATTCGAACTCGGGACCAACGGATTAAAAGTCCGCTGCTCTACCGACTGAGCTACCGACCCGCCTTAGGGAGGCCGAATTATACACAGACTTCTAGTTTGTGCCTATCTTTTGTGCGTGCCAGCGGGCGGTGGTGTTTCCTGAGGGGTTCAGGACTGACGATGACCCATGCGAATTGATGGCGATTGGGTCACTAATCGCCTGATCTTCAAATAGACCCGCTGGTTTGATGGAAAAAATCTAGCACCTACCGTCAGTCGGACGACTACGGGTGAAGATGAGCGCCCCGTTTTCGGACGTCAGCACGCTTTGCTGCGCATTGCCTGGGGTCAGGTGAAAGTCCCCCGCGCAGACCAGCAGGTCGCCAAAAAAGATGTCGCCTTCAATCACCATGCATTCTTCGTCACCGACCGTCCGGTCTGCCGGCAAACTCGCGCCCGGCTGCAGTCGCAGGAATCTCGACACCATGTCGCCATCACGGCAAAGGGTTTTGCTCTCGACCCCATCGGCCAGTATTTCCCAGTTGCCATCATTTGCAGTTACGGTCACAGCGGGTGCCCCGCTACCGGGAAGAAGGGCGCTGACCATTTCGCCGAGCATGGTGCCCGTGTGTCCGAGGGAAGTGCCACGCAGATAGGCTACGACACCTTGTTCGGAGGTGATGCGCCCATGTCTGCTTCCGACCGGCGACATGTGGTAATCACCCGGCCCGAGTGACATGCCGTCAATCTGAAAACCACCGGAAAGAACGATGCCTTCCTCCAGGGCCGCATGACGGTGCATCGGGAGCGCCGCACCAGGTTGCAGTTCAATCAGGACTGAGTCGCTGTGCGCGCCATGCCAGAGGGTTTTTACCCGGACCCCCGATTTGACGTGGCGCCACGCGCCATCACGTGCACGGACGGTAATTGTGCCGGCCGTGGCCAAGCGACTTTTTTTGGCTCGTGACAGCAGGCGGCTGCGCAAGTTTTGCCGGTTTGATGTCGGCATGTTGCTACTTGCCAAGGCCTCGCAAATCAACTGGCTAAGCTCCGCATCAGTATCTGTGGGGCGGTTGAGGGGAGTTTTCATGGCATCACCATCGTCATGCCCGGGATCAGGGTTTCTCGCAACCGGCCCAGGGCTCGCCGAATGTGCGATTTGACAGTTCCCAGTGGCAAACCGGTATGAACTGCAATCTCTTCGTGGCTTAAGCCACGGAAAAATGCCAGTGCAACAAGCTGACGTGGCAAGGGATCGAGTCTGGCAAGTGCTGAGTGCAATTGGTTGCCAATTTCCGTCGCGGCCAGCAAGTCTTCGGGACCATCAGCCGCATCCGGTTCGCTGTCTCCCGCATCCTCGGTGCATTGCGCAGGATCACGTCGACGGAGCGCATCCAGGGCGCGACTTCGTGCAATGGTCAGCATCCAGGCGACGGCACTGCCGCGAGCCGGATCGAAACGGGGCGCCTGGCGCCAGATTTGCCAGAAGGTATCTTCTGCTACTTCTTCGGCGGTCTGTGCATGCCGAGTAATGCGCAGGGCCAGTCCGTAAACGCGCCCGATCATGGCTTCGTAGAGGTTGCCCAAAGCGGCTTCATCGCGACCGACCACCAAGGCAATCCACGCGCACAGGGCAGGCTCGTTCGCAGGGTTGGCGGCGTAGGCGGCGTTGCCGGTCGATGCACTGGCTGATGGCACCAAGCGGTCGTCGTTGTCGCATCGCTCGTCCATGTCACCGGGCCAGGGATCGGGCAGGGTGTCGCTGTCGTTGTGTTCTGCGGATGAGTTCATTGTTGCTTGCCGATGTCCGAGCGGATGCCAATGGGGGTGAGTTGCTGCAAAAAGGCGATGATGTCTGCCCTGTCCTTGGCATCTGCGACCGAATATCCCATCCGCTGCCCAGGGATCAGACTTTCCGGGTTGCTGAGCCAAGCATCGAGCGTCTCATTGTTCCATATGATTTTGGCACGTTGCAGTGCCGGGGAATAGGAAAACCCGCGGACGCTCCCGGCACGGCGGCCAAACACGCCGCGGTGGTGCGGCCCGGTCCGATCAGCGTCGAGCCCGTGACAGGCGCTGCAACGCTGTTCGTAGAGGCGTTCGCCATGCTCGGCGTCCTGGGCTGCTGCGGGTGCTGCTGCCGCCATCGCCAGGCATGCCGGGATCAGGTAGCGCAGCGTCCGCAGCCGCATGTCAGGCACCAAAACTCAAGGCACCGGCGGGCACCGGTTTGCCCAGAGCGTTGGACAGCAACGTCCAGTGCATGGTCTCGTCGGCTGCCAGTCGGGCAGCAATCTTGGCCAGATCATGCGAGGCGAAGGCCGGTATGACGCCGATGTAAGCATTGGCCGCACCCATCTCCAGGCGGGCTGCCAGCGTCAGTACATCGGCCTGGTTTTTCAGGCCGCCAGCACCCAGGGCTGTCGCATAATCCGCGTTCGATTTTGAGGCCACGGGCTTGCCGCCCATTTTCTCGATGGTAGCCGCCAGTGCGTCGCGGTGGCCTTTATGGTGGCTCTGGAAGAGCACGGCCGTGTCGAGCACCGGTTTTTGCAGCAGGCCGCTTTCAGCGCCCAATTGATAGGCAGCGATTGCTTCATGCTCCAATCCGAGGGCAACATTCAGGATGCCGACATCCGAACTCATGTCGCCACCGGCGGCAAGTGCCAGGCGCGAGTTGCCCGCCAGCATGGCGACGGCAGCGCCCGATAGCATCAGGCCGGAGCTCCGACCCATGAATGAGCGGCGCGAGCTGTCTTGAAGTTCATTGACACGAATCAACATGGTCATTCCTTTCGTTGGTTGAGGTAGCGATCTGTCGCTAGGGGAGGTCGCTCTCCATCGGGTGTAACGATTCAGGCGACTCCTGACCTGTACTACGCAGCCGCAACGAATCCGGATGCAGATTTCTCGTGGGGTAGAAGCAATTAATCGGCAGTGAACCGCTGCGGTTTTGTTTGCAACGCTTATGCGATTAGAATGATATGGAACCCGACAGCGCCAATTGGCGGGCACCGGAGTACGTATTTCAAGGAGAGCACGATGACCGAACACGATATTTCACGTTACCAGGATATTTTGATTGCGACGGCGACCGACGTCGGCTTGAAGATGCTCGCGGCCATTGCCTTCTGGGTAATTGGTCGCTGGCTGATTGGTATGGCGCTTCGCATGTTGCGTTCTGCGCTGGAAAAGCAAAAAGTGGATCCAACCTTGCTGCGCTATATCGGATCGATCGTTACGGTCACCTTGAACGTGCTTTTGGTGATCGGCATCCTCGGCTATTTCGGCATTCAGACCACGACGTTTGCGGCCCTGATTGCGGCGGGTGGTGTCGCCATCGGCATGGCTTGGTCCGGCCTGCTGGCGCACTTTGCGGCGGGCGCTTTCATGGTGGTGCTGCGCCCGATGAAGGTTGGCGATTTTGTCTCGGTGGCCGGCGTGACGGGGACGGTGGTGGAACTGGGTCTGTTCACGACCACGATCAATACGCCGGATAACGTGCAGACCATCCTTGGGAACAACAAGGTGTTCAGTGAAACGATCCAGAATTTCACGGTTAATGCGTTTCGCCGTGTAGATCTGAAGTGCCAGTTGTCAGGGGCGGCCGATCATCAGGCGGCCATGGTCTTGCTGCGCGAGAAGATTGCGGCGATTCCGAATGTGTTGCCCGAGCCGAAGGTGGACGTCGAAATTCTCGATTTCACGCTGGTTGGCCCGGTGCTGGCGGTGCGCCCGTATTGCCACAACGACAATTACTGGCAGGTCTATTTCGACACCAACAAGGTGCTGCGTGAAGCGCTGGCCGAAGCCGGCTTCCCGTCACCGATGCCGGCGCAGAACGTAATCATTACGCAAGCCGCCTGATCCTCTCCCGCGGTCGACGGCAAAAAGCCGCGA
>DAOLIO010000206.1:0-3684 GCA_035328505.1 Azonexus sp.
CAGGCAGGCAAGCAGTCGCCGGACTTCGGAAAAATCCCCCGCCTTTGCCTTTCTGATCGCCGCTTCGGCCAGCCAGTTGCGCAAGACATATTTGGGGTTGGCCGCCAGCATGGCGGCCTGCCGCTCGCTATCGGGCCACGGCGTTCGGGCCAGTCTGGCCCGCCAGCTATCCACCCAGAGGTCACAAGCACTGCGGTCAACAAATAAATCGCGCAAGGCATCTTCGGATTTTGAGCGATTTTCCGGGTTGACCGTAGCGGATAACCTGGAGAGGTTTCTGAAGAAAACCGTGAAATCCGGGCGATGCTCTTGCAGAAAGCCGAAGGTTTCGCCGATGAAATTCTCATCATCGGGCAGCGCCTCGCGCAGGCCCAGCTTGGCGCACATCAAACGCTCGAAGGTCAGCGCGAAGGCATCACCATACGTTTCATCGACCGCTGCCCGCCCAGCCGCCGGACGCTTCAAGAGCGGCAGGAAGGCGTCTGCCAGACGATAGAGATTCCATTGACCGACATGCGGCTGGTTGCGGTAGGTATAGCGTCCCTGATGATCAGAGTGATTGCAGATGTGGCCGGCATCAAAGGCTTCCATGAAGCCGAAAGGACCATAATCCAGCGTCAGGCCAAGGATGGACATGTTGTCCGTGTTCATCACACCATGCATGAACCCGACCGCCATCCAGTGCGCCATCAGTTCGCCGGTCCGGCGGGAAACATCGCGCAACAAGGCGTCATAAGGATTCGCCTCGGCCCGGCATTCCGGCCGAAAGGTATCAATCACGTAGTCTGCCAGTTGCTGCAATTCCAGATGCCGGTCACGCGACGCCCAGTGTTCGAATGACCCGAAGCGTACAAATCCGGGCGCCACACGCGCCACGACCGCTGCTGTTTCGATTTCTTCGCGACGCACCGGCTGCTCGGCGCCGATGATGCATAACGCGCGGGTCGTTGGCACGCCCAGCCCGGCCATGGCTTCTGAACAGAGAAATTCACGAATCGAGGAACGCAGCACGGCTCGTCCGTCAGCCCCCCGGGAATACGGGGTCCGCCCGGCACCCTTGAGCTGGATTTCCCAATGGCCAAGCGCATTGCGCAGGCCGCCCAGGAGATGCGCCCGCCCGTCCCCCAGCTGGCCAGCCCAGATGCCAAACTGATGGCCTGAGTACACCGCAGCCAGCGGCTCGCTGCCAGGCATCAGTTGATTGCCGGCGAACACCTCGGCGAACTGGGGGCTATCGAGAAAACTGGCCGGCAAACCGAGCATCGCCGCCACGTCATCACTCACCGCAACGACGTACGGGTTGTTCAGCGGCTGCGGATTCAGGCGGGTATAGAAAGCGTCGGGCAGTGCAGCGAAGCTGTTATCAAAGACCGGCAGATCGGTCGGGAAGGAATCAGGAGCGTTCATTGTGTCGGGTTTCTGGCAAAGGATTGGGGCTATACAAGCCTGCAGCAAATGGCGTGCCGACCAGCCCCATGGTCAGAACACGAAAACTGCGGATGGTTCGCAGCAAACACGGACCACCGGGCAGCCAAAGCTAGTCACTGAATTTCCCACAGCGCTAAAATGCACCGTGTGGGGTCGGGAGCCGGCCCATCTTCAAAGTCACCCTATGCGCCGCTATCCATTTTCCTTCGTTGCCCTGACCCTGCTCGGCATTCTTTGCGCGATTCCGGGAATCATCAGTCTGGCCGGATTCGGGGCCAGCCTGCATCCGGTCCTGGACGACCCGATGGCTGGCCTGGCGTTCATTGTGTCGGCAATCGCGCTGATCGGCTCGGGCGCCTTCCCGCTGGTCATCGCCAAACTGAAGGCAGACGAAAAACCTTAGGTACGGCGCATCAGCTGCCAATACTGAAATTTAAGCATGAGCGTCGCCCCCAGCACGATCGCCAGAAACGTCATGATCGACCCCAAGGCCAGCGTTGAGATTCCGCTGATGCCCTGACCGACCGTACAGCCCATGGCCACCACGCCGCCAAAGCCCATCAACGCCGCACCGATCAAATGGCTGGCAGTGTCCTCAACGCTGACAAAACCTTCCCAACGAAAATGGCCCGTCAGCACCGAGCATGCAAATGATCCGATGACCACACCGAGCGCAGTGGCAATGCCGAAACTCATCGTGCGGCTGGTATCCGACCACAGCATCAGCAATTCCAGCGTGTAAGCCTGTGGCGCCACAAAACTCATCGCCTCCATGCGCCCGCTATTGGTCGTGAGAAACGCTTCTTCCAAGGTCTCCGGGTGTTCGACAATATAGCCTAGGTGACCGCTGACATACCATGCAGCAACGATCGTCAGCCCGATGCCCAAGCCGGCGAGCAGATTGTCGAATGTCCGAAAATCGCGTTTAAGCAGACATCCCGCGGTCAACCCGCCGCCGATGGCAAAAACCGAAAACAGGAAAGCCGTGTTCGGGGCCACCCCGAACGCAGTCAGCAACGCGGGGATATCCTGCCCACCCGGCAAGGTTATGGCCACCTTCTCCAGCAGGCTGACGCGAAAAACCCCCAGAATGCCGCGCATGGTCATGTAGGCAACCAGCCCGAGCACGACAAACACCACGAGCGATTTGAGGTTGCCGCCACCAATGCGAATCAGCGTCTTCGACCCGCAACCGGAGGCGAGCACCATGCCGACGCCGAATGTCATACCGCCGACGATGTACGACAGCCAGATGAAATTGGGCGCGCGATAAATCGACTTGTCGAGGTCTATTAATCCTGCACCGTGCAGCGCTGCCGCGCCCAGAACGGCAATGCCAATCGCCAGCAGCCACATCCGCATGCGATTCCAGTCACTCATATGCACGATGTCAGATACCGCGCCCATCGTGCAAAAATGCGTCTTCTGGCCAATGCCGCCAAAGACGCAACCGATGGCAAACGCCAGCCACAGGATCATATTGGCTGAAACAGCCGTTTCCATGATCAGGACTGATAGACGGTGGGATCAGGCAATCCGGCGGCCGAAAAACCTTCGGCTCGCAGACGGCAGGAATCGCAGACACCGCAGGCGCGACCATCGTTATCGGCCTGGTAGCAGGAGACGGTTAGACTGTAATCCACCCCCAGCGCAGCGCCGGCGCGAATGATCTCGGTCTTGGACAAATCAATCAGCGGCGCATGTATGGAAAGTTTGTGCCCTTCGACCCCGGCCTTGGTCGCCAGATTGGCCATTGTTTCGAAGGCGGCAATGTATTCCGGTCGGCAATCGGGATAACCGGAATAATCCACTGCATTCACGCCGACAAAAATATCCCGACTACCCAGCACCTCGGCCCAGGCCAGGGCGAGCGACAGCATGATGGTATTGCGCGCCGGCACATAGGTAACCGGAATGCCCGGCTGCACGCCATCGGTCGGTACGGCAATAGTGGTATCGGTCAGCGCCGACCCCCCAAATTGAGCCAGGCCAAAATTCACGATGCGATGTTCGGCTGCGCCTAGCGCTTTGACGACTCGATCGGCCGCAACCAGTTCGGCGCAATGCCGTTGCCCATAATTAAAGGACAGGCAATAGGATGCGAAACCCTCGCTACGGGCAATCGCCAAGCAGGTGGCGGAATCGAGTCCACCGGAAAGGAGTACGACGGCTTTCTTCATGGGGCGGAAATATAACTCAAAACCCCACCCAGCTGATCCGGTATCTGCTTGTTCACAAGCGATTTTCTGCTTCTGG
>DAOLIO010000206.1:3784-5245 GCA_035328505.1 Azonexus sp.
GGCTGATCAATAATCGGTGAGTTGGGAAAATTCGCGCTCTGCCAGCAACTCGTTGCCTAAATTCAACTCGACCAGACGCCGCAAGTGGGTCACGCTGTCGAGATCTATTTCGCGGCATACCAAGCCATAGTAATTGGCCATGTGATGAACCACGGTCACTTCCATCCGGATCGTCGTCCCGGCAGTATCCAGGCGGATTTTCAGCGTGCCATGCGTACCGACATTGACGAACATATTGGCATTGGGGTGAATCAGCGCCCCCTGTAGCGAGAGATCGAGGACCTCGACACCGTACTCGCCATCAGGCAAAAAAAGGCTGGCGTCGCTCTGGAAGGCAATGCGTGAAAACTTTCGGCGATTACGTTCCATGCGCGTCTCCATCTTTTATTTTCCCTGCATGTTACCCCAAAGCAACTTGTGCAGTTGCAGCTGGAAACGGACGTCGAGTCCATCCTGAAGGATCCACTCAGCCAGCGATTGCGGCTCAATCAAACCTTGGGCCGGCGAGAAAAGGATAGGGCAAATCCGGGCAAGCTGGCGTTCGCGCAACACTTCTCGCGCCCACTCGTAATCGCGACGCGAAGCTATGACGATCTTGACTTCGTCACGCTGGTTGAGCGCTGTCAGATTTTCCCAGCGGTTCCGGGCAGACTCGCCGGAATCCGGCGCTTTCAGATCCATGATCCGCGCGACCCGCGGATCGACATCAGCCACGTCAATCGCCCCCGATGTTTCCAGAGACACCTCATAGCCGGCATCGCACAGCGCCGTCAGCAAGGGCAGACAATCCTTTTGCGACAGTGGTTCACCACCCGTCACGCACACCTGGCGGGCCGGATATTTGCCGACGTCGGCAAGCACCGATTCGATGGTCGCCGGTTCGCCCCCGGTAAAACTGTACGTCGTGTCGCACCAGGTACAACGCAGCGGACAACCGGTCAGGCGGACAAATACGGTCGGCAGCCCCGCGCGCGAGGCCTCTCCCTGCAGGGAGTAAAAAATTTCAGTGAGTCTGAGTGCCAATTATTTCTTCTTCAGTCGCTGACGTGCCGTTTCGGCAGCGGGCGCACTCGGGTATTTGGCAAGCACCGACTCCAGCGAGCGTTTGGCACCGCTCGCGTTCCCCATTTCCTGCTGGCATGTGGCAATCGCCAACCAGGCATCCGGCGCTTTCGGGCTGTCGGCATACTTGGTGGTGACCACGCTTTGTGCCTCGATAGCCCGCTTGCAGTCACGCTGGGCATACCAGGCATTGCCGAGCCAGTACTGGGCGTTGGGCGCCAGCGAACTGTCCGGATATTTCTGGACGAAGCCGGCAAAACTGCCCGCTGCATCCTTGTACTTGCCAGCCTTGAACTGGTTCAGGGCAGTTTCATAGTCCTGACTTTCCCTGGCTGGATCATTGGCCGGTTTCGAATTTGACGCATTTTCCGGGTTGACCGCAGCAGTCGGCGCATTAAC
>DAOLIO010000207.1:0-5236 GCA_035328505.1 Azonexus sp.
GTTGCCGCCACGCACCTGGCCGCTGATGGTGCCGCCGAGTTCTTTCCACAAGGCACGAATCAGTCCGCCGGCCTGCGTATCCGCCGGCAGCGGCGACAGGTTGAGTGATTTCTCCCCGCACGGCGCAGCATAGGTGCCGGTGAATTCCAGGCGGTTGCCAGGGTTCTCGGGAATCAGTCGAACAGTAATCAGATCCTTCCAGTTGCTGCCGCATTCGCCATTGCCGGCGCGCAACTGGTTGTCGACGCGCAGGCCCTCGCTGGGGGTTTCCATCAGCACGCGTGGCCGGCCGTTATCGGGCTGCAGCGTGAAGCGCAGCGCGCGAAAATTCAGCAACAAGGCATCCGGCCCAACGTTGTAGGGGCGCATCGGCTTGTCATCGAACGCGCCGGGGTCGGTGGCCGGGACGTTGAAAGCGGTACGGTCGAGCACCACGTCGCCGTTGATTTGCTGAATGCCGCGTACGCGCAACTGGCGGAGCAGCGCCGACAAATGCTCGATGGCAAAGCGCGGATCGCCGCTTCCCTTGATATACAAATTTCCGCTTAAATTCCCGTCGACCGCAGCAGTCTCGGTCCATACCGTGGTTTTCCAGGTGTATGCGGGGCCGAGCAAGTCGAGCGCGGCATAGGTGGTGACCAGTTTCATGACCGACGCGGGGTTCATCGGCAGGTTGGCATTGTGGGCGACCAGTGGGGCAGCTGCATCGACTGGTTGCACCGTGACAGCAACGCTGCTGGCAGGAATCTGCGCCGCCTTGAGCGCCTTGAGGACATCGGGCGGCAGGCCATCGGCCATGCTCAGCAGGGGCAGGCTGGCGAGCGCCAGGGAGAGAAGTAGGCGAGGTGACATCGTGCAGCTTCGAAAATACGACAAGGGGGCGTAGGCTACCACTCACCGCCATCGGCACAAATGCAACGGCAATCGGGTAAAAGCCTGGGTGGCTGATTGTTTTGGTGCTATTGTTATATTTGCGAATTAAAAATGGTGACTTAGTTGTTCCATGAATGACCCAGTCGGGACTTCCCTTGAGCGTCGTGTCTTTTTGACTCTGGGCTATCGGGCTTGGGTGGTGATGGCTTATCTGCTCGTGGCAATACTCGGGGCGCTGGGTGTTTCAATGGAGTTTCGTCAGATCGACGAAAGCCTTGAAGGTCTGGCGCGAGAACGCGGTAGCGTGCTGTTTCGGCTGGTCGAATTGACGCGCGACTGGAATGCGCAGCATGGCGGTGTTTATGTGCCCGTCACCGAAGCGACCCAGCCCAATCCCTATCTGAAGCACCCGAGACGGGATCTGGTGACGACCGACGGGCAGCACCTGACCATGGTCAACCCGGCTTTCATGACGCGTCAGATTGCTGAAATTGCCGAGAAGGCGGATGGCGTCAAGTTCCATATCACCAGTCTGAAGCCCATACGTCCGGCAAACGCGGCGGATGAATGGGAAACCCTTGGACTGCAGGCCTTCGAGAGCGGGCAAAAGCACGAAATCCTGTCGCTGCTGAACACCGACAGTGGTTTGGTCCATCGCTACATGGCCCCGCTCTACGTCAAGGCAGCCTGTCTGACGTGCCACGCCGATCAGGGTTACAAGCTGGGGGATGTTCGTGGCGGCATCAGCATTTCGATGCCGGCGCAGAAGATGCTCGACATTCGCAGCACCCAGCGCACCCGAGTACTGATGACTCTCGGTACTGCCAGCGTGATGGTGGCCTTGTTGCTGCATTACGTGATCAGAAGGTCCCGTCGCCATTTTCTTCGCCTACAGGCGGTGACCGCCGGGCAGGAACGAATGATCGTCGAGCGGACTCAGGCACTCTCCATGGCGAATGCAAAATTGCTCGATGAAGTCGCTGAGCGCAAGAAAAATGAAGGCCGGATCAGCGAAAGCGAAGCCCGTTATCGTTCCGTGATTGAAACCAGCCAGAACGCCATCATCATCATGCGGGCGCCGGATTTCATCATTACCTTTGCCAACGATCAGGCTGCGGCAATGATCGGGCTCCAGTCCGAGCAGTTATTGGATCATTCCCTGCTCGACTTTATTGCCGAAGCGGACCGGCCTCTGGCCGCAGAGCGCCTTGCCCGCCGAGCCCGTGGCGAACCGGTGTCGGCCATGATTCGCCTGCACTTTGCCCGTCCCGATGGCTCGCATGTGCGGACCGGTGATGTCCATGTTGCCCGTATCGACAGCGGTTTGACCCAGTCGCAATGGGTGGTCAGCGTTCGCGATGTGACCGACCAGCTGGCGAATGAACGGGCGCTGCAGATTTCGGCCGCCGTGATGGAGAGTGCGGCGGAGGGCATCGTGGTGACTGACGCCGAGAACAGGATTATCCAGATCAATCCCGCCTTTACAGCAATTACAGGCTATCGGCCTCAGGAAGTGCTGGGCAGGGATCCATCCATCCTCGGCGCCGGTCGACAGGAGCCTGGCTTTTTCCATAGCATGTGGGAGGCACTGGAACAGGACGGGCATTGGGCCGGAGAGCTCTGGAATCGTCGCCCCGATGGCAAGGTCTACGTCGTCTGGCTGGCAATATCGGCGATCCGCGGCGAGGGGGCGGAGAGTGGAGGCCGGCACGTCGCGACATTCATCGACATTACGCAGCGCAAGGAAGTCGAAGAATTGCTTCGCCATCGTGCCCAAAGCGATCCGCTGACGGACCTGCCCAACCGGACCTTGTTCTATGACCGGCTGCAGGTGGCCCTGACCCAGGCGCGGCGCTACAAAGAGGTTTTTGCGCTGCTCTATGTTGATCTGGATCACTTCAAGGAGGTCAATGACACGCTGGGCCATGCCGCGGGGGATGAATTGCTGGTTGAAACCGGACACCGATTGGTGCAGGCGGTTCGCCAGTCGGATACCGTGGCTCGCATGGGGGGCGATGAATTTGCCGTCATTCTTCCCAAGGTTGGCAGCCATCTGGAAGTGGAAGAAGTCGCCCAGCGGGTGGTGACGGCGTTGGCGCGTCCTTTTCATCTGGGGGCGGGGGATGCGTCAATCTCTGCCAGTGTCGGCGTGGCCATCTATCCCGCGCACGGCGATGATCCGGACAGCCTCCGGGCGAGCGCCGATGCTGCGCTCTATGCGGTCAAACAGGCCGGTCGCAACGCTTATCGCTTCGCGCCATTTTCAACCCGGCAGCAGCCTTGAAGGGCACTCCAGTTCGGCCAGTATTTCTGGCGCCCGGGACAGCATTGACCGCTCCCCTGACCGGCTGAATACGATTTTTGCAAATTCGCCTCTTGAAATTCGCTGACCTCGCCCCTATTATTAGCACTCACCGGAGAGGAGTGCTAACAGCGTCTTCACTCCGTTCCCGAATCCGCGCCTGACGCGGTCGGCCAATTTCTTGTTTGTTGTAACTTATTTTCAGGAGTCAGATTTATGAATATCCGTCCTTTGCACGACCGTGTGATCGTCAAGCGCGTTGAAGCCGAGCGTACCACTGCATCCGGCATCGTCATTCCCGATTCCGCTGGCGAAAAGCCGGATCAGGGCGAAGTTCTGGCCATCGGCCCGGGCAAGCGTGACGATAACGGCAAGCAGATCGCCCTGGACGTCAAGGTGGGTGACCGCGTTCTGTTCGGCAAGTATGCCGGCCAGGCCGTCAAGGTTGATGGTCAGGAAGTTCTGGTCATGCGTGAAGAAGACATCATGGGCGTTCTGCAGGCCTAAGTGCCGCGGTTACCCCGAAATACTGTTCAAAATTCAGGAGTTATAAATGGCAGCTAAAGAAGTCAAATTCGGTGATTCCGCCCGCGCCCGCATGGTCGAAGGCATCAATGTTCTGGCTGACGCAGTCAAGGTCACCCTCGGTCCCAAGGGCCGCAATGTCGTGCTCGAGCGTTCCTACGGCGGCCCGACGGTCACCAAGGACGGCGTTTCCGTCGCCAAGGAAATCGAACTGAAAGACAAGTTCGCCAACATGGGCGCCCAGATGGTCAAGGAAGTCGCTTCCAAGACTTCCGACATCGCCGGTGACGGCACCACGACCGCTACCGTCCTGGCTCAGTCCATCGTCCGCGAAGGCATGAAGTACGTTGCGGCCGGCATGAACCCGATGGACCTGAAGCGCGGCATCGACAAGGCCGTCGTCGCCACCCTGGCCGAACTGAAGGCTTTCTCCAAGCCCTGCACCACGACCAAGGAAATCGCCCAGGTCGGTTCCATTTCCGCCAACTCTGATGCTGACATTGGCGAAATTATCGCCAATGCCATGGAAAAAGTCGGCAAGGAAGGCGTCATCACCGTTGAAGATGGCAAGTCCCTGGCCAATGAACTCGACGTCGTCGAAGGCATGCAGTTTGACCGTGGCTACCTGTCCCCGTACTTCATCAACAATGGCGACAAGCAGCAAGCCCTGATGGAAAACCCGTTTGTCCTGCTCTACGACAAGAAGATTTCCAACATCCGCGACCTGCTGCCGATTCTGGAACAAGTCGCCAAGGCCGGCCGTCCGCTGCTCATCATCGCTGAAGATGTCGATGGCGAAGCACTGGCCACCCTGGTCGTCAACAACATCCGTGGCATCCTGAAGACCGTTGCCGTCAAGGCCCCGGGCTTTGGCGACCGTCGCAAGGCCATGCTCGAAGATATCGCCATCCTGACCGGCGGTACCGTCATCGCCGAAGAAACCGGCCTGTCGCTGGAAAAGGCTGTCCTGAAGGATCTGGGCCAGGCCAAGCGCATCGAAGTTTCCAAGGAAAACACCATCATCATCGACGGTGCCGGCGAAGCCGCTTCGATCGAAGCCCGCGTCAAGCAGATCCGTATCCAGATCGACGAAGCGACTTCCGATTACGACAAGGAAAAGCTGCAGGAGCGTGTGGCCAAGCTGGCTGGCGGCGTTGCCGTCATCAAGGTTGGCGCCGCCACCGAAGTCGAAATGAAAGAAAAGAAGGCGCGCGTTGAAGATGCCCTGCACGCTACCCGCGCTGCTGTGGAAGAAGGTATCGTCGCCGGCGGCGGCGTTGCCCTGATCCGCGCCCGTGCTGCCGTTGGCAAGCTGAAGGGTGACAACCACGATCAAGATGCTGGCATCAAGATCGTCCTCCGTGCCATGGAGCAGCCGCTGCGCGAAATCGTGGCCAACGCCGGTGACGAGCCGTCCGTTGTGGTCGACAAGGTCCAGCGTGGCAAGGGTAACTACGGTTACAACGCTTCCACCGGCGAGTACGGCGACATGGTCGAAATGGGCGTTCTCGACCCGACCAAGGTGACCCGCACCGC
>DAOLIO010000208.1:0-5201 GCA_035328505.1 Azonexus sp.
CTTCGAGCCGTTCTACACCACCAAGCCGGTAGGCCAGGGGACTGGTCTGGGTCTGTCAATTTCATACGACATCATCGTCAAGAAACACGGTGGGCGCTTCGATCTCACCAGTACGCCAGGGCAAGGCACCACTTTCCGAATCTGGCTGCCGGTCAACCCGAGCCATGATGCTTGACCGGAATTTCTACGCTCAGCGGGCTCGCCCATTTTCAAATATCCGCCTTTTTTGCCGTTGACCGTGGCAATCGCGCTCCCGCAGGGCTGGTCCGTATTGTCGTGTGCGCCGACGACCTGCAAGTACGCATATCCCTACGCAATCTAACGTATTTCTCCTGAACATCCCCGGTCGTAATCTGGCATTGCACTGCAACAACGCAGTTTTAACAGATCACTCAACGTCCGAGGAGCTTCCATGAGCAATCGTCGTCACTTCATCAAGGCCACTGTCCTGGCCGCTGCACTGTCTTCCTTCGGCATGGCCGTCCATGCCGCCGACACCATCAAGGTCGGCGTCCTGCACTCCCTGTCCGGCACCATGGCCATTTCCGAGACGGCGCTCAAGGAAACCGTGCTGATGACCATCGACGAAATCAACAAGGCCGGCGGCGTGATGGGCAAGAAGCTCGAGCCGGTGGTCGTCGACCCGGCTTCCAACTGGCCGCTGTTCGCCGAAAAGGCCCGCCAGCTGCTGACCAAGGACAAGGTCGCCGTCACCTTCGGCTGCTGGACCTCGGTTTCCCGCAAGTCGGTGCTGCCGGTTTACAAGGAATTGAATGGCCTGCTCTTCTACCCGGTGCAGTACGAAGGTGAAGAACTCGAGAAGAACGTGTTCTACACCGGTGCCGCCCCCAACCAGCAAGCCATTCCGGCCGTCGAATACCTGATGTCGAAAGACGGCGGCGAAGCCAAGCGTTTCGTGCTGCTCGGCACCGACTACGTCTATCCGCGCACGACCAACAAGATCCTGCGCGCCTTCCTGAAGTCCAAGGGTGTTGCCGAAGCCGACATCATGGAAGAGTACACCCCATTCGGTCATAGCGATTACCAGACCATCATCGCCAAGATCAAGAAGTTCGCCTCCGAAGGCAAGAAGACCGCCGTGGTGTCCACCATCAATGGCGACTCCAACGTGCCGTTCTACAAGGAACTCGGCAATGCCGGCCTGAAGGCCACTGACGTCCCGGTCGTTGCCTTCTCGGTCGGCGAAGAAGAGTTGCGTGGTGTCGACACCAAGCCGCTGCTTGGCCACCTGGCAGCCTGGAACTACTTCGAGTCGCTGAAGAACCCGGAGAACGCCAAGTTCATCAAGATGTACAAGGACTGGGCGGTCAAGAACAAGCTGCCGAATGCCAAGACAGTCGTCACCAACGACCCGATGGAAGCCACCTACGTCGGTATCCACATGTGGGCGCAGGCCGTCGAGAAGGCCAAGTCGACCGATACCGACAAGGTGATCGCCGCCATGGCCGGTCAGACCTTCAAGGCACCGGATGGCTTCGTGATCAAGATGGACGAAAAGAACCACCACCTGCACAAGCCGGTGTTCATCGGCGAAATCAAGGCCGATGGCCAGTTCAATGTCGTCTGGAAGACGCCCGGCCCGATCAAGGCCCAGCCGTGGAGCCCGTACATCACCGGCAACGACAAGAAGAAGGACGAGCCGGAGATGAAGTAATCCGCCGGCCCTCTCAGTCGCCAGCAAACGGGGGCCAAGGCCTCCGTTTTTCCATATTTTGATGAGGAAAGCACCATGAACCGCGAAGAAGTCACCGACCTGATCGTGACCCAGAAAGTGAAGAAAAAACTGACCTGGGCCAAGCTGGCCGAGCTTGTCGGCCACAGCAAGGAATGGAGCACAGCCGCCCTGCTCGGCCAGATGACGCTGACCGAAACCCAGGCCAAGGCCGTCGGCGCAGCCCTCGACCTGCCGGAAGAAGCCATCACCCAGCTTCAGGTCGTGCCCTACAAGGGTTCACTGCCCACCGCCGTACCGACCGATCCGTTGATCTACCGGTTCTACGAACTGATCAACGTCTACGGCACCACCTTCAAGTCCCTGATCCACGAAGAGTTCGGCGACGGCATCATGAGTGCCATCGACTTCAACATGGATCTGACCCGCGAACCGGACCCCAAAGGTGATCGTGTCAGGATCGTCATGAGCGGCAAGTTCCTGCCCTACAAGACCTACTGATCCCTCCAATACGCTTTCGAATTTGGCCCGATTTTGCGGTTGACCGCGGAAATCGGGCCTTTTCACGTCTGGCGCCCCCTCCAGGCATGCGCTAACCAGTATCGGCGCGCAGGCGGGGCCTGACCACGGGCCGGCATGCCGTCAGGATAGTGACAGCTTGCGGGCATAAAATTTGTCGGTTGCTTCATTGATACCCTCCTCCAAAGGGCTTTTCCCCATCGGCCAAGCCGATGGGGTTTTCTTTTGGTAACGCGCTGATCTACCAAACACGTGACCCGCCGCAGTAGTCAGCCGTTCAGCAGTAAAAAGGAGAGACTTCTTGTTGTTCACACGGACACTGGGCAAATGCCTGCTGCCGGCGCTGCTGACGATATGCGGTGGCGCCATGGCCGACAGCTCCCCGCCGGGCGCCGCCGAAGCCGCATCCGGCGATGGCTGGGCCTTCAAGCTGACGCCCAGTTACTACAGCACGACCCATGAAACGGCGGCTACCGATCTCAACCTGCGTGCCAATAACGGCCCGCATGCGATGTGGCTGGGCTACTACCGGCGCGGTGACGAATTCGAGCAAACGCGAACCGGTTACGAATACACCGCCCAATATTCGCTGGTACAAGTCGTTCCCTCGCTGCAACTGGCATCGCACGGCTTTGCCGGTGGCTCGATCAATCTCCGGATCGGTGATTCGATCTATGGTCTGCTCGGTTTTGGGCGGACCAACATGAAGGATTATTACAACCTCAATTTCGATCCCAACGATTCCATCGTTGTCGGTCTTGGCACGCGCCTGCTGCCCCAATCCGACCTTTCCGTGTTTTCCGTCATTGATGACCGCCTGCATACCGGCCAGACAGTCACGCATCTGGTCTGGCGTCTGACACCGGGCAGCGGCGAACGCTGGACAGTCGACCTGTCAAGCAAGCGCGGACGAGCTACCCCCGACGATAGCGTCGTTTCCGGTCAGGCCGTGGCGCTGACCTACAATCACAAGGCCGTCTTCGTCCGACTGGCGGTTGACCGCAAGGTAAATTTCAGCAACGACGATCAGACGCGCCTTGCACTGGGCTTGCGTTTTTAGCCCCGGCGGACCACGGGCCGCAGATGATTTGAAACACCTTCGTCACGTCCCGGTACACAGCATTACGTTTCTCATGACATCTGCGGCGTCAGCCCCTGCGTTATTCGCTACAAGGCGCTGCAAAGATCGGTCAGCACCGAATACCAAACAGACCCTCTACTCATTCAGGAGAATCAACATGCAAGTATCCAAAATCGTCATCGCTCTGACTGTCGCCGCCGGCTTCGCAACGGCTGCTTTCGCCGAAGGCACGGTTGCGCCGGCCAGCCATCAAGCTGCGCCAGTGGCCAAGGTGGCAACAGCGCCGGCCGCTGCCGAGAAAGCGGTCGACGCCCCGAAGGCAGCCGAGCCGGCCAAGGTCGAGGCAGCCAAGCCTGCCACCACCAAGGCGAGCGCGGGCAAGCCAGTGGCAAAACACGCGAAAGCCAAGGCTCACCAGGCCAAGAAGCCCGCAAGCACGCCGGCTGAACCGGTTGCCGCACCGGCTGCAAAGTAAGGGCAGTTTTTCGGCTATCGCGGCCGACGTCATTCAGCTCCCTTGAAAAGGGTCAGCGCAAGCTGACCCTTTTTTGCATACGACGACGCCGAACACGTCGCGCGCCATGGCACGGGCCACGCAGGGCCCGACTTGAGTCAGACGTCCCCCTTGCGGTCACTCGCAGATTCAATAGTACCCAGGTAGCCACCGCCACAGAATTGACGAAATCCCTCGTCGCAAGCTTCTCAGGCGCCCACAACCCTGTCGAATTCAGCCCGATTTTCCGGTTGACCGTGGGAACCCGGCCAGGGCGATGCGTGCAGGCCAGGCATCCCGGCAAAGTCCATTTCACCCCTACGCAATTCATCGTATTCCTGATCGACGGTCCGCCCCGTAACCTGTCGCTGCACTGCACCAATTGCGGACGGAACCTTCATGAAAAAAACGTTGATTGCTTTATTACTCTGCCTCGGCAGCCTGACGGCGCAGGCGGCGCTCGACCCGGGACGGGTGCGCATGCTGGCGGCCGAAGACTCCAGCGACAAGGTCACTGCCATCCAGCAGATCACCCAGAACGCGGACCCGGACGCCGTGCGCGTCCTGACCGCCATGTCGGAAGACAGCCTGTATCTGGCCGGCGACAAGGTGGTGATCATCGCCGATGACAAGGCATTCGACGCCGCCACCGGCGACGCGATCAAGATGCCGGCCAATCCCGAAAGCATCACGGTCAACAACCGCATTCGCGGCGAACTGTCCAGTGCCCTCGCTGCCCTCAAATTGTTCGATGCCGACCGCGAGGTGCGACTGGCCTCGGCCGGGGAATTGCAAAGCAAGGTCAGCCCGAGCATGGCACCGTTGCTCAAGCAGGCGCTGGACAAGGAAACCGACGGCGAAATCAAGTCACTCCTGACCCTCGCCTACGCCCAGGCCAACCTGGGCAACGCCGACCCTGCTGCACGACTGGCGGCCGTCAAGGCCCTGGCCGAAACCTCGTCACCAACCATCAAGAGCGTGTTGCTGCCCCTCACTGACAAAGCCAAGGAATCGGACGACAAGGTGCGCTACGAAGCCATTGCCGCCGTGAAGGCGATCGACAGCCGCCTGGCCATTGCCGAAAACGTCGGCCGCGCCTTCTCCGGCCTGTCGCTCGGCAGCATCCTCCTGCTCGGTGCGCTGGGGCTGGCCATCACCTACGGCGTGATGGGCATCATCAACATGGCGCACGGCGAGCTGCTGATGGTCGGCGCCTACGCCACCTACGGCATGCAGACGCTGTTCCGCGCCTACTTCCCCAACGCCATCGACTGGTATCTGCCAGCCGCCATTCCGGTCGCCTTCTTTGCCGCAGCACTGGTCGGCGTCATCATGGAACGTACCGTCATCCGCTGGCTGTACGGCCGCACGCTGGAAACCCTGCTCGCCACCTGGGGCATTTCGCTGGTGCTGAT
>DAOLIO010000209.1:0-5199 GCA_035328505.1 Azonexus sp.
CCGCCAACCTGCGTCACCACGAAATCGAACCGTGGTTCAACGCCGAAACGATCAACGGCCCATTGCCCGAACAGCCGTTCAAGGACGAACTGGTCCATCTCTGGCACTTCGCCAACGCCTGCGAAGGCCGTCGCGGCAAGCCGTCGGCGATGCAGGGCATCAACGACTACAATTTCGAGATCGTCGGCGATCTGGCCGATCCGGATGCATGCACGGTCGGGATTTCCGAGCGCAAGCGCGGCAGCCCGCTCGACAAGCTGGTCGCCGAGTTGATGATCGTCGCCAACTCGACCTGGGGTGGCCTGCTCGCCGAGAAAAACATCGCCTGCCTGTACCGCGCCCAGACTCAGGGCAAGGTCCGCATGACCACCTCGCCGCTGCCGCACGAAGGCCTCGGCGTGCCGCAATACGCCTGGATGACCTCGCCGCTGCGTCGCTACTGTGATATGGTCAATCAATGGCAGTTGATTGCCTGTTTGAAGGGCGAAACGCCGGCTTTTGCCCAGAAATCGGCCGAGCTGTTCGGCGCCATGCGGGATTTCGAGCAAACCTATGCCGCCTATGCCGATTTTCAGCGGCAGATGGAACGCTACTGGTGTCTGCGCTGGATTCAGCAGCAGGGCTTGACCGAAATCGAGGCCACTGTCCGCCGCGAGCAGAGCGTCAAGCTGGACCACCTGCCGCTGTTGCTGCGCGTGCCTTCGCTGCCACCTGATCTCGTTGCCGGGCAGCGGGTTCGTCTGGCCATTGAAAGCCTCGATCTTCTGGCGCCGGAAGTGAGTTGCCGATACGTCCGTCTGCTCGGCGACAACAATCTGGCCGACGCCACGGAGGAAGCGGCGCAGTGAAAAAGAAGGTTGCTGCCCTGCGCCTGCCACCGGTGGCGACGCACGACCGTCGCCTGTGGTTGGCGGTGGGCATCTCCGTGCTGTTTCACGCCTTGCTGCTGACAGTCCATTTCAAATTTCCGGATGCGTCAAAAGCATTCCGGGAAAAGGCCATGGACATCATCCTGGTCAACGCCAAATCGGCAAGCAAGCCCCATGATGCGCAGGCGTTGGCGCAATCCAACCTGGATGGCGGGGGCAATGTTGATGAAAACCGGCGCGCCAAGACACCCCTGCCGCCCGCCGAACATAAAAACGATGGTGATGCCATCCAGCAAATGCAGCGTCGGGTACAGGAGCTGGAAACGGCACAGCAACGCCTGCTGACGCAGGCCAGAAGCTTGCGCAATGTGGCTGCTGCCAACGCCGCAACCGAACAACCGACGCCGGTGCCCAGTGTCAGTGGTCTCGATCTGGCCGAGTCGGCCCGGGCCATGGCGCGACTGGAAGGCGAAATCAGCAAGTCGCTGGATGAGTACAGCAAGCGGCCGCGCAAGAAGTTTGTCGGGGCGCGGACTGAGGAATATGCCCTCGCATCCTATCTGGACGCCTGGAAGCAGAAAATCGAGCGGATCGGCACGCTGAATTATCCCGATGCGGCACGTGGAAAGCTCTATGGCTCCGTGGTGCTGTTTGTCGAATTGCGCGCCGAGGACGGCAGCTTGTACAACGCCGAAATTTCAAAGTCGTCCGGTCACAAGGTACTGGATCAGGCAGCATTGCGCATTCTCCGGATGGCGGCGCCGTTTGGCGCCATTCCAACGCAAGCGCTGGGTGGGGCAACGGTACTGTCCTTTGCCCGTACCTGGTATTTCACACAGGGCGATGCCCTGAATACGGCCAGTAAATGAGCGATTTGTACTGCGTTTTTGGCAATCCGATTGCCCATTCAAAATCTCCGGCCATTCACGCCGCCTTTGCTGCTGCAACCGGGCAGGACATGCACTATGAGGCGCGGCTGGCTGCGGTCGACGGCTTCAAGCCGGCGATTTCGGAATTTGTGGCCATGGGGGGCAAAGGCGCCAACGTGACGGTGCCCTTCAAGGAAGAAGCTTTTCGTCTGGCAACGCGCTTGTCTGAGCGCGCGTCGCGGGCCGGCGCCGTCAATACATTGGCGTTCAACGGCACTGAAATTTTTGGCGACAACACTGATGGCGCCGGGTTGGTTCGAGACATTGTGCACAATCTTGGCGTCTCGCTGGCCGGCAAGCGCATTTTGCTGCTTGGCGCCGGTGGCGCATCGCGTGGCGTCATCGCACCGCTGCTGGCCGAGCGCCCGGCCTCGTTGTTCATTGCCAACCGCAGCGCCGGCAAGGCCGAGGCGCTGGCCGCATCATTTGCCGACATGGCTACGGTCAACGCCGGAAATTTCGCCAAAACTGACGATATGACCTTCGATCTGGTGATCAACGCAACCTCCGCCAGTCTGTCCGGCGACGCGCTGCCCCTGCCGAACGGTATTTTTGCTGAGGGCTGCGTGGCTTACGACATGATGTATGGCCAGAGTGAAACGCCATTTTTGGCGCAAGCCCGGGAGCAAGGCGTCGTCCAGCGCGCGGATGGCTTGGGCATGCTGGTTGAACAGGCTGCCGAAGCATTTTTCGTCTGGCGCGGGGTGCGTCCGGCGACCCGCCAGGTGCTGGCTGATCTGAGATCAAAGCTCGGCCAATGAAAACCGCCGGCCGCTGGCTGAAGTGGGGGCTGCTCGGCCTGATCGGATTGTTCCTGATCTGGCAGTTGTGGCTCCTGGGCTGGGTATTGCTATGGGGTTGGGTCAATCCCGGCGAAACCAGGTTCATGGAAATCCGACTTGCCGAGCTGCGGCAGAAGGTGCCGGAGGCTCAGCTCAAGCAGCAGTGGGTTCCCTACGAGCGCATTTCCGTCCACCTGAAAAGGGCCATCATCGCGGCCGAAGATGCCAAGTTCGTCGATCACGAAGGCTTCGACTGGGAAGGGATGCAGAAGGCGATGGAAAAGAACCAGAAGAAGGGACGATTTGTCGCTGGCGGTTCAACCATTAGTCAGCAGCTGGCCAAGAACCTGTTTTTGACACCCAGCAAGTCCTATTTTCGCAAGGCTGAAGAGGCGATCATCACGGTGATGCTGGAAAATCTGTGGAGCAAGCGGCGGATTTTCGAGGTCTATCTGAACGTGATTGAATGGGGTAACGGGATCTTCGGTGCCGAGGCAGCGGCCCGCCATTATTTCAATGTCAGCGCCGCCCAGCTCGGGCCGGAACAGGCAGCGCGACTGGCCGGCATGGTGCCGAATCCGCGCTATTACGACCGAAATCGCGGTGCATCGGGATTGGGACGCAAAACAGCCATCATTCTTGGCAGGATGTCGTCCGCCGAGGTCCCTTGATCGCTCTTCGCCGTCAGGGCGGGGTCAGGCTTTGCGCACAAAGGTGGTGCTACAATCGAGGTTTGTTTTTGCATTGCAGCATTGACGCGCCATGTCCGACGAAACCCCGACCGAAGTTGATGTGCTCAAGGAGCACCTGGCCGATGTGCAGGAGTTGCTCTCCAAGCACCGGCTCGTCGAAGAAATGGTTCGGCGCCAGGACATGCCGCGTCACGAGCTGGTTGAAGGCCTGGTTCAAAAGCAGCATATCAGCGAACTGCACAATCTGTTTTCGCGTTTGCCCGTCGTCTCCGTCGCGCTCATTCTCAGCGCTCTGCCTGAAGACGATCGTCTGATTGCCTGGAAGGAAATCGACGAAGGACGTCAGGACGATATTCTCGAACTGCTCGCCGATGAAGTACAGGAAGTGCTGGTCGGTGACGGGCATCGACCCAGCAAAAAAGTCATCGTCAATGCCTTCGAGTTGCACGATGGTCGTTTGCGCCAGATCGTCGTCGAACGCCAGCTCGATTTTGCCGAAATCAAGCCGATCTGGATCGATCTGGTTGCCCCAACGCCGCGTGTTCGCGAGTGGGTGGGCCGCCAGTTCGGACTCGATTTGCCGGACCCCAAGAATCTGACAGACCTTGAGGCCAGCGCGCGCTTTTATATCGAAGACAACGGCGAGCTGCATCTGCACTCGGACTTCCTGCTCGATATGGCCAACGAGTCGCGCAACGTGGCGGTGGCCTTCATCCTGCACGACGAAATTCTCTTTTCGGTGCGTTCCGAAGAATTGCCGGTTTTCCGCCTGCAACGCCATCGGGCGCGGACGCGGCCTGGTTATGTCACCGATGCAAAAGACGTACTGCTCGATCTCTATGCGGCGGATGCCGAGTATTCAGCCGATGCGCTGGAAGACGTCTATGCCTCGCTGGAGGCGGTCGCCAAGCACGTGCTGAGTACCCACCTGACGGACGAAGTGGCCGGAGTGATCCTGGCCGATGTGGCCAAGCAGGAAGATTTGAACGGACGTATCCGCCGCAATGTGCTGGATACGCGTCGGGCAGTCGCCTTCCTCGGGCGCGGCAAGTTCCTGAACCAGTCGCAGCAGGAAGATGCCCGCCAGATCATGCGCGATATCGAATCGCTCGACGGCCATACCTCCTTCCTGTTCGGCAAGATCAACTTCCTGATGGATGCGGTTGTCGGCTTCATCAACATCAACCAGAACCAGCGCGTGTCGAAGCTGACCAAGTTATCGATCATTTTCATGCCGATCAATATCGTGGCCGGTATCGGCGGGATGTCGGAGTTTTCAATGATGACCAGTGGCATTCCCTGGCCGGTGGCCTACGGGGCGTTCACGCTGGGCATGGGCGTGGTCGGCTGGCTGACCTATCTGGCCTTGCGTCAGGCCGAGCGGCGTGAAGCGTCGGGCAAGCTGGATGAGGCCCGGGCCATGATGATGTCTACTTCGTCATCAACTTCAAACCGATGATGCCGGCGACGATCAGCCCGATGCTGATCAGTCGCGCCACTTCCCTCGATTCACCAAACAGGAACATCCCCAGGATGGCGGTACCGACCGCGCCGATCCCTGTCCACACTGCATAGGCCGTGCCCAGTGGTAGCACTTTCAGCGACCAGCCGAGCAGGATGACGCTGGCGGCCATGGCCACCAGCGTTGCTGCTGAAGGCCAAAGGCGGCTGAAACCCTCGGTGTATTTCAGCCCGACCGCCCAGCCGACCTCGCAGAGGCCGGCAATGAACAAGATCAGCCAGGCAGAACCCGAACTCACTTCAGCGTGGCAAAGTAGGCGTCGGCCGCCGCGATGGTCGCCGCGATATCGGCATCGCTGTGGGCAGCCGAGACGAAACCGGCTTCAAAGGCTGACGGTGCGAAGTAATGGCCGGCGTCGAGCATGGCGTGGAAGAAACGGTTGAAAGCTTCCTTGTCGCAAGCCAG
>DAOLIO010000210.1:0-5191 GCA_035328505.1 Azonexus sp.
GCAGATTGGTCTGTGCCAGCATGCCGACCGCGCCGTACAGGATGGCCACCGTACCCAGTCCGGCCAGCAACCAGTGCATGTCGAGCGCCGCCTCAGGGGCCAGCGGCACGGCGAAGCGGATCAAACCAAAGGCTCCCAGCTTGAGGCCAACCAGCAACGCCGTCAGCGAGCCGGGCGCGGCCAGGGAAAACTGCGGCAGCCAGGTATGCAGCGGCACCAGCGGCACCTTGATACCGAAGCCCATCAGGAAAAGCAGAAAAACCACCGTTTGCGTCGAGCGGGGCAATGGGCTGCCAAGCAGCACCATCAGATCGAAGCTTGGCACCGACTGGCTGACCGCAAGAATCACAAAGGCGAGCAGCAACGGAATGCCACCCGCCAGCATGATCAGAAAATACCGTGCCGCCGCCCGGTCGCTGCTGTTGCTCACGCCCCAGCGGCCCAGCAGGAAATAGAGCGGGACCAGCGTCAGTTCCCAGAAAACAAAAAAGAGGACCGTATCCAGTGCGCAGAATATGCCCAGCGTCGCCATCTGCAGCAGCAACAGCAAACTGTAATGCAGGCGAGGCGCCTCCTTGACGGTATTCCAGCTAGCCACCAGAGCGCCGAGAAACAGCAGGGCCGTGGCAGGCAAAAAGAGGACGGAAATGCCATCGATACCGAGCAGGTAGTCGACATTGAGGCTGGCTATCCACCTCACCCGCTCGACCATCTGGAAACGCGCGCCCGGTGGATCATAGGCAAGCAGCACGGCAGTCGCCAGCAGCAAGGCAAGGACCATGGCCAAGGCCACAATGTGGCGCGCCGCGCGGGCGGGCAACAGCCAGATGGCCACGGCACCCGCCAGCGGCGTAAACACGAGGAGGGAGAGTAGCGGCCAGCTCATCGTTCGAACCTTGCGGCCGCTGCCTGGCTGGCCGTTTCCGTCAGATACAGCCAGGGCTCGGTAAAAAAGCCGATGGCGAGCAGGGCGGACAGGGCAACACCGCAGACCAGATATTCCATGATCAGCGTCTTGTCGACATCATGTGCGCCCGCCTTGGCTTGCGACAAGAAGGCTTTCTGAAACGCCCAGAGCAGAAAGCCGGCCGCCGCCACGTTACCCAGTGCGGTCGCCACCGTGGACAACGCCCCGAACCGGTCGATGGAGGCCTCCAGCACCAGATGGGCCGCATCGAAACCCGGCGTGCCCGGCATGCCGACGATAGCCAGACCAAAAATCAGGAAGGCAATGGCCAGAAAGGGAATGCGTTCAAACAAGCCGGAGAGCTCATACAACTCGGTCGTGCCGGTACGCCGGAAGACAAAGCCGACAATGAACCACATGCCGGTCACCGCCAGCCCGAAATTCGCCGCCAGCAGCACGGCGCCCTGAATGCCCGATTCATGCAGGCTGAACAGGCCAATGATCAGCAGACTGGTATGGCTGACCACCGCAAAGGCCAGCAGGCGGCGCAGATTGGACTGCTGGAAGGCCAGCGCGGCCGTGAAGAAAACCCCCGCCATGGCAAAGCCGACAACGTAAGGCTGCCAGTATTCGACGGCCGCCGGCGTCAGCGGCAGGACGAAACGCAGCATGCCGTAGATGCCCACCTTGACGCCAACCATCAGCGCCGGCCCCACGGCGATCAGGCCATGCTGCGCCATGTTGGGCAGCCAGCCATGCAGCGGGAAGAGCGGCGTACGTACGGCCAGTCCGTAAAAGAGCAGGTAGAAGGCCACCATCTGGAACTTGCCAACCGGGATGGTGCCCACCAGATCGAAAAGATCGAAGCTCCAGCGCCCGCCGGTCGCTTCGGCGTGCCCCCAGCCGAGTACCAGACAGCCCGCCGCGAAGAGCGCCCAGCCAAATGCCTGATACTGGACGAAGCGAGCCAGCGCATGAATTTCCGCCCGTGACGACGCCCAGCGCCGAAGCAGATACACCACGGCCCACAGCTCAAGGGCGGAAAACGCCGCAAACCAAGCCACATTCATCGTTACCAGCATGCCGACCAGTCCCGCTTCCGCCAGCAACAGCACGGCAAACAGTCGGCCCGGCGAGATCATGCCGCGACTCATGCCGTACAGGGTCATCAGCCAGGTGAGCAGCGCCGCAACCAGCAAAAAGATCAGACTGATGCCATCCACCGCAACGTGGTAGGCCAGTGGCTCGAAGCGCTCCGCCAGCTGCAGCGATCGCAACGTGGGGTTGATATGGCTGACCGCCACGATGCAGAGCACCAGCTCCGCCAGCGCAAAGAGCTTGCCGGCAATCACTGCGGTCGCCCGCTCATTGAAGGCATACACCAAGGCTGCGCCGAATAACGGCAGCAACTGCAGCAGCAGCACCAGCGGCAGGTCGGCCTGCTCGTTCCAGAAAATTTCACTCAGGCCGCCGATCACAGGATCACCACGAAGGTGGCCATCACTGCCATCATCAGGTAGCGCGGCTGTTCCAGCAGATGTTCCAGCGTGCGCAGATAGGCGCCCGTCCGGTGCATCAGCTTTTCCGCCGCCCCTCCCTTGCCGCGCAACTGCAGCCGGTATTCGATGTGCTGCAGCCCATCCGAAATGCCGGCCAGCAGCCGCCCCGGCAAGCCATCGGCAAGCACCAGCGGGCGGTCGGCATGGATAGCCTTGCCCTGCCCTGGCTGGCCAATGGCATGGTCAATGAAATGTTCCTCCAGCGCCCGGACATCCCGGGCGAACGAAAGCGTGGGTTCAACGAGCAGGGTGTGCGACAGCTTATCGAGCCAGAAGCGTTGCAGGGCAATGGTGTACAGCAGCTGATTGTTGCGCAGCCAGGCTGGCGGCGGCGGTGGCCGTTCGCGGGTAATCACCAGCCAGGACGGCGCCAGCAGGAATTGCCAGACCCGCCAGCCGGCATGCAGGCAGAGATGCACCAGCGCCAGCGTTGCCCAGCCGAGACCGATGGCGACAAACATCAGCGACACCTGGAAGACGGTGGCGAAAATCAGTGCTGATTTCACATCGGTCTGCACCAGGCCACACAGCCAGGCGTAGATCGCCGTCAGCGCGCCGGCAATGACCAGCCCGAACATGACGTCCGGCACCTGGATCAACAGCGGTTCGAGGCGCAGCATCAGGTAGACGCCGGCATGCACCATGACCGCGCCGTAGAAGATGGCAGATGACGGGGTCGGGCCCTCCAGCGACTTGGTGATCCAGGCCGAGAATGGCAATTGTGCCGACTTGGCCAGGGCAGCGATGACGAAGCCGATGACCAGCATGCGGTCATTCACGACACTGATCTGCGAAGCCTTTGACAGCGCCGTCCATTCAAACCCGCCGAGCCAGGTGGCCGCCAGGCCGAGGGCGAGCAGGAATCCGGCATCGCCGCCGCGATTGGTGACGAACGCAAACAAGGCGTTGCCGGTCGCCACCGGCCGATGCCAGGCATAGCCGATGAGCAGGAAGGACGAGACACCGCACATCTCCCAGCCAACAAAGGCAAGCAGCCCGTTACCGGCAAGCAACACGAGCTGGATGCCGGCCAGGAAAAAACTGATGGCCATGAAAAACCGATGGAAGCCCGCCTCGCGATGCAGATAATTGGCGGAGAAGCGGATGACCAGCCAGCCGATCAGCGCCGTTAGCGTACCGAGCGTCAGTGACAGGGGATCGAGCATGAATGAAAAACTCGCCTCCCAGTTGCCGCTGCCGAACCAGTGCCCCAAGCGGCGATGGCCGGGCGCGCCATGGGTTAGCGCCAGCCCGTCAATCGCCACCAGCAGCACCAGGCCGCCAAAGGCTGCGAGCGAGGACAGCCGTGCCGTCAGCGGCTCGGCAGCATCCCCCCTGGTGCGGCCAAGCAGGACACGTGCACCATTGACGATAACGGCAAACAAGGGCAGCGCCGGCACCAACCAGACCCACGCGGGCAACTGTTCGAGCAGGATCATCATGCGACACCACCGAGAATGATGGCCGGGGCCAGCGGCGCCGATTCACCGGCAAACCAGTCGGCCGAATGCGCTACCTGCGGCAGAACGGACTTGCCCGACCACGGCAGCCAGCCGCGCCGCGGACAGTAACGCGCGATCGCTGCGGTCGACGGAGATTTTGCGGCCAAAATAATCCATTCGTTGTTGATCAATTCCTGCAATGGCGGCTGTCGCTGCAGGATCACCGTCAGTACCGCCGGTGTCTGTTCGACCACCACCAGCAAGCGCATCGGTTCGTGAATTTCGACCATCTGCCAGGGCAATCCGGTACGCAAGTCGGAATCGGCGCCTTCCATGACACCGAACAGTCCGGTGATGTTATGGGTGATTTTGGAACCACAGCCAAAACGCTCGTTGTCAACGGTCGAAAAATAATATTCGAGCGCGATGCCGGCACCGACCGGTCCCGCCGCCAGCAGAATGCCTTCGACAATCCGGCCGTCATCGTCGCTGGCCGGGTCATACGAAATCAGGAAGACCCGACGGTCGAGGAATAGTCCGCGACTCATGTCACGGCGCCCGATGAAGGCAGCGGCATTGGTGGCATGGCCAAGCTCGGGCCGTGCCTGAGAAATATCGTTGGCACGGCCGACCACATGCTGGCGGGCTTTCCAGGGCAGCGGGCGGACCGGCGCTGACGCCAGCCGGCGGCAGCGTTCGGCGGCATGTGCCCGGCAGGCTTCGCTCAACTGCGCCACCAGTTGGTCAAGCCCTTGCTGAAAGGCTTCCGGCACAGCGTCAAGGTCGTACCACTCGATCCCGTCGTCGCAGGTGTTGTGTTCTGCCGCGATGAACCAGCAGGTGTCAGGAATGAACAATCCGCGCCTGGCCAAGCCGATCCGTATTTCGCGGCGATTGGCCATGGCCGCGAAGACCCGGGCATTCGGTCCGCCATGCTTGCCGGAACAGGCGCCACAGTCATAGGCCGCCAGGTGCGGATTGTTCTGGCTGCCCGAGCCGTGGCCAAACATCAGCACCAGCGGCGCAAAATTGGCGGTGAGTCCGATCATGCGCAGGAAAGCGTCGACCCGATCAATCTGCTCGGCCTCGCTCAAACCAAGCTGCGGCTCGCCGGGCGTCGCGGTCGTCATCTGCGCCGCAGTCAGGCCAAGCCGGGTCGGCACCCGGCCGTCATATTGCTCGCGCCAGCGGCGCGTGGTCTCGCCAAACCACGCCGGGGCGAGCGTCACGGCCGCCAGCGACACGAGCGCCGAGAGACTGACCGCGACCACGATGGCGACCGC
>DAOLIO010000211.1:0-5184 GCA_035328505.1 Azonexus sp.
TCCGTTCGATTCCCCGTACCTGTTTCCCATACATGTTTTTCATTTTCATGACAGAGAATAGATTGCAAATGGCTTCATCGGCATCGGAGCCCAGTTCAAAGGGGAATGCCTGCTTGGCCTTGAAGTTCTCATGTGATTTCAGGCTGTCCCGCGAAATACCGAGAATGACGGCGTTGGCGGCCAAAAAGCTGTCGTGCAGGTCGCGGAAGTTCTGGCCCTGCGTCGTGCAGCCCGGTGTGCTGTCCTTGGGGTAGAAATAAATGACCACGACCTTGCCGGCCTGTTCCGCCAAGTTGAAGCTTTTGCCACTGGTTGCCGGCAGTGAGAAATCGGGGAGTTTTGTGTCGAGCATCGTGAAGCCTCTGTGTTGTTGGCGTTTGAGCCATTGTGGGCAATTCCCGCCTGCGAGGTCAAGCGGCGCAGCGGGCATTTGTTAAACTGTTGGCCATGCGAAAAATATGCGTCAGTCTCATAGCGGTCATTGTCCTGTCCGGCTGCGGTCAGGCCTGGAATGACCCGTATCCGGCGGCCGATGCGGGACGCAATATTCTCTATACTGCCTTTACTGATCGCCCCAAGCATCTGGATCCGGCACAGTCGTATACCGAAGATGAGATAGCTTTTACGGCGCAGATCTATGAGCCGCCCTTGCAATATCATTATCTGAAGCGGCCGTACGAATTGATTCCATCCACCGTTGCGCAAGTGCCGACGCCGCGTTTCTACGATGCCGCTGGCCACGAATTGCCGAGCGACGTGTCGGTTGAGCGGATCGCCGAGAGCGTTTACGAGCTGAAACTGAAGCCTGGCATTCGCTTTCAGCCCCATCCGGCCTTTGCGCTTGCTGCCCGCGGTCAACCGGAAATTTTGACCCAAAATGAAATTTCCAAGCGGCAAACCATTGCCGATTTTCCCAAGGTTGCGACGCGTGAACTGACTGCCGATGACTATATCTATCAGATCAAGCGACTGGCCCACCCGAGGCTGCATTCGCCCATTTTCGGGATGATGGCCGACAAGATCCTTGGTTTGAAAGACCTGGGCGAAAGACTCCAGAACGCTGCCAAGGACAAACCGGCAGACGAATGGTTGGATCTCGACGCTTTTCCGTTATCAGGGGTTGAGAAAATCGATCGATACACGTGGCGCGTCCACATCAAAGGCAAGTACCCGCAATTCCTCTACTGGCTGGCCATGCCGTTCTTCGCACCCGTGCCGCGCGAGGCTGACCGCTTCTTTGCCCAGCCCGGCATGGCCGTCAAGAACCTGACGCTCGACTGGTGGCCGGTTGGGACTGGGCCGTACATGCTTAGCGAAAACGACCCGAACCGTCGCATGGTGCTGTCGCGCAACCCGAATTTCCATGGCCAGACCTATCCTTGCGAAGGCGATATCGGAGACCGTGAGGCTGGCCTGCTGGTCGATTGTGGCAAGCCTTTGCCCTTTATCGATCAGGCCATTTTCACCCGCGAGAAGGAAGCGATTCCTTACTGGAACAAGTTCCTGCAAGGCTACTACGACGCGTCGGGGATTTCCTCGGACAGCTTCGATCAGGCGGTGCGCGTCAATGTCGGCGGCGATGTTGCATTGACCGATGAAATGCGCGACAAGGGCATCCGCCTGCTGACATCGGTCAAGACCTCTACCTTCTACATGGGCTTCAACATGCTGGATCCGGTCATTGGTGGGCTATCGCCGCGGGCGACCAAGTTGCGTCAGGCCATTTCCATTGTCATTGACCAGGAAGAGTACATTTCTATTTTTCAGAATGGCCGCGGTATAGCGGCCCAGAGTCCGCTACCGCCGGGGATCTTCGGTTATGAACCGGGCGAACAGGGGATCGATGCCACGGTCTACGACTGGGTCGATGGCAAGCCCAAGCGCAAACCGGTTGAATTGGCGAAAAAACTCGTGGCTGAGGCAGGCTACGCGAATGGTCGCGATGAAAAAACCGGAGAGCCGTTGGTCGTCAATCTTGATACCACCAGTGGTGGCATGGGCGAGAAGTCTCGCCTGGACTGGCTGACCCGACAGTTTGCCAAGATCGACGTGCAACTCGTGGTCCGCTCGACGGACTTCAACCGATTTCAGGACAAGATCCGCAAGGGCAATGTCCAGCTTTACTATTTGGGTTGGAATGCCGATTATCCGGATCCAGAGAACTTCTTCTTTCTGCTCGATGGTAACGAAGGCAAAGTGGCGAAGGGGGGCGAAAATGCCTCGAACTATGCCAACCCCGAATTCGATCGGTTGTTCCTCCGCATGAAGAATATGGACAATACCCCGGAGCGCCTGGCTATCGTCCGTCAGATGAATCACATCCTGCAACAGGATGCACCCTGGGTGTTCGGCCTGCACCCCAAGAGCTATACGCTGGGCCATCGTTGGCTGAAGAATCGAAAGCCTAACGATGTCGGCAACAACATTCTTAAATACCAGCGTATCGATACTGAAGATCGCGATCGTGCGCGACGGCAATGGAATAGACCGGTTTTCTGGCCGCTTGGCGTTGCCTTGATGCTGCTCGTTCTGGGGGTTGTGCCTGCCGCGATCGGCTATCGTCGTCGTGAGCGTCGCGCGGCACTGAAGTGACGCTCAACGATCGGCAGCGAGAACTGGATGCGGCGCTACTGTCTTTTCGCGACTTGTGGCACCCGCAGCCTTTTCGGGAAATACGCCCGTCATGGTGTGATCAGTGGCCTGCGCTGCTCGACGAGTTGCTCAATCTGCCTGAGGTCGACGTTCAGCGGTTGAATGACGATTGTGCTTCAGCACTGGACCTGCTGGCGAGACACATTCCGGCCGTTGCCGACATTGCGCCATTAGCCATGCTACCGGCAAGGCCGGCAGGCATATTACCCCGTCGTCCCATCAATTGGGCCTGGGAGATTCCCGGACGAAAACAAAGTCAGATTGAGGCATTCGCGGCCGTGGCGCGGGGAAGTGGGCTGCCGGTGCTCGACTGGTGCGGCGGCAAGGGACATCTCGGGCGTCTGCTGGCCTTGGCCTGGGAGGTGCCGGTGCAAACGCTGGAAATTGATCCCGGCTTGTGCGTTGCCGGAACTGACCTCGCAGTCCGGGCCAAAGTAAACCAGACCTTTGTTGTTGCTGATGCCTTGCGAGCTGCCGACTGGCCAAGGGCGACTCAGCACGCCGTAGCTTTGCATGCGTGTGGTGATCTCCATCGCCATTTGATTCGGGACGGTGTGAAGAAGGGCGTCGGTCACTTTGATATCGCGCCGTGTTGTTACTATCGCGGGGTGGCCGAAACTTACCAGCCGCTGTCGAGCGAGTTGCAGCTTGTCCTGAGCAGGGATGATACTCGTCTGGCTGTGACGGAAACGGTGACTTCAGCGCCGCGTGAAACACGGCGGCGAGATAGGGCGATTGCCTGGAAGCTGGGTTTCGATGCCTATCGCCGTACTTTTTCGGGCGATACTTATCGCCCATTCAAACCGGTTCCGGATACATGGTTACGCGCCGAATTTGCCGATTTCTTGATGAGAATGGCGGGGCGAGAGGGCTTGCCATCTCCGACGGCAGGTGCGGCAACTGGCTTTGAGAAGGAAGGCTGGCAGCGGCGTGATGAGATGATGCGATTGTCCATCGTGCGACATGCTTTTCGCCGGGCACTTGAAGTTTGGCTGGCGCTAGATCTGTCGTGCTATCTGCAAGGGCACGGCTATCTGGTGGAATTGGGTAGTTTTTGTGAACGGCAATTAACGCCGCGCAATTTGCTTATTTCGGCGCGGAGTGCTTAGCCAGGTATTCAGCCAGTTCGTCCGGATGATCAATGATCAGGTCGGCGCCCCAAGTGTGCACGGGACCGCTATCGCCTAAATAGCCGTAGGAAACGGCTACCGTCCTGCAACCGGCAGCGTTGCCGGCGACGATGTCGCGTCGGTCGTCCCCAACGTAGAGTGTTTTTTCCGGACGGCGTTCAAGCAATCGACAAGCATGCAAGATTGGTAACGGAGAGGGCTTTGCCTCGGCAACGGTATCACCGCTGACCACGCAGTTCGTTCGAGGTGACAGTTGCAACAGTTTGACCAGCGGGTCGGTATAGCGCATCCGTTTGTTGGTGACGATGCCCCAGCACAGATTCATTGCCTCAAGGGCGTCGAGCAGTGCCGGAATGCCATCGAATAGGTGCGTTTCGAGGCAGAGGCGCTGGCTGTAGATGTCAAGAAAGCGCTGTGCCATTGCCTCGTATTCAGGATGGTTGGCATCCATGTCGAAGCCGGCTTTAAGCAAGCCGCGAACGCCTTGTGAAGTATAGGGGCGGAGCATTTCCAGCGCTTTCGGCGGCCGCCCTTCTTCTTGCAGCAGTAGATTGATAGTCCCACCCAAGTCGGGGGCTGTATCGGCCAGCGTCCCGTCAAGGTCAAACAGTACCGCCTCAAACATGCCGGGTGGCACGCATCAAATAGTTGATACTGGTATCGCGTCCAAGCGAATAAACCTTGGTCAGCGGGTTATAACTCATGCCGACAATTTCGGTTGGTTCGAGATTGGCCTGCTTGACCCAGCGTGCCAGTTCGGATGGCTTGATAAATTTGGCATAGTCGTGTGTCCCCTTGGGCAACATGTTCAGCACGTATTCAGCGCCAATCACTGCCAGCAGATACGACTTCGGGTTGCGATTGAGGGTTGAGAGAAAGACGTGGCCGCCAGGTTTGACCAGTCGGGCGCAGGAAGCTATGACACTGGAAGGGTTCGGAACGTGCTCCAGCATTTCAAGACAGGTTACCGCATCGAAAGCAGCAGGCATTTCGTCCGCCAGCTGTTCAACGGATATTTTTCGATAATCGACTTTCTGGCCACTGTCGAGCAAGTGGAGCTTGGCAACACCCAGTGGTTTTTCGGACAAATCAATACCGGTTACGTTGGCACCGCGTACGGCCATCCCTTCCGAAAGCAAGCCGCCACCGCAGCCAACATCCAGGATGTCCTTGCCAGCAAGACCAATGGCCTGGTCGATCCAGTCGAGGCGAAGTGGATTGATGTCGTGCAGGGGTTTGAACTCGCTATTTGGATCCCACCAGTGGTGGGCGAGATCACCAAATTTCTCCAGTTCGGCGGGATCGGCGTTGAGCATGGCTGTTATCGAATAAATTTCATTGGAAAAGAAAAAGCCCCGCAGGGCGGGGCTTTCATTGAAGCGTCGGCCGATTACTTGGTGCC
>DAOLIO010000212.1:0-5146 GCA_035328505.1 Azonexus sp.
GACTGGATGTTCCTGATGGACGACAAGGTGATGATGAACCGCTCCTACATGTCGAAGTGGGGCTTCAATCTGGGCGAAGTGACGCTGACCTTCGCAAAGCGTTAGGGCGCTCTCCATGTTCTCAAACCCGAAAATCACGGACTGGCAGGGCCGGCGCGTGTGGCTGGTCGGGGCGTCCAGCGGCATTGGCGCAGCCCTCGCCCACGAGTTGTCAGGGCGCGGGGCCCGGCTGGCGCTGTCGGCTCGCCGCGCCGACAAGCTTCAGGCATTGGGTATCGCCGACGCGTTGATTCTGCCTTGCGATGCGACCGATGCAGGTAGTCTGGCCGATGCTCGCCAGACGCTCATCGCGCACTGGCAAGGCGTTGATCTTGTCATCTATCTGGCTGGTGATTACGTGCCGATGCGTGCCGACAACTTTGATCTGTCCATTGCCGAGCGGGTGGTGGCAATCAATTTCAATGGCGCGATGCGGCTAGCCGCCACGGTCCTGCCTGATCTGCATGCCGGCGGTGGCATTGCCTTTGTCGCCAGTGTCGCCGGCTATCGTGGCCTCCCGAAAGCGCTGGCTTACGGGCCCGGCAAGGCCGCGCTGATCCATTTTGCCGAAGTGCTGCATCTCGATCTGACGCCCAAAGGCATTGGTGTCTGGGTGATCAATCCCGGCTTTGTTGCCACACCGCTGACTGCCCAAAACGATTTCACGATGCCGGCACTGCTCACTCCGGACCAGGCGGCGATTGCCACGGTCGACGGCTTTAAATCGGCAAAATTCGAAATTCACTTTCCCAAGCGATTTACCGGCGTCATGAAGCTTTTTGCGCTGCTGCCTTACCGCTGGTATTTCCCCTTGATTCGTCGCTTTACCGGAGGCTGAGATGACTCTCGACGACCTGATCGTTTTTTACAACGAATTTTCGCCAGCGAGTGTTGCCCGCTTCCCTGAGTTTTACAGCGAAAATGCCTATTTTAAAGACCCGTTCAACGAAGTTCATGGCCTGCCGGCCATTCAGCGTATTTTTACCCACATGTTCGGGCAGGTGGCCGAGCCACGTTTTGTCGTCACGGAAAAAGTAGTCGATGCCAGCGGCGCCATGCTGGTCTGGACGTTTTACTATCGGGTGCGTTTGTGGGGCAAAGGCGAGGCGCAAGTCATGCGCGGCGTTTCACACCTGAAGTTCGATCCGGATGGCAAGGTCAACTACCACCGCGATTACTGGGATGCAGCCGAAGAGCTGTACATGAAGTTGCCGGCCATCGGCACGCTGATGCGAGGCTTGCGACGCATGCTGGCGGCCTGAGTCGTGCTGATTTGCCAGCAGCGGACGTAAAAAAGCCCGCAGCAATGCGGGCTTCTTGTTTCAGCGGAGGCTGATAATTACTTGGCGGTCTTCTTGACAGCCTTGGTCGTGGCGCTGGTAGCAGCAGCAACGTTGTTCTGGGCCAGCTCGGTCACTTGCTTGGCGGTCTTGCGCATGTTGTCGAAAGCAGAGGTGGCGGCAGCAATGGCGCTCTGAACAGCGGCGACAGCAACATCAGAACCAGCCGGGGCAGACTTGGCAGCCTTTTCCAGCATCTCGGCAACCGACTTCTGGAAGTCGCCGAACTGGGCTTCAACCATCTTGGCCAGTTGTTCCTGGGTTTCGGTAGAGATTTCGTAGACCGACTTGGAGTAAGCAACAACCTTCTCAACGCTCGGCTGGGCCAGGGAAGCCTGGATGGACAGGGCTTCTTGCGGATCCTTGGCGCTCATCAGTGCCTTGGCGTTGGAGACGGAATCTTCCAGAACCGAGCGGGCGGTTTCCAGGTTCAGGGTGGCGATACGCTCAGCGGAGGCCAGGGCGGTATTGGCAACGGACAACAGGGAATCGACTGCAGCCTTGTTAGCGGCGGCGAACTGCTCGGGATTGATAGACATTGAACGCTCCTTTAGGTTGATATAAAAAATGACAACGAACGCATTGTAACAGTAAATTTCACAAAATGCTGCAGTGCACCATCACATTTTTTCGACTTGGATCAACAGGTTAGCGATCAAGTATCAAAACAGTCGTTTCAAACAATGCATGATGACTTTCATGATTTCCCCAGTTTCGCTTCTGAATGTTACGGGATTCCTTGTGCGAGCATGGTCTTACCAATTAGGCATTGTGCACCATCGGGGTGCGTTTTGATAGCCCGATTGTCGGTTTTCTTACGTTGTAAATTTGCAACATCCTGTGCAGCTGGAACCGGAGACTGCTACCCGAAGGGCTTTCAAGCGGGGTGTTAGAATCCGCCCCGCCACTGCGCACACGACTTTTTTATCCCTGATCGGACCGTTATGCATTTCGACATCATCATTATCGGCGCCGGCGCGGCCGGCATGATGTGCGCCGCTCAGGCCGGTGCGCGCGGGCGCCGAGTGTTGCTGATCGATCATGCTGAAACGCTTGGCGAGCGAATCCGCATCTCGGGTGGCGGGCGCTGCAATTTCACCAACCGTACGGTCAGTGCCGACAATTTTCTCTCGCAAAACCCGCATTTCTGTCGATCGGCGTTGGCGCGATTTTCGCAATTCGATTTCATCGCCATGGTGGAGAGGCGAAGAATTCCATTTCATGAGCGCGAGCACGGGCAATTGTTTTGCGACGAGTCGGCGCAGGAGATTATCGACATGCTGCGCGATGCCTGTGACGATGTCGGGGTGAAATGGGCCTTTCCGTGCTCAGTTCAGCAGGTTGAACGCCATGCGGCCGAGGCGGCAAAACGTTTCACGATCATGACCGACCTGGGGGCCTTTACGTGCGATTCGCTGGTCGTGGCGACGGGCGGCTTGGCCATCCCAAAAATTGGCGCCACGCCTTTTGGTTACCGCTTGGCTGAACAGTTCAGCATCCCGGTGATCCCGCCCAAGCCCGCGCTGGTGCCGCTGGCGCTGGCACCTGAACTGCTCGAACCGATGAAGCCGCTGGCTGGTGCGACGCTGGATGCCGTTGCCCGGTTCGACGGTGCCCATTTCCGCGAGAATGTGCTGATCACGCATCGCGGCTTGTCGGGCCCGGCCATTCTCCAGATTTCCAGTTATTGGCAGATGCAGGAATATCGGCAGGGCAAGAAACAGCCCGTCGAGGTTGATCTGCTTCCCGGCGTCGACGCTGCGAGCTGGCTGGAAGAACACCGGCAGGAGCGGGTGCATTTGCCCAACCTGCTGGCTGAGCATTTGCCGCGTCGCTTTGCGCATGAGTGGTGCGCCTTGAAAGGCGGCGAAAAACTGATTGCGCGTCCGATCAGCGAACTGGGCCGGCGCGATCTGGACATGATCGCCGGCAAGTTGAATGCCTGGCCACTGATGCCTGCGGGCACCCTGGGCTTTGCCAAGGCAGAAGTCACTCTGGGTGGAGTCTCGACCGATGCATTGTCATCGAAGACCATGGAAGCCAGGTCAGTGCCCGGGTTGTACTTCATTGGCGAGGTGGTGGATGTGACGGGCTGGCTTGGGGGATACAACTTCCAGTGGGCGTGGTCCTCAGGTTGGGTGGCCGGGCAGTTCGCCTGAGGGCGTGACGCCGGAACAGGCAGATGGGGCCCGGACGAAACCAGCACACATCGGCTAGATCGATTCCGCCTCAAACCCGGCATCAACGATCGCCTGGAGAATGTCATCCGGGCTGACGAAGCGACCGTGGTCTACGCTTGCTTGTCCCATTTCACGAGATATTTCCAGATGGCCGATATTGGGCAAATCCTGAATGGCATTGGCCAGTATGCGCACGCTGGACTCGTCGATCAGACCGGTAATTCTTAATAGTAGCGTTTCCATGGGGTATCTGTGGGCAGGTGATGGATAGTCCGATTGGGCAGTGGTTTTGTCCTGAAGTTCGCTGTCGTGCGCGTTCAATTCACCTTGGTGGGGTTCGATGCAGCTTGAATGCAATGCTGCCAAGTCACTTATCCACACTTGAATACTGATGCCGGATGTAGCTTGTTTTCGTTAATGTTAAAAATTATAATTATGCCAAATTAAATAATGGAGCGGGCGTTGGCGCAATCGCAAGAGACACGCACTTTCATGGTTTCCGGCATTGTGCTGCTGGTCGGGTTTTGCCTGACGTATCTGGTGATCTCCAGCTACCATCGGACGCAGGTGGTGTACAGGCAGGCGCGTTTTGAGAGTCTTGTTGAAAAGACAACCGCCTACTTGCAGGAAAGAGTTTTGTCATACGAACACGGCCTCAGGGGTACACGGGGCGCGCTTCTGGCATCCGGTCCGACCGAAATGACCCGCCAAAAGTTCAGACTGGTCTTTGCGTCACGCGACCTTGCCACGGAATTCCCCGGATCGCGTGGGTTCGGATTTATTCAGCGTGTATTGCCGTCCCTTGAAAAGACGTTCCAGCGTGATGTACTCAAGCAAGGGTATGACCAGTTCGAGGTGAGACAACTGTCGGCCAACAACGGTGAGCGATTCGTTATCAAATATCTTGAGCCTGAAGGGCTGAATCGTTCAGCCATCGGGCTCGATATCGGCTCGGAAAGCAATCGGCGTGAAGCGATGCTCAAAGCGATGCGCTCCGGCCGCGCCACGCTCACCCGCCCAATTACGCTGGTGCAGGCCAATGGTATGGTCGGCCAGGGTTTTCTGCTGCTGTTGCCGGTTTATGCTGAATTCCCGATCGCAAAGGATGAGGCGTCACGCGAGGCGACAGCGCTGGGGGCCACTTTCATGCCGATGGTGATTGACGAGGTGCTGGAGAATATCAATCCCAAAGCAGATGGCGTCAGACTGACTTTGAGTGATGTTGACCATTCAGTGGGCAATGTAGTTTTCTACGGAGAAGAGCGATCCATCGATCCCTATCCGGAACTTGCAGTCACCCGCGAGTTGGATGTGTTTGGTCGAGTATGGCAGGCGGAATTTCATGCGACGCCACAGTTTGCGGACAGCCTTCCCAGGGACTTCAGCCTGGATTTGGCTTTTGTCGGTGGCGTAATGTCGCTACTGCTTGCGTTGCTGGTTCACCGACAACGACAAGATCGCATGCTTTTGCGCAAGACCAGCGAGCGCCTGCAATTGCTGGTTAGGCAAGCGCCTGTTGCACTTGCCATGTTTAATCGCGAGATGGACTATCTGGCTGTCAGCCAGCGCTGGATCGACGATTTCGGG
>DAOLIO010000213.1:0-5117 GCA_035328505.1 Azonexus sp.
CGAACTGGTCGATGCGGCCGTGCACTTCGAGGCGGCCGGCTTCAATGCCGTTGAAGTTTCTGTCGGCCATTACGAATCCGGATTTCCCATGGTTTGCGGCACCTTCAACCGCTGCCTGCGCCACATGGTGGATGGCAGCATGCGTTATCTGCCGGAACCGCGGCGAACCCTGTTGCGGGTCTTCCGGCCGTTGGTCACGATGGCCTCCAACCTGCTCTGGAAAGGCCGCCAGGGCTACAACCTCGACTACACGCCGCAGTTCAAGGCACGGCTAAGCATTCCGGTGATCTGCGTCGGCGGCTTTCGCACCCGCGACGTCATGGAGGCTGCCATCGCCCGGGGCAAATGTGATGCCGTCTCGGCTGGCCGCGCCTTCATCGCCGACCCGTTCTTCTATCGCCACACCCGCGACCGGCAACCCGGGCCGCGCTGTGTTGATTGCAGCGGCTGTGTCGGCCATCTCGGCGTCCAGCCTGCCGAGTGCTACCACCCGACCGTCAAGGCGGAAAAGGATGCCATGCTGGCACGGGAGGGTGGGCTGGCCAGTTAGCGGCGCTCACCGCCGCACTTCTCCATGCGCGATTTTGTAGAAATTCCCTAAGTAAAATGGCCCGCACTCAGGCGGGCCATTGCGGTTACGGTAGGGATCAATTACTTGGAGACGGCGTCCTTGGCCTTTTGGGCGCCGGCTTCTGCCGCTGCCTTGACTTCGGCGCCAGCTTTCTCAGCGGCTTCCTTGGTCTCAGCGGCGACTTTTCCTGCAGCTTCCTTGGCCTTGTCGGCCGTTTCAGCGGCGGCAGTCTTGGCTTCTTCGGCTGCCTTTTCGGCGTTGGCCTTGGCGGCCTCACCCACTGCCTTGGCGGCGTCACCCGTCTTTTCCGCCGCCGACTTTGCGGCATCGCCAGCTGCCTTGACCGCCTCTTCGGCCGCCTTGTTGGCGGTGGCAACGGGATCCTCTTTCTTGCCGCAAGCGGAAACCGCTGCCGAAATGGCGACGATGGCGATCAGGGTACGCAGGAGTGAGTTGGTCTGGGTCATTTGTTTTATTCCTTCAGGTTCGGGAGAGTGGATACCGATACAGGGCTATGGACGATCCCCGGCAATTGCCTTGATGTGCGTTTGCCGGTTCGCCACCAAGGAAACTAACGCGCATGGTCCGGAATTGGAATACGCCGCGCATGAATTATTTCCGTTCCGTCAGGCAAATGCCTCTGAACCCGTTGATGCCCTTGAGTGTCGGTTCACTGCATATCGCCGTGGTCAAGTTCGGTCAAGGTCGGTCACGTAGCGGCCTCGCCTTGTCGATTAAAATGCCCGGATGATTTCCAATTCCATATGGTTCCTGCTGGTCGGCGGCTTGCTGCTGTTTATGGCACTGACCTACTCGCGGCTCAAGTACTTGCCGGTGACCTCGGCCATTATTTATCTGGCTGTCGGCTTGCTGGTCGGGCCAACCGTGCTCAACGTCTTCCACTTCAATCCCTTGAAGCAGTCGGGTTTGCTGGAAGTGCTGACCGAAGTCGCCGTGTTGATCTCCCTGTTTTCCGCTGGCGTAAAAATGCCGACACCGGTCAGTTTTAGGCGTTGGCGCACCCCTGTCCTGCTGGCAACGGTGTCGATGACGGCAAGCGTCGCGATGGTGGCCGCTTTTGCCTATTACGTTCTCGAGTTGCCGTTGGGGGCCTGCGTTCTGCTCGGCGCCATCGTCGCCCCGACTGATCCGGTGCTGGCCACAGACGTGCAGATTCGCCACCCCGGCGACCACGATCTGTTGCGCTTTAACCTGACCTGCGAAGCCGGCATGAACGACGGCAGCGCTTTCCCCTTTGTCATGCTCGGTATGGGCCTGCTCGGACTGCATGAAATCGGCGATCACGGCATGCGCTGGGTGTTGCTGGATGTGGTCTGGGCGACCGTGGCCGGCATCGCCGTCGGCGTCCTCGCTGGCACGACGTTGGCGCGGCTGGTCTGGAAAATTCGCGGCCATAAACAGGACCGTGAAATGATGGACGATTTTCTTGGACTGGGATTGATCGGGGTTGTCTATGGCGTTAGCGTCCTGATTGACGCATGGGGCTTTCTGGCGGTGTTCTTTGCTGCCGTTGCCTTGCATCAGACCGAGCTGAAACTGGCCGGTGCAGCCAACAAGGTGCCGACAATTCAGCAAGATCTGGCGTTGATCGTATCAAGGTCCGAGGCTAACGCTTTTCCCAGCGTCAGTATGCCTACGCCGGTCATCGCCGATCCGCCGACGCTGGTCAGCGAAGCCTCACTGGTTTTCAAGGAACATTTGGAGCGTCTGTCGGAGGTCCTGCTGATTCTTCTGGTCGGCGGAATGCTTTTCGTCAATTCGTGGAGTTGGCCGGCCGTTGGCTTCGCCCTGTTCCTGTTTTTCGTCGTGCGTCCGGTCAGTGTGGTGATGGGCATGGCGGGCAGCCACACGCCGTGGCGCATGCGCGGCCTGATCGGTTGGTTCGGCGTGCGTGGTATCGGCTCTTTGTATTATTTGATGTATGTGATCCAGCATGGCTTGCCCGAGCCGCTGGCTTTGCAGCTGATTCAGCTGACCCTGGTTGTGGTTACCCTGTCGATCGTCATGCACGGCGCCAGCGTCAAACCCTTGATGAATGTTTTTTGGCGGCGCAAGTCGCCACATTAGGCGCTTGGGCGCTTTAACCGCTTGAGTGCCTTGGCGCAGGCCTCCCTTGTTTTGTGCGAACCAAATGGGGTATTGGCGTTCAAATCGCAAGTGGTCGCTATCGAAACGACATTAGCCAACCTGGGACATCTGTCGACTGGCTACATCTCCCCATTCAAGAACAAGAGGCATGCCATGAACACTTCACTGAATTGCCGCCCGCCAGGTATTCTGGCCGCCATTTCCGTCGTCTTGGCATCGATTGCCATGCCGGTTGTCGCCGATGATCTCATGTTCAAGCTCTCCGGCGACATGGAGGTTCCGTCGGTCAATACTGCGGCCACCGGAGAAGGAGCGATCACCATCAAGCCCGACATGAGCGTTACGGGCAAAGTCATGACCCGTGGGCTGGACGGCACCATGGCCCATATCCATCTGGGAAAAGCCGGCGCCAATGGTCCGGTCGTCATCACGCTGAGCAAGAGTGGCAACAATGGGTGGATAGTTCCAGAAGGCAGCAAACTCGGCGAGGCCGAATACAAGGCTTACAAAGCCGGCGAGTTGTACGTCAATGTCCATAGCGCCGATCACAAACCCGGAGAGATCCGTGGGCAGTTGCTACCGCCGGCGGCGCCGACATCGAGCTACTGAAACCAGTCCCGTCCAACATTAATGAGCCAAACCCTATACGACTTCAGTGCACTGCTCCTGAACGGTGATCTGCAGACATTCGACGCTTACCGAGGCAAGATTTTGCTGATCGTCAATACCGCCAGCCAGTGCGGCTTTACCCCCCAATACACGGGCCTGGAAGAGCTTTATCGGACTTACCAGGAAAAGGGCCTGATTGTTCTCGGCTTCCCCTGCAATCAGTTCGGCGGACAGGAACCGGGCGACGCAGAGGCCATCGGCCAATTCTGCCAGACGCGCTTCGATGTCAGCTTCCCGCTCTTCGCCAAGATCGATGTCAATGGTGACAACGCGCATCCGCTCTATGTCTGGCTCAAGCATGAAGCAGCCGGCATACTTGGCACCGAGGCCATCAAATGGAATTTCACCAAATTTCTGGTTGACCGTAACGGCAAGGTCATCCATCGCTATGCCCCGGCTACCCGGCCGAATGAACTGGTGGAAGCCATCGAGGCGTTGCTTTAAGCTATCGTCGTGAGGTAGCGACAACTGACCCTTCTCAGCACCACTAATCAACGCCATTGTTCCACGTATCATCCATTGACCCGAGCGCGCATAGCCAAACCAAGGAGTGATCCATGCAATCCCAACTGCACACCATGAACAACCTGTTTGCCCAGCTCGGACTGCCGTCCGATGATGTGGCGATAGAGCAATTCATCACTGCCCACCGCCCGCTGGACAACGATATCGCGTTGTATCGCGCGCCATTCTGGACCGCAGCGCAACGCGATTTTCTCAAGGAAGAAATCATCGAAGATGCTGACTGGGCCTCGGTCATCGACGAACTCAACGGTCGCCTGCGTTAGACAAAATCCTTCAGGCAGGCGAAGGAAGCACTCGCCTGAAAATGCTCCGTGGATTCCTTTGATCCGATGGCGGATGCTTGCCTTCGGGGACTACGTCCTGTCCTGCACCAGACATAGGCGGTGGCAGTCAGCGCTGTCGAGGCAGTCTGTGCTCGTCTTCGGAAATGATGCTTTATCGGCCCCGTGTTCAAACAACATTGGCCGATTGCCAAAAAATTCGATTGGCATCCATCTTGCGTTTAGTCGCACTCGCCATCGTCATCCGGTGATGGTGTCATATCAACGCAGGAGGAGCTAAATTGAAAAAATTCATCGCTATTACCTTGGTCGCCGTCGCTGGCGGTTTTGGCACGGCAGCCATCAGTGCCGCCGAGTTTGGCAACGCAGCTGAAGCAAAGGCAATGCTCGAAAAGGCCGTCGTCGCCGTCAAGGCTGACAAGGCCACCGCGCTGGCCCAAATGGCCAAGGGCGAAAATGGCTTCCGGGATCGTGATCTCTATCCCTTCTGTGGCGGCCCGGACGGCAACTTCAGTGCGCATCCGACGCTGACCGGGAAGAGCATGAAGGACCTGATGAGCAAAACCGGTGAGCCGGTCGGTGCCAAGCTTTACGGTGCCGCGCACGAAGGCACCATTTCAGAAGTTTCCTATATGTGGCCGCGCCCGGGCTCAGCAGAGCCGGTACAAAAATACAGCTACGTGACCAAAATCGGCGATCAGGTCTGCGCCGTGGGTTACTACAAGTAAGCAGCAAGCCCCGAATCGCGCCCCATTTTGCCGAAAGATGGGCAAAATGGGGCGCAATCACAGCAATGGCTCACCTCTATGGGGTGGGCCATTGTCGTTTATTGACGACGCGGATGCCGGAAAAGCCAGTGGCCTACCAAGCAGACCGGCGTTTTTATGTCGCTGTAAAGCGACGGTGATGCTGCGAGTATAGTTTGGTACTCCGGCAAAGTTCGATACTGCCGTGATGCCTCC
>DAOLIO010000214.1:0-5081 GCA_035328505.1 Azonexus sp.
TGATCACGGTATCGACCGTTTCGGCCGAGATGCGCTGGCTCTGGCCCATGCCGTCGCGGATGACCTTGCCACCGCCAAATTTCACTTCCTCGCCGTAGATCGTGTAATCCTTTTCGACCTCGATGATCAGCTCGGTGTCAGCCAGACGCAGGCGGTCGCCAGTAGTCGGGCCGAACATTTCGGCATAGGCCTGACGGGTGATTTTCGTACTCATCACAGGGCTCCCTGAATCAGGCCGCGGAAACCGTAAACCTTGCGCTCACCGGCCAGCGCGACCAGTTGCACGGTCCGCGTCTGGCCCGGCTCGAAGCGCACGGCCGTGCCGGCGGCGATGTCGAGACGGAAGCCACGCGCCGCTTCACGGTCGAAGGAGAGGCCGGCATTAGTTTCAAAGAAATGATAGTGCGAGCCGACCTGGATCGGCCGGTCGCCGGTGTTGGCGACGACCAGCGTGATCGTCGGCCGGCCGGCGTTGAGTTCGAGTTCGCCGGGTTCGGCGAGGAGTTCTCCGGGAATCATGTCAGCGCCTCAAATGATGGGGTTATGGACCGTGACCAGCTTGGTGCCGTCCGGGAAAGTGGCTTCGACCTGGATTTCCGGGATCAGCTCGGCGATGCCGTCCATCACGTCGGCGCGGGTCAGGACCTGCGTGCCTTCGTGCATCAGCTCGGCGACGGTCTTGCCTTCGCGGGCGCCTTCCATGATGGCGCAGGTGATCAGCGCTACGGCTTCCGGGTAATTGAGCTTCAGGCCTTTGGCCTGGCGCCGCTCGGCGAGCAGGCCGGCGGTGAAGATCAGCAGCTTGTCTTTCTCTCTAGGCGTGAGTTCCATCAGCGTTCCTCAAGTGTTCCAGATTCTGGGCAAAATTGCCGGTCGACCGCAGCAGACGGGGCGCAGGACTTCCCAGAGTGCGGTAAACCAGTGGCGGGCGGCCTCGCTTCGGTCGCCAAGATAACGTGCCACAAGCATGCCGGGCAAGACGGTGATGCCGTGATGCGCTCCATCGTCCGGCGCGATCGTGCGCAAGGCGGCGAGCAGGGCGGCTGCCTGCAGTGGCAGATCAGGGAAGGTGCAGAGCAGCGTGCCGCATACACTTGCCCCTGCCCAGCCGACTGGGCTGTTCAACATCGGGTCGTTGCCGGAAAAACCGCCGCGTTCCAGCCAGATCGGGGCATTCCCACGGTCAACCCGAAAAAACAGGTCAAAACGACCATTTTCAAAATGCTCACCAGCCGCGGCGCGACCCAGGCACAAGATGTCCCAGCCGATATAGCGGCTGTCAGTCGTCAATGAAACATGGGTTTCCATGCGCGCCCGGGCGCCGTCGAAAACGATGGTTTCCTGTGGCAGCCATTCCAGCGTCGCGCCCTCGGCAACCGTAAAAGCGAGGCGCTGCGAGGCTTCTGCCCCGCCGCTGCGATACCACTTGCCGGCACCCGGCGTCGTCAGCTGGGCGTGGGCGCCAGCGCCGATGCCAGCCGAAATCGCCAGATGGTCGCCGCCGGCGATGCCGGACGGCGGGTGCAGCACAATGGCCTGACAGACCGCGTCGCCTTCCGGATACAGCGCCTTCTGCACGCGCAGCGGCCCGCGATGCCGGTTTTCACGCAGCACCGTCCGTTCGCTCTGGCGGGAAAAGCCAAGATGCAGCTCGGCATGCCAGCTGGGCGAATGCTCAGGCAACGATACGGGAAGGCGCGAGGTCATCGCCGGATTATCCGGGAAAGGGAAGGCGGCGGGGAATACGCAGAAGTGCGCAGGGCGAATTTGGCCCGCTGTCGGCCACAATCGGCCATTCAATGCTTTCCCTGTTAGCTATCATTCCGCTTGAGCCTAACGCGGGATGAATAGATACTTGCGGCGCTGTCTCCTTTTACGCAAATGATTCGGAGCCGAGCACCGATACATGAAATTGCACCACGACGCCTTCATTTCCTACAGCCACGCGGCCGATGGTGCGCTGGCGCCGGCCGTGGAGGCGGGGCTGGAGCACCTGGCCAAGCCGCTGCTCAAACTGCGGGCGATCAACGTTTTCCGTGACCAGACCTCGCTTTCGGCCAGTCCGGCCTTGTGGAAGGGGATCGCCGATCACCTCAAGGCCGCCAAGTGGCTGCTCCTATTTGCCAGCCCGGCGGCTGCGGCCTCTCCCTGGTGCCAGAAGGAAATCGAATGGTGGCTCGAGAACCGCGGCAGCCAGCATTTGCTCATCCTGCTCACCGAGGGCGAGATTGCTTGGGGGGAGGACGGCGGTGGGATGGATACGCAGCGGACGACGGCGCTGCCGGCCTTCATGGCGCGCTACATTACCGATGAGCCCCTCTACGTTGACCTGCGTTGGGCGCGCGAGGCAAAAAATCTGAACCTGCGGGATGTCCGTTTCCGCGACGCGATTGTTAGCGTTGCGGCCCCGATTCGCGGCATGGAGCGCGACGAACTGGACAGTACTGACGTCCGCCAGCTGGCGCGCAACCGACTGTTCGTGCGTAGCGGCGTGGCCGCTATCGCGGTGGCCGCCGTGCTCGCACTCTGGCAGGCCAAGGTAGCCACCGATCAGGCGCAGATTGCCAACGTCCAGCGGGTTCGTGCGGAAGCGGCCTTGGCCAACGCCGAACGCGAATTGTTGCGTGCGCAGGGCGCCGAACTGCGCGGCATCGCCTACCGCCTGGATGGTCTCATTGAAAAAGCCACCGCAGCCGGCGACGAAACGACCTTGACCACCCTGCAAGCCGAGCGGCGCAGCCTGGGCGAACGCCTCGGTCGCACTGTGCGGCAGCATCAGGCCAAGCTCGCTGAGCAGATGGGCTTTCGCGGAGACCTTGATTTCCTCATGCGCTGGGAGGGCAACGCCGGCAAAGTGTCATTCTTCGCGACGTCGGTTTTTATCGACCCAGCGACCGACCTCTCACTGGCCAAGGCGGACGACATTCGCAGCCGCTATGAATTCATCCTCACGCCGAACGAACTGAAAGCCCTGTTGACCACCGTCGGCAAGCGCGACGATGGGGCGCGGCAGGCCTTCGAGGAGAACCCGGTGCTCGCCCGCATCCGGATTGCTCCGGCCGATGTCGGGCGCCTCGTGCCCGAGGTCATCGGTCCCTGGTGGGAACCATTGAAAGCGGCCCACCCCATCCTGAGCCAGACCACCACGCCGGGTGCCGTGCACACTGCGCTCCTTTCCTTCTGCCTCAACATGGGTGCCGGGAAAAACTACCGCCAACTGGTGCCGCTCATCGACGCCGGGCAATGGGCGCAACTAGCCGATGCCATCGAGCACACCGAATTCCCGCGCATCGCTCCGGCCATCGTCAAGGGACTGCAGCGCCGCCGGCAGGCCGAAGCAGCGCTGATCCGGGATGCCCTGGCCAGCACGGGATCGACCACGCCGCAGAAATAGCCGTCGATTTATCCAAGCGTATTTTCATCGTTCCAATGTTTCGATGGATTCCCCCTCGCCATGAAACTCATCCTGAATGGCCTGCCTGCCTGCCTGCCTGTCTATCTGTCTTTTCACATTCGGCCGGCGTGCAGGTACTCGTTTCGATTATGCGCCCATGCCTCCTCTGCCAATCGGCACTCCGTGCAATGATGGATGGCAAAGTACAGGGGGCGTAGTTCCTTAATTGCCCGTGATACCCAACAATTCTGTCAAGAGTGACCGACCATAAGCTGCGCTTGTAGGCAACCTTTGCGGCTTTGCCGCTACGGCGGCCCTTCACCTCAATCGTTGAAAGTCTGCTTTCGGAGTCATCCCACGGCGGATTTCGGTCGGTTGCTGCCGCCCGCCTTTTCATCCCGCAGGCTTCAGGCAGTAGTCGGCCACGAGCGGAAGTTCAAGAAGTTGCTTGAAAGCTGACACTCGCCCTGTCCATATGATTCAAGATTGATAAGGAGATCGGCATCGGATAATCTCCATGTCATTCAGAAACTTAGGGCGATTCAATCGTGTCCGTATTATTAGCAATAAGCCGGACGTTTCTGCTCGTGAATAACTGTTGGGCATCATAAACGCCGTCTTTACATTGCTGGCAGGAGAAGAAAATGAAAATCGTGCGCCCATTGTTTGCAGTTTCCGTAGCTCTGCTGAGTGAGTTCGTTTTTGCTCAATATGGCACGCCGGAGACGCTCAGAGCCGAACTGGTTCAAGGGGGGGATCTCGTATTTTCCAGTGACCCCAAGGAACTGGGCACATTTACCAATTTCTCCAATGAGCTCTTCGTTCCAGAGAGGAAGGAAGGCTCGAAGTTGCCTGCTCTAGTCGTATTCCATACCTGCGGCGGCATTAGCCAACATATCCGTTACTGGACAGAAGAAGCGCTCAAGGAAGGGTATGTTGTCTTAGTACCGGATAGCATGCGTGGTCTCAAGAGCGATTGCGGATCACCTCCGCAGATACCCAATGCACGTTTCGTCAAGGACGCTCTTGACGCTGTCGCACATCTGGCAGTCTTGCCATACGTAGACGCCAAGCGCATTTCCATTCTTGGTTTTTCCAAAGGGGCTTTCGTTGCGACTTGGCTTACCAGTCCAGGTGTAGCCAATGCGCTTCGACCAGGAACGCCTATCGTGGCCTCGGCAATTTCAGTTTATGGATTCTGTAGTTTGGGGCCGACGCGAGGCAGACCGCAAGGCGCCGTGATCCTTCAGCCGGACACCAATCGTCCATTACTAATGCTCATGGGCGGAAAAGACAATGAGACGCCTCCGGCTTCTTGTCTGGAGCAGTTGCCAAAGCTTAAAGAAGCAGGCGCACCCGTTGAATGGCACTTGTATCCTGATGCAACGCACGGATGGGATTCCGCTGACAAGGATGGCTTCAGCAAGATCGCATATAACAACGAGCGAGTGACTTATAGATATGATCCTGCGGCTACCGCAGACACTAGGAAAAGAGTCTTTGATTTCCTGTCCAAGTTTGGCGGCAGCAGGTAAGCTATGATGCCCAACCCGTCGTTGCAGGGGACGCTCCGCCTATCGGCGGCGCGCCCTTGTACTTGGACGTTAGATGCCTATGCGTTATGCCATATTTATCGCCTTGGCGTTGCTTCTAAGCATCGGTCAAGGCCGCTCCCTGTGGTCGCTGG
>DAOLIO010000215.1:0-5079 GCA_035328505.1 Azonexus sp.
GGCCGCCACGCGACGGGATGATGAAAATCCGCCGTTGGCCAAGGCGCAATGGGGCCGTGCCGTCGCTTCGCCAGCGAAACAGTTGCTGCTTGAGTGTGGCGACTATCTCCACGGAGATCAGGGAATGGCGACGCTGCGAATCAGGGCAGCCATGTCTTCGGCCACGGCGTAACCGCCACCTTGTGCCGAGCGCAGGCGATGGCGGGCCACGGCTGGAAGCACGGCCTGCACATCGTCCGGCAAAACCATGTCGCGTCCGGCCAGCCAGGCCCAGGCGCGGGATGCGGCGAGCAGGGCGAGGCCGGCGCGGGGCGACAGGCCGTGCTGGAAAGCCGGGTTCTGGCGGCTTGCCTCGACCAGCGCCTGAACATAATCGATCAGCGGGCCGGCGGCGTGGATGGCTGCAGCCTCTTGCTGCAAGGCAGGAAGATCGCTGACATTGATCAGCGACGTGAGTTGGTCAACACGGGCACGCTGCCCGCCGGCGGCCAACAGGGCGCGCTCGGCGCTGCGGTCCGGATAACCCAGTTCAATGCGCATCAAGAACCGGTCGAGCTGCGATTCGGGCAGTGGAAAGGTACCGATCTGGTGCGCCGGATTCTGCGTCGCGATGACGAAAAATGGGGTGGGTAATGGGCGCGTCTGCCCCTCGGCGGTGACCTGACCTTCTTCCATTGCTTCCAGCAAGGCACTCTGGGTCTTGGGGGTGGCGCGGTTGATTTCGTCAGCGAGTACTAATTGGGCGAATACCGGTCCGGGCAGGAAACGGAATTCGCTTTTTTCACGTTCGAATATTGAAACGCCGGTGATGTCAGCGGGTAGCAGGTCACTGGTGAACTGGATGCGGGAAAATTGCAAACCGAGCAGGCGGGCCAGCATATGCGCCAACGTTGTCTTGCCCATGCCCGGCAGGTCCTCGATCAGCAGGTGGCCGTTGGCCATCAGACAAGCGACGGCCAGCCGGATTTCATGGTCCTTGCCGAGAATGATTTGGCTCGCTTGTTCGAGCACCGGACCCAAGGGCCGTGAGCGCCCGGCGAGCGGCGAAAATGTATTTTTGAGCATCATGCATCCGTAGTTTCTCGTCCAACCGATTCTAATGCTTGAAGCGGCGTGCAGATTGGGACGATAATGACATTTCGCCGTACGGCGTTTGTGCGCCGTTTCGCAGAGAGAGACCAAGAGAGAGAACAAGTGACAACCACTGCCATCATTACCCATCGTGATTGCCAGTTGCACGATATGGGTTCGCATCACCCGGAATGTCCGCAACGCCTGACAGCCATCAATGATCACCTGATCGCCCAAGGGATCGATGCCTATTTTGTCTATTACGACGCACCGCTCGCTACCTTCGAACAGCTGCTGCGTGTTCACCCGGCCTCGCATCTGGAGCGCATCAAACGGTCATCGCCGGAACATGGCGTCGTTCACCTCGATCCGGATACCGCGATGAATCCGCATACCTGGCAAGCCGCCTTGCGGGCTGCCGGCTCGGGCTGTCATGCGGTTGATCTGGTCATGAAGGGCGAGATCGAAAATGCCTTCTGCGCCGTGCGCCCGCCCGGCCATCATGCTGAGAAGGCAAATCCGATGGGGTTCTGCTTCTTCAATAACGTCGGTGTCGCTGCCCGCCATGCGCTCAAGGTGCATGGCCTGGAACGGGTGGCGATTATCGACTTCGACGTTCACCACGGCAACGGCACCGAAGATTGCTTCGCCGGGGACGAGCATGTGTTGATGTGCAGCATCTTTCAGCACCCGTTCTACCCGTATAGCGGCACCGACAAGCCGGCTGCCAATATGTGCAACGTGCCGCTGGCGGCTGGTTGCGGTGGCGAGGAATTCCGTGATGCCGTCACTCAGGTGTGGATGCCGCGCCTCAAGGAATTCAAGCCGCAGATGATTTTCATCTCTGCCGGTTTTGATGCGCATTACGAGGACGACATGGGCAACCTGAAGTTCCTCGAAAAAGACTACGCATGGGTCACCGACCAACTCAAGCAACTGGCGGCTGACATGTGTAACAAGCGCATTGTCTCCATGCTGGAGGGGGGGTATGTGATGACCTCACTGGCACGCAGCGTTGGTGCCCATTTGCGTACTTTGGCAGATCTCTAAGCACTGTTTTTCTTCAGGAAAAATATCGGGTGGGGTAAAATCCCGCCCTCTTTTTCATGTTTCCAACGTTTAACCGGATGAATCCATGGCGTTGATTGTTCAAAAATACGGCGGTACGTCGGTCGGAAATCCCGAGCGCATCAAGAATGTCGCCAAACGTGTTGCCAGGTTCCAGGCACAGGGCCATCAAGTGGTGGTGGTCGTATCAGCAATGAGCGGCGAAACCAACAAGCTGATTGCGCTGGCCAAGGAAGTTCAGTCCAATCCAGATCCGCGCGAGCTGGATGCGATCATGTCCACGGGCGAACAGGTCACTACCGGCCTGTTGTCGATGGCATTGATGGACATCGGCTGCAAGGCGAAGAGCTATACCGGTGGCCAGGTCAAGGTGCTGACTGACAGTACCCATACCAAGGCGCGCATTCTGTCGATCGAGGAGGCCAACATGCGGCGTGACCTCGATGCAGGGCATGTCGTGGTCGTCGCCGGCTTCCAGGGCGTTGACGAGCACGGCAACATCACTACGCTAGGACGTGGTGGTTCCGACACCTCGGGCGTTGCGCTAGCGGCTGCCCTGAAGGCCGACGAATGCCAGATCTACACCGACGTCGATGGTGTCTACACGACCGACCCGCGCGTCGTGCCGGAAGCCAAGAAGCTCGATACCATCACCTTTGAAGAAATGCTGGAAATGGCCAGCCTGGGTTCCAAGGTGCTGCAGATTCGCTCAGTCGAATTCGCTGGCAAATACAAGGTCAAACTGCGCGTTCTTTCCAGCTTCCAGGACGAAGGGGAAGGCACGCTGATCACTGTTGAGGAAGACAAGAATATGGAACAACCGATCATCTCCGGTATCGCTTTCAACCGCGACGAAGCCAAGCTGACCATGCTCGGCGTTCCCGATACCCCGGGCATCGCCTATCAAATTCTCGGTGCCATCGCCGACGCCAACATCGACGTCGACATGATCATCCAGAACGTCGGACATGACGGCACCACGGACTTCTCCTTCACGGTCAATCGTGGCGACTATGCCAAGGCACAGGGCATTCTCGAAGAAACCAAGGTCAAGCTGGGTGCGCGTCAGGTGACCGGTGACAACAAGATTTGCAAGGTATCTGCGGTTGGCGTTGGCATGCGATCCCATCCGGGCGTGGCCAGCAAGATGTTCAAGGCCCTGGCCGACGAAGGCATCAACATCCAGATGATCTCAACTTCCGAGATCAAGATTTCCGTTGTGCTCGATGAAAAATATCTGGAATTGGCCGTTCGTGTGTTGCATCGCACCTTCGGTCTCGACCAGTAACAAATTTGACGTTTGACCAAAGGGCGCGGAGTCTATATCATCCGCGCCTCATTGAAGGTTCGGAGACGTGGCCGAGAGGTCGAAGGCACTCCCCTGCTAAGGGAGCATTCGGGCAAAACCTGAATCGAGGGTTCGAATCCCTCCGTCTCCGCCAACCATCAAGCAAACAAGCGCCTTCAAGGGCGCTTTTTTGTTGCATTCATCGTTCAGGACTAACAAATTCATCATGCTAGAGCTTGTAGCCAGGTATGCAATCCATGCTTGGGTTGCTGCAAACCGAATGGCAGGTTATGCCTTGCTGAATCTGATTGATGATCCGGCAATCCTGGCCATGGGATTTTGTTAGGGGGTTACGCCATGGATGCAAGGGCACTGGCCAAGGCATTATCTGACTGACCACCCGAGATATCCCCATTCATTCGTTCAACGTGGGCCTTGTAACCCATCGTCCGAAGAATTTCAGCCCAGTGCTCGGCGTCGTCCTTCGACACGAGCCAGGGGCCGGGTTCGAGAATTCGGTTGCCGCGATGGTCGCGGGTATCTGTAACTACCCTGTGCACTTGAAATCCAATAGTGTATTCGACGGGTATTTTAGTCTCGGAAGTTAAAAAATGCCGCGTTAACTCGGTTTGATGAGATTGCCACAATAAATCCAACCTTTTATTTTCCTGGTGATTCGATGTCTCTTGCAATGTTCCCCAACGGGGTCAGCCACTATGCCATCGGCGGCATGGTGATGGGTATTGGCGTTGCCCTCCTGTATGCCACGACAGGGCGCCCCGGTGGGGTCAGTACCTTCTTCAGTACGGCATGGTCCTGGATTGTACGGACCCCATTTTTCCGGCAAACCGCGTTTGTTGATACGCGACGCTGGCGTTTGATTTACGCGCTTGGCCTGCTCCTCGGTGGTTTGCTGTATTTGTATTCTGGTTTGCCGGTGGCGCTCAGCCATGTGCCTGCCTGGAAACTTGCGCTGGGTGGCTTGTTGATTGGTTTTGGCGCGCGCCTGGGCGGTGGTTGTACCTCAGGACATGGTATTTGCGGTCTGGCTTCCCTGTCATCTGGGTCCTTGGTCATGGTGTGCACTTTTCTAGCAGTGGCCATTGCCACGCATTGGGCATTCAGAATGCTGGGGCTATAGATGATGGCCAAGGGTTCTGCATTTCTCGATACGGTCGGCACTCTGGTGGCTGGCCTGCTGTTCGGTTTTGGCCTGGCTGTCTCGACCATGATCAGGCCAGAGTCTGTGCTTGACTTTCTGAGTTTCGACGATCTGGGGTTGTTGCTTGTTCTGTTCAGTGCCGTTGCTATCAATCTCCTTGTTTATCAAATGCTGCCACGTATTTTTGACAAGTCCTTGTTGGGTGGGGCGTTCCAGCAGCGTCCATTTCAACTGGATCGCAGCAGCTGGTTCGGTGGGGTCATGTTTGGGCTTGGCTGGGGCATTTGTGGCGTATGCCCAGGCCCCGCAATTGCCGGTCTGGGCGCGGGTAATCTTGATCTCTTGATTGCACTGGCTGGCATATTTGCCGGTGCTTTGCTTCACGGACTCTGGGCAGCCCGGCGTCAGTCAATGTCGACATGATCCAAGGCACGCTGACGATCCGTAAAGGCCGGGATGGCTGGCCATCAAGGTTGGCTCATATGGCCTG
>DAOLIO010000216.1:0-4959 GCA_035328505.1 Azonexus sp.
TATTCCTGGCGATACCAGTTGTCCTGAACGAAATAAACGCGCTCGCCACACGCGCCGTAACGATGGCAATACCGGCGCCAATCCCTGGCATGGCCGGGGGGCACGCGCAAATAGAGTGGCGGCCGGCCGGATGGAACGCGCTGGATCATGACGGGTTCGGGAAAAAGCAGGGCGGGGGTTGGGAAACCGCCGATGTCGAGGCGACCGTAGAAGCCTGGTTGCCCAATGCTGACCGAGACCTGTGCCGTTGCCGGGAGGCTCGCGCTCAAGGCGGCAGCGGCAAGGGTCGCGGCGATCAAAAAACGTTTCATGTATGCAGTTTCCTTGAAGAGTAGTGCCTGAATAACGCGCATCGTCCCTGGGTCGATGACATCCTGACGTGAAACAAATTGTAAGTCTGTGCCGCTGGGTATAGGAAATATTTAGCGCCGTCGCCAGATCTGCCAGCGTTCGCGACCCGCAAAGACCGGGATGGAGTCGCTGACAGCGCTGTCTTCGATGCACTCGAAATTATCCCGCAGCAAGGCATCAAGCTGCTCTGCCTGGATGCCAAACGGAGGCCCTTTCGGTTGGTCGCAGATGAAGAAGAATCCGGCCAGCAGAGCGCCGGATGGGAGCAACTCCGCAACACGACGGGCCCAGTCGGGCCACAGTTTGCGTGGCAGGGCGCAGAGAAAGGCGCGTTCGTAGATCAGCTCGTAGGGTGCATTGGGGGTGAAGGTAAAAAAGTCGGCACAAAGCAGATTAACCCTGACATCGCCCAATATCTCACGTGCCTTCTCGATGGCCACTGGCGAGAAATCCAGAGCGGTCACCGGCCAGTCGACTGCCGCCAGGTGGGCGGCTTCCCAGGCGCTACCGCAACCCGGGATCAGGGTATTGAGCGGGGAGGGCTGGCCGGCGATGAATTCGCCAAAAGCTGCCGGTACTTTGCCGGCATCCCAGGGGGTAACACCCTCGCCGAAGCGCTTGCACCAGAAATCGGGATGTTCCGGACGTTGTTCAGGTGATTTGATCAGTTCGCTCATGGGGCTTTCAGGGCGCGAGACGATTGCTCGACGGCATCCTCAAGATAGGTTTGATAAAAGTCCGGTAGTCGGGCGCCAACGATGGGCTCGGCCAGTTTGCGGCCGTTCGGTCCGTAGAAGGCAACAACCGGCACCAGCTTGATCTTTTCTGCGCCGCTGACGCCGGCGTGAGTCGTGATGATACCGTTGAAGTCCGTCACGGCCTGGTTGTCGCCATCCTGATTGATCTGGCGGATGACGACCCGGTCTCGGTAGCGCGGGTTGGTCTCCAGCGGCTTCAGGTAATCGCGCTTTACCCGTTCGCAGTATTTGCAGTCCTGGCGGCTGTAGATGACGATCAACGGCCCGCCGAGCCTGGCAGCCTGTAACGCTTCGGCGCGCAAGTCGGCGGCGGGGGGCAGGTCGTTGGCCGGCAAGGCGGGGGCTGCCTGCCATGCTAGAATCAGCCCTCCCAAAAGCCCTGCCCATTGCCTGCTCATGTCCTGTCCTTCCAAGATTGTCATTGCTTCCCGCGAATCCCGTCTGGCCATGTGGCAGGCGGTTCACGTTAGAGATCGCTTATCGAGTTTAAATCCCGGGGCGGAAGTTGTCATTCTCGGCATGACGACGAAGGGCGATCAGATTCTTGATCGGCCGCTGGCGGAAATTGGCGGCAAGGGCCTGTTCATCAAAGAACTCGAAGTTGCCATGCAGGAGGGCAAGGCGCACCTCGCGGTGCATTCGATGAAGGATGTGCCGATGGTGATGCCGGAAGGCTTTGTGCTGGCGGCCATCTCGGCCCGTGAGAATCCGCGCGATGCCTTTGTCTCGAACAAGTTCGAGGCGCTGGATGACTTGCCGGCCGGCGCCATCGTCGGCACGTCCAGCCTGCGTCGCGAATCCATCCTGCGTGCCAAGTACCCCCAGTTGGTCATCAAGAGCCTGCGTGGCAATCTCGATACCCGCCTGAAGAAACTCGACGCCGGCGAATACGATGCGATCATTCTGGCGGCGGCCGGCCTGATCCGCCTCGGTTTGGAAAATCGCATCAAATCCGTGTTGACCGCGGAACAGTCGTTGCCAGCGCCGGGACAGGGCGCGCTTGGCATCGAGCTGATCGATGGTGCAGCCGACATGGCCGATGTCGTCGCGCCGTTGAACGATCCGGAAACTGCCCACTGCGTGAAGGCCGAACGCGCGTTCTCCCGTGCCTTGGGGGGCAGTTGCCAAGTGCCGCTGGGTGGCTACGCCGTCATCGAAAACGGCCAACTGTGGTTGCGCGGATTTGTCGCAACAGCTGATGGCAAGGAAGTGGTCAGCGCCGAACTGCGTGGCAATCCGGCGGATGACGAAGCACTCGGCCTGCAACTGGCAGCTGAACTGCGGGCCAACGGTGCTGACACCATTCTGGAAAAGCTCGCGCATTGCAAATGACTGCCCATGGCCCGCTATCCGGCCGAAGCATCGTTGTGACCCGGCCCCTGGCGCAGGCGGCGCCGCTGGCCGAAGGAATTGCGGCCGCAGGTGGCAAGCCGCTGATTTTTCCCTTGCTCGAAATTTCGCCGGCCCATGATCCCCGGCCGCTAACAGAAGCGGCCACCCGATTGGCGGACTATGCGCTGGCGGTTTTCATCAGCCCGAATGCCGTTGACCATGCCCTGCCGGCCCTGTTGGCATGCGGCGCCTGGCCTGAACAGCTGATGCCTGTCGCGATCGGGCAGGGAACGGTGAAGACCTTGGCCGCTCATGGCATTCGGGGTTGCGTGGCGCCCCGCGAGCGATTCGATTCCGAGGCGTTGCTGGCACTGCCCGAGTTGGCGGTCGATAAGGTCCAGGGCAAGCGCGTCGCAATATTTCGGGGTGACGGTGGCCGCGAACTGCTGGCTGAAACCTTGCGCGAACGTGGGGCAACTGTAGATTGCATTACCTGCTATCGACGTTCCGGGCCGACCATGGGGGCCGCACCGTTGATCGCTGCCTGGCAGAATGGTCAGCTTGATGCGCTGACAGTCTCAAGCAGCGAAGGCCTGCGCTATTTATACGATCTGCTCGATAGCGAAGGCCGCGCCTTTCTGCAACAAACACCGATATTTGTCCCGCATGCCCGCATTGCCGAAACTGCCCGGGCATTGGGTTTAAGCAAAATTCTCCTCACAGAAGCAGCAGACGCTGGCATTCTTGCCGGCTTAGTTGCTTATAATTGGTCGGCATGATGCCTGAAAACGATATTAATCCCTCCTCGTCCAGCATGACTTACATCCAGGCGCCGCGAGCCAGGCGGCAAGGTCTGTGGTTGCTGGTTGCGATTGCCGCGCTGGCGCTGGCTGGCTGGCAGTGGTTCGATACCCGCCAGAAGCTGAGCGACTTGCAGCAGGAAGTCACCCGCAAGCTGGCTGATTTCGACACGGCCCACAAGGAAGACCACGGCGCCCAAAAACAGACGCGCGAGCAGATCGATGCGCTGCAGAACCGGTTGGGTGCGCTCGATGGCAAGCTTGCGGAATTCCAGGGGCAATCGACCACCCTGCAAACCTTGTATCAGGACATTGCCCGCAGTCGCGAGGAGGTTGCCTTGCTGGAGGTGGAACAGTCAGTTACGCTGGCCGGACAGCAGTTGCAACTGGCTGGCAACGTGCCGGTCGCCGCGCTGGCCTTGCAATCCGCCGATGCGCAACTTGCCCGCCTTGATCGCCCGCAGTATCTGCCCTTGCGCAAGGCAATTGCCAATGACCTGGCGCGGCTGAATTCGCTGCCTTTTGTCGATGCCGCCGGTATCAGCCTGCGTCTGGAACAGATCATTCTGGTGGTCGACAAGCTGCCCCTTGCCGCCGATGGTCGACCGGAAAAATTGCCCGAAAATCAAAAAGTGGCCGATAACTTGCCATGGTGGCAGGTGACCGGTTCAGCCATGTGGCAGGAAATCAAGGGCCTGATTCGCATCCAGCGATTTGACCGCACGGACACGGCGCTGCTGGCTCCTGGTCAGGGCTATTTCCTGCGTGAAAATCTCAAGTTGCGCCTGCTCAACGCCCGTCTCGCCCTGTTTGCCCGCGACCAATGGACATTTCGCAATGAATTGAAGGTCTGTCAGGAATTGCTGGCCGCCAACTTTGACGCGAATGACAAGGCCACGCAGACCGCGCAATCGACGCTGCGCCAGATGACGGCGACGGACATCAATGTCGAGTTGCCCACCCTGAAAGACACTCAGGCAGCCTTGCGTGGCTTGCGTCAAGGCAAGGAAAAGCGGTGAGAGGGCTATTCTGGATCATTGTCCTGGCCTGTGCGGCCGTGGCTGTTGCACTCGGTGCACGGATGAACGACGGCTATGTGCTGCTGGTCTTTCCCCCGTGGCGGGCAGAGGTGTCGCTGAATCTTTTCATTCTTGCGCTGCTGGGCGTGGTGGTGGTGCTCTATCTCGGCATGCGTGCCTTGTCGGTCACCTTTGGCCTGCCGAAGCGGGTGCGTGAATATCGGGCTCGGCGCCAGCGTGAAAACGCAGTACAGGTATTTCAGGATGCGGTTCGGCTCCTGTTTGAGGGACGTTTCGGGCAGGCGCTGAAGAAAGCGATCGAAGCCCACGCGACGGGTATCGCTCCGGGCCTCTCGGCACTGATTGCGGCACGCGCGTCCCAGCGCATGCGTGAGCCTGAAAAGCAGCAATACTGGCTGGAGCATGCCAAGACCGACGATCCGCGCACGGAGTCGGCCACCCTGATGCTGGATGCAGAAATGGCCAACGAGGAGCGGCGCTTCGACGAAGCGCTGGCCGCGCTCGAAAAACTTCAAGGCAAGCACGGGCGTCACATCGCTGCGCTACGATTGGAGATGCGCGCCCGACAAGGTCTGGGTGACTGGGATGGCGTGCTGAAGCTGGTTCGCCAACTCGTGAAGCGCGATGCGTTGCCACCTGAAGTGGTGCGCGAAGTTCGTACGCAGGCACATCTGGGCA
>DAOLIO010000217.1:0-4949 GCA_035328505.1 Azonexus sp.
TAACACTGCGGTCAAGGCCGCTCCCTCCGGTCGCTGGACGCTGCGCGATAAAGCGTCGCGCAGCGCCCCTTACCTACAACGTTAGGCGTCTCAGTAATGAAACCGCAACTGTGCAATCAACAGTTCATCACCTTCAACGCGGTACACCATGCGATGTTCATCTGTTAGTCGGCGTGACCAGAATCCTGATAGCGCATGTTTCAATGCTTCTGGCTTACCGATGCCAGAAAATGGCTCTCGTTGGGTTTCCCGAATCAACTTGTTGATCCGTTCAACCATGCGCTTGTCTTGCTTTTGCCAGTAGAGATAATCTTCCCATGCCTCATCTGCAAAAATCAGCTTCACTTTGCAAGCTCTCGCTCGATGCCTTTCCCGGCGTTCAATTGAGCAGCCGCCGAGAGAAGACGCTTCGCGTTGGCGGGCGTGCGCAAGAGATATGCTGTTTCTTCAAGCGCTTTGTAATCTTCAAGCGAGAGCATCACCACGGACTGCTCTCCGTTGCGAGTAATAATCAAGGCTTCGTGGTCGTCACAAACCCGATCCATAGTGCTGGCAAGATTTGCGCGAACGGTGGTGTAGGTCATTGCATCCATGTCGAACCTCCAAATATGTACGCATTACTGTACATAATCAACAGCCGATTGTCCAGCAAAAGTATAGGGGCAAGATGCCCAATCCACCATTCCACCGGATCTGCGCGAGAAGCCGCGCCGTCCGGTGAATTCAAACGTTGGGCATCAAGCCATGAGCGCTGATCTTTACACCAAGTCCAACGATGTCCACCATGCTCTTGCCACCATATTCAAGCCCCGGTGCTTGAAGAATGGGTTCAGGAAGCTGCCGGGTAAGCGCTGTTGCTTCGTTAAACAGACTAGGAGCAACCCCGCTTTCATTCTTGCTTTTGAGGTGCAATGCAATAGCTTTGGAGGTTCAGGGCACGGTGGCTCATTCACTCTTAACGGCGGTGCTGGAGAAATTGACCCGGCATGTCTTTCAGGTCGCCACGCTCGTATCCTTGAGAACTGTTCTGATCAAATGGCTCTCGCCGCCAACCTACTCGTGGCTCAAATTGTCGAAACAAGGCCCCAACTCAAAGAGCCAGGGCGGCCTTGGCAGCCAGGAGTGGACAATTGGTGTCGGTACTACACAGTTGAAGATGTCGAAAAATGGGGGCACTTCCTCGTCCCTTTCCTCCCAGAAATCTTGCGCAGCTTGCTACGCAAAGCCTCCGTCCCAACAGAGAAATTCTTTGAGGACTGAGCCTGACAATTCATTCCATGGTGCCTGTCGCAGCAAGCCGCGCCAGGCCGGTTAACTCAAACTTCAGACCAATAAGGAGATGCAATGACAACAATTGATATTCAGCGGCAAAAAATAGCACTTGAAGCAATCAAACAGGCATTTGGCACGGCGGCAGGTGAGGACAGCGTTAGTTTGTTTGCCGAGCACCACCTGGCGGAGCTTCCACAGAGCTATTGGCAGAAACATCTTGGCTCCGGCAATCCAGAGCCTGCGTCAGTAATCGGTTTACTTCAACTCCGTTCATCTTGGGGGCAGGACGACATTGAGTACTTTGATTTCACGCTCCCGGATGAGGTGACCGACTATGTCATTTCAGTGCATTTTGATAGCGCAGGCAGCATTGATGGCATCTCCATGGAGAGCTGAGGCGTCATGTCTGCCTAACTCCGCAATCAACCCGACCGGCCTGACGGACGTCCGGTTATTTTCACGTTGGGCATCACTCACCAAGGAGCCATTAACGATGAAAAATGTCTTTGTAACCATACTGTTTGCCTTTTGCGTTGGCAACGCATTCGCTGGTGAAGACCAAATTACTTGTCAAGACTGGCAGGGAAGGTGGCAAGGCGAATGGCAAGTCGGCGGCGTAGGCAAGTGCACGCTCAATATCAAAGGTGTCGACCAAAATTGCAACGCAAGGATTAAATACTGTGGCGGGGGTAATAGCGCCAGCGAAGGACAAATTGAAGGTAACAGACTTCAGTTTGAATGCAACAGATCAACCTCAGGAACGTGCACATTCAAGATGTCCTCGGACAAAACTGAACTAAATGCTAGTTATTCAAATCCATCTGGCGGTAGAAACTACGCTGTGTTCAAGAGAAAAGCAGAAAGCAGCAGTGAGTCAGTTGATGCCCAACCCATCGCTCCAGGGGGCGCGCCGCAGGCGTCGCGCCCCTGAGCTTTGACGTTAGACCGCAATACCGTGCTCATAGACAACTGCCCTCATTCTTTTCAGGATCTCGCAAACTCGGTGCTGCCGAGCTTCATGAAAAAACTTAGGTTGGTGCTAGCCACACCCCACAAAGCTTCGCTTTTTTCCGTCCCAGGCAACGGTCCCGCCGCAATTGCGAAGCAGCTCAAATTGCCAAAAGATTTTTCTGGCTGTTACGTGCTCATTGAAAGCGGAGTACCCATCTACGTGGGTATCTCGCGAGGCGTGCTGGCCCGTCTGCGTCAGCATGTCACCGGCGCTACGCATTTTGATGCCAGTCTAGTCTATGCAATCGCGCAACGGCGCACGCCGAAGCAAGGGAAAAGAGCTGAGGTTATGAAAGATGCTGAGTTCAAAAAAGCTTTTTCCGCCGCGCAGCAGTATCTTCGCTCGCTGGATGTTGCCTTCGTTGAGATCGACAACCCTCTTGAGTTGTACGTCTTTGAGGCCTATGCGGCCATGGAATTGAAGACCCACCAATGGAATACATTTCGAACTCACTAGCGCGGTCAAACACTACAGTCGAGTGGGACAGCCCAACGCTAACCAACTGAATTAATTATGAATCATTGGGCATGGTACGCGCTCTCGGTTTGTTTATTCATTGCCATTCCTCTTCTACTTTTAGGCCTGCGGTGGCTGTATGGTGCCAAGTACTTCTTGATAGATGCATATCGACCAAGCTTGCCGGGTGCCGTTTTTATCAGCTTTCGGCGGAAGGACTACTCGCTCGCATTGGAAATCGCCGACCATTTGCGTCAGAGTGGCCTGTCAGTCGTCCACTACCAACCCATGGACCTGATCCCAAAATCCGGGGATGCACCAAGAGCACAGGACGGAATGGATCCCCGAATGGATTTCCTGTCGCGCGACCCCGGCGCGACAGCGCGCGTCTACATGGACCTTTTTTTGTCGACTGCTGCATTGGTCGTCGTGGATCCGGAAGGCAACGCGACGGAGAGTGCATTTGTCAGCGCCGAAATTGAGCTCGCCAAAGGATTTGGAATTAAGCACTTGATCCTTTGCGACAAGTCGGACATCAACGCTCAGCTCAAAGGGCTCAAAGCGGCTCGACGCCCGAAACGCGTGAATGGACTGTCCGCCGATGCGGCCAACTCCATAGCGGATGCGTTGCAAAGAATCTATTGTCAGGACGACGATCTCTATTCTCGAAATGCCTGGCATGAAGTGCTCGCCGCACTTTCCCCGGCCAATCGAATGGCTGTCAACGACGGGATTTCTGAGACGTTTGCGGGGTGTATCGCATTATTCAATGGCCTCGCATGCCTGGCCGGTTCCGGGATGTTGATGTACTGCGCCTTTTTTCTCTATTCCAGGTACCTCGTGAATGGATGAGATTGTTGACCTGATTGCCTATCGCCGCCCAACCCCGCGTTTAACCGGACCCGCCTGCACATTGCGCTGGCAGGTGCCCCCGCAACGACGCGGTGGGCGGTTTTTCATTTTTCGGCCTTTTTGCGGGTTGACCGTGGCGGTCCTTTTCGCCGAGTCAGGGCAGCGGCGATAGCCCGTGTCGCTGACGCGCCCGGTTGCAGGCGGCATGTTCGGTGTCGAACTCCCGGCAGGGTGATGGCCGGCCTTCGTAGATTGTGCAACTCACCGACTGACCGATTTCGCCGGCCAGTGCGACACAGCGCGGCGCTGCGCTGTCGGTGCCGCACAGGCGGACGATGCCGGCCGTAACCGGCACGGTCATCGCTTGGGGCACGCCTTCGCCCCAGGCAAAGGCACCGCCGCTGAGTTCAGCCGGATGGAAGTCAACACGAAAACTGGCGCAGCAGGCGCCGCAGGTTTGGCAAACGCTCATGGCAGGCTGGCCCGGCAGCGCCACAGCTGATGGCCGGAGGCGAGGTATTTCTTCTCGAAGGGCGTCATCGGATCATCGGTCTGCCACGGCTCGGCAACGACGGTCTGGCCACTGAGCAGCGTCAGGGCCTGTGCCATTTCTTCGATGTAGATGCGCCAGTTGCTGCGGCACTCCAGCTCGCCGCCCAGCTCGCGCCAGACGGGAAATACGGCGTGGCCCTGCCAGCGCCGCGCCAGATGGCCGATCTTCGGCCACGGGTTCGGGTAGAGGTTGTAGTGCCGGGCGAGGCGAATGCCGTTCTCTGCCAGCAGGCGCCAGACATCGATCAGATCGGCGCGCAGCAGCAGCGCGTTGGCCGGCATGGGCAGCGGCTTGCCACGGCTGATGCGGTCGAGCGATTGATCGACGCCCAATACAAAATGATCCGGCCAGGTTTCAGCGATGCGCTGCGTGCTCCAGCCCACGCCGCAACCGGCATCGAGGATCAGCGGCGCCTGCGGGTTCCAGGCATCGCGGGCGGCCAGCGCCACCGCCAGCGCCGCGCGGTTGTAATCGGCCATCGGCTTCCGAAACGGGTGGGCCATATGTTTCAGCACGAGCGCTTCCAGGTCACGGTGCGGGCCGTGCTGGGCGCTGGCGATGAAGCGGGAATTTCCTTGCGGTTCGTCGTCCATCATGCCGCCAGTTGCTCCCGGGTCACGAGGCCCTCGTCGATCATCGCCGCATCGATGTCGGCCGCCGCCTTGATCGGCCGCATGCGGTCATAGAGCACCTCGGCCTCGGGATAGTTTCGCCGCATCATGGCCAGCCACTGCTTGAGCCGGCCGCCGGCATGCACCGGCACGACTTTCTTGCGCACGCCCAGCCAATAGGTCGCCACGGTGG
>DAOLIO010000218.1:0-4914 GCA_035328505.1 Azonexus sp.
GAAATTTGCCAGTTTCACCACTACGGCCCCGGCATGGACGCTGTTGTCCGAGTTTGTCATGCCAAAAGGCAATAACGACCGTGATGCTAAGGAGGGGTCAACTCCAGCCGGACCAATTTCTCAGGCCGGAGAGTTAAGCGACACCGACCTGCATTTGCTGATTGGCGGCTATCGGACTAAGCAGGCCTCGGTGTTGGAACGCCGCCATGAAATGATGAGTCTTGCCCAAGGCTGGCAGGATGACAAAGACCGCCTGTCCAAACTGGTTGCGATTGGCAAGGAGGCGAAGAAAGCCTTGCGCGGGAAACTCTACTTTGCGGTACAAGGCAACAAAGACAAAGGATTGAAAGGCATCGGTGCGGCTATCCATGAAACAGCCGAGAAACTGTTTTACGCCCGCACCGAGAGCTTGATCCATGAAACATTTTCTAACGAACTCACGTGGAAGGAATGGTCGGTTGCCAGATCAGTCTTCGCCCGACAGATTGCCGAACACTGTCACGCCATTTTTGAGGAACTCACCGATCCGTACGCAATGAAGTCGGAGTTGATTCCGGTTATTGCCTGGGTGCGGCGCAGCCTGACCAATGATCTCGAAAAATTGATGGAGGAAACATGAAAGCCGAACTGCCGGACTTTGTCGCACTGAAAATGCGTTACGACAATGAAAGCTTTCCAGCCGGGGCTCGTGCTGAGCTGTGTCGCGTCGCTGAGCCGGAGGATGTCGCATTCACTCCTGCGCTCTACCGACTATTTCCCGGCCAGCGGCCGGATGAGCGACACGTGCGTCTGGCTTATCTGCTGCCCTATTGCAGGCACGCACCAAAGGCTAAATCACTTGGGACGCAATTGGCTAAGGCCCAGGTAGCCGAAGCGCGAGTGCTGCAAGTAGCCCGATCTCATGCCCCGCTCGATCTGGTTCAGTTGCGGCGGCTTTTAATGCACATTGAGCCAGCCGTGGATTGGTCAGAATTTGGCCGTACAGTCTGGTACTGGAATGATCGCGCTAAACGTCAACTCGTTGAAGACTTCTATATTGCTCGTTTTACCCCTGCTAAAGGAGAGAGAAAATGACCGCTAAGAACTTTGTCAATTTTCACATCCTGATTTCTCACAGCCCGTCATGTTTGAACCGTGATGACATGAATATGCAAAAAACTGCTGTGTTTGGTGGGGTTAACCGAGTGCGCATCTCCAGTCAGTCCCTGAAACGATCTATGCGGATGAGTAGCTATTACGAAAGTCAGTTTGGTCCTGCATCTACCCGTACTCGTGAGCTTGAAAAGCTCATTCCGATATTCGTTAAAGAATTGAGCGCAGAGTTTGACCAGTCTCTGATCACTAAAACGATGGAGTTGTTTGTCAGAAAGAACACGGAAGGTGACGAAGCCGAAGATGCTGATGAGCAAGGAGATGACGCAGGTAGTGATGGTAACAAGGGTAAAAAACTTGCGGTTGCTCCTTGGGCAATTGATGAAATCCGAGTTCTTTGCGGCATTATTAAAGCGGTTTCTCTTACCGATGATGAGATAAGTAAAGCCAAGGCCAATGCGGCTAAGCAGAAGGGTAAAAAGAAAAAAACCGAGCAAGAATTTATCGACGACGTCTTAACCAAGAAAGGCATCAAGGCTGCCAAAGAAAAAGTCGATGTGGTTCGCAAAGCTATCGCCTCTGCATTAGACATTGCTTTGTCTGGCCGCATGGCAACTTCTGGGCTAATGACTTCGGTTGATGGCGCTTTGGCTGTCGCTCACGCCATCACCACTCACGCAGTCGAACCGCAAGACGTAGACTGGTTCACGGCTGTGGACGACCTCACCCAAGATGCAGGCGAAACTGGTGCAGGGCATCTCGACACCCAGCAGTTTTCTTCGGGCGTGTTTTACCGCTACGCCAGCCTCAATTTGAAACAACTACAAGTGAACCTGGGATTATTGGCGGATATGAAAAGTCCGGAAACAGCTGAATCGCGTCAACGCGCACTGGATATAGCCAGTCATGTGTTCCACCTGCTGGTAACTGTGGTGCCGAGTGCCAAACAACAATCCTTTGCTGCACATAATTTGGCGGACTTTGCCATCGCCACCTTTGCGGATCTTCCAATTTCACTGGCGAATGCGTTTGAACAGCCTGTAAAGCGCGATTACAAGGATGTCGGCTTTCTCCAGCCATCTATCCACACCATGGCGAACTATTGGGAGCGTGTGAATCGTGCCTATGGATTGGATGACCAAGCACGTGCCTTTTCGGTTGAGGAGGGCATTAAGCTTGGCGGCAAGCCCGCGTTCAATTCGCTTAAGTCGATGGAAGAGTGGATTGTCAATGGTGGGAAAGCCTAAGGAGGCCCTATGCCACGCTATCTCATCTTACGACTGGACGGCCCCATACAGGCTTGGGGCATGCACACATTTGAGGATTTTCGTCCATCAAGTCTATTTCCTACCCGAAGCGGCCTCTTAGGCTTACTGGGCGCTTGCCTCGGCATTGATCGGAGAGATCACGTAGAACTAGAGGAATTATCGTCGAGCGTTGAATTCGCTGTTCGTGTGGATCGTGCGGTAATGCGACTGGATGCAGAAACGCCTATGTCGAAATCCGCTATTAAACTCCCCGACTTTCACACCGTTCTTGCTGCGCGAAAAGTAGACGGGTCGGCTAATGAAAACCCAGTCGTGTCACGACGCGAATATTTGTTCGATGCTGCCTTCACGGTCGCCATTGGCGAAAAACAGCATGCGCCCGTCACCCTGACAGTCATTGCTGACGCATTGCGTCGTCCATGTTATACCCCTGTACTAGGCCGACGTTCCTGCCCCATCTCCCGGCCGTTGCTTGACGGTGCGCCAGTTGAAGCCAGCGATTCGAAGGCAGCATTGGCAAGCGCATTGCCTGCTGGTGGCCTCATTTATGCCGAAGGCGATTTGGTTTCCAGCCAACCCTTGCGGATTCGTGACATGCCTTTGCACGGGCAACACCGTCAATTCGGGACCCGCCAGGTGTATCTGCATAAGGAGGAGCTATGTTCTTGAGCCGCGTCGAAATTCCGTGGGAGTTCGCCCGCAATCCTTACGATTTGCACCGCCAGCTGTGGCGAATGTTTCCTGGTGAGCCTAAAGAAACACGGACTAACGATGAGGCCGCACGTCAAGGCTTTCTATTTCGGATCGAGGCCAATCCAATAGGTAGGCCTGCGTGCTTGTTGGTGCAATCGCGTCGTGAGCCAGAGGCTACATCGGGTATGGTGGTTATGGGTACGCGCGAGTTTCATCCTCAGCCTGTGAGTGGTCAGCGCCTGGCTTTTCTACTCACCGCCAATCCTGTCCGGACCATTACCGATAACCAGCGGGACACCAAGCCTAACAAGAAATGGGAAAAGTGTCGTGTTCCATTGATTCGAGAAAAGGATCAGCGTGATTGGCTCAGTCGCAAACTCGCCGATGTGGCCGAGGTCGTTGCAGCCAATGTCTTGCCCCATGCACCAATGTATTTTCGGAAAGGCAATCACAGTGGCAAACTAGTGACGATCACGTTTGACGGCGTATTAACAGTAAACGATCCGCTACGGCTGACTGAGCTGTTGGAGCAAGGCGTTGGCCCCGCTAAAGGCTTCGGGTGCGGCTTGTTGCTGGTCCGCCGCCTGTGACGAGGGTGATCTTGGAGCGCCTGCATGGCTGACATTCTGCCTCCACTGAAACCGATCCCGATCAAGGAACGGCTGTCCGTGCTCTACATCGAGTATGGCCATCTTGATGTATTGGATGGGGCGTTTGTCGTCGTCGACAAGAACGGAGTGCGCACACACATTCCCGTCGGCGGTGTGGTGTGCTTGATGCTGGAACCGGGCACGCGGGTCTCTCACGCCGCCTGCGCCTTGGCGGCTCGTGTCGGCACATTGTTGGTTTGGATTGGTGAGGCGGGGGTGCGGTTGTATTCGGCTGGACAGCCGGGTGGTGCGCGAGCAGATCGTCTGCTGTATCAGGCGAAGCTTGCCCTCGACGATGAATTGCGGTTGAAAGTCGTGCGTAAGATGTACGCGCTGCGATTTGGCGAGGAGCCACCCCAACGCCGCTCAGTTGAGCAGTTGCGAGGGATCGAGGGGGCTCGTGTTCGGGAGATGTACAAGCGCGTGGCGGCGCAAGCCGGCGTGCAATGGAAGGCTCGGAACTATGATGTCGAAGATTGGGATCAAGGCGATATCGCAAACCGTTGCCTCTCGGCCGCAACTGCGTGTTTGTACGGCGTCACAGAAGCGGCGGTATTGGCAGCGGGGTATGCTCCGGCAATCGGGTTTATTCACACCGGCAAACCACTCTCGTTCGTCTATGATGTGGCGGACATCTACAAATTTGAAACCGTTGTGCCCTTGGCCTTTCGGATAGCGGCGAAAAACCCGCCCAATGCCGAACAGCAAGTGCGCCTGGCCTGTCGCGACAAATTCCGCGAAACCAAGCTGTTGGAGCGCATCATCCCGGGCATTGAAGAGATGCTGGCTGCGGGAGAAATTCCTCGTCCTGCACCGTTTGAAGAGCAAGTACTTCCGGCTATCCCTAATCAGGACAACATCGGCGATGCTGGTCATCGTACTTGAGAATGCGCCGCCGCGGCTACGCGGGCGACTGGCGGTGTGGCTCCTGGAAATTAGGGCAGGAGTGTACGTCGGCAACTACTCGGTCAAGGTGCGCGAGCATATTTGGGGCCAAGTCGAGGCAGGAATCGGAGAAGGGAACGCCGTGATGGCTTGGCGCTGCAACAACGAAGCAGGATTCGATTTTGTGACGCTGGGCACGAATCGCCGCATTCCGGTGGAACTGGACGGCGCAAAACTTGTCAGTTTCCTGCCTGAAGGTGGAAGCGAGCCGGATTCCTCGCAGCCCTCTTCGTAAGACCTCCAGGTTGTGAATTTGGCTGGTAGAT
>DAOLIO010000219.1:0-4911 GCA_035328505.1 Azonexus sp.
ATGATGCCGGCCGCCAGCAGCCGCGGCGTGCTGACTTCCAGCACGTCGCGCAGGATTTCGTTCATGTTCACGCTGACAACGATTTCCTGCGGGCTCTGCGGGATCACCTGACGCAACGCTTCCAGATGCTCGCGACTGCCGGCCAATGCGGACTGCAGCATCGCGGCGCTGGCAGGGTCGCGTCGTTGCAGCACGGAGATGGCCGAGGCCATGACATTCATCGGCTCTTCCAGGCGAAAAATGGCCGCCGACAGACCTTCACGGATTGCCGCGGTACGTTCTTCCTTGGCCAATACCGCCTGCAGGGCCGAAGCGCGGGATCGTTCCTGCTCGTCCCGCAGATTGGTGATATCGGCAATGACCAGCAGCAGGCCGGGTTGGCCGTCGGCGCAGAAATAGCTGTCGGCGCAGTCGCTTTGCATGTCGATGATCGACGATGTCACCGACAGCCAGCGGGCGCGGCCGGCGGCACGATCGATGCGGACTTCGCGGTTATTCATCAACAACTGCTGCGGTTGGCTGGCCAGGCTTGTGCGCCAGGCGGGGAAAATGCCGTCCAGCATGCTGTGGGCAGGTTCCTTGACGCGCAGGTCGGAGACCAGTTTCTTGTATTCCTGATTGTCGAGAATGATGCGCCCGTTCGGATCCAGCAGCGCAAAGGCCATCGGCGCAGCGTCCACCACCGATTCAATCAGGTGTTTCTGGTTGCGGACCAGTCGTTCCAGGCGGTGCAGGTCAGTGATGTCCCGGTGCATGCCGACAAAATGGGTGGTCTGCCCGCTGGCATCGACGACCGGCGAAATCTCCAGTTCTGCCAGATACAAGGTGCCATCCTTGCGCCGGTTGAGGAGTTTGCCTGACCACGGTTTCTGGGCAGAGAGTTCGCTCCACATCGACTGGTAAATCTCGGGTGGCGTCGTGTGGTTGGATAGCGTGGACTCGTTCTGGCCGAGAATTTCGTTCGTGCTATAACCCGTGACCCGGGTAAACGCGTCGTTGGCAAACAGGATATTGGCCCTGGCATCCGTGATCGAGATGGCCAGATCTGCCTGGTCGACGGCATGTCGAAAGGCTTCCGGCGGTAGTTTTTTCTCGATGATTGGGGTCGTGATATGCGTGACGGACGACATGACTTGACTCCTGAATAGTTCGTTATGTGTAGCGCGATTAATCCTTAAGGATGAATCGAAGCAGCTTCCGTGCCGTTTGTCAGATCGCGATGGATACATGGCCGGATAGCAGGTCTGCGGCTGAAATCCGACGAAATGTCTGTCGGGTTCGCGACATTTGTAAGTTTTCAAAATGCACCGGTTTTGGGCGTTGACCGTGGGACCCCGCATCGGCATGGGGTTTCGTCGAATGGGCCGGACGAATGGGCAAATTGGCACGCCTTGTGCAGTGATGGCTACGACACTACTTGAGCCTGACTGCCATGAGCGAATTCCTGTTACTGCTGCTTTCCACCGCGCTGGTCAACAACGTGGTGCTGATCAAGTTCCTGGGCCTGTGTCCGGTGATGGGCGTCTCGAAGAGTGTGGACAGCGCCTTCGGCATGGGCCTGGCCACGACCTTCGTCATCACACTGGCGGCTGGCGCGTCATGGATGCTCGACAACTGGATGCTGCAGCCCCTGGGCCTCGGCTATCTGCGCATCCTGACCTTCATCCTGGTTATCGCGGCGGTCGTCCAATTCACTGAAATGTTCATCAAGAAATCCAGCCCGGGGTTGTATCAGTCGCTGGGTATCTACCTGCCGCTGATCACCACCAACTGTGCCGTACTGGGTGTGGCGTTGCTCAACGTGGATCAGAAATACAACCTGTTCAAAAGCTTGCTGTACGGCTTCGGCTCGGCGCTGGGCTTCACCATCGTGCTGCTGATCTTCGCCGGCCTGCGCGAACGCATAGCGCTGGCCCGCGTTCCGCTGGCCTTTGCCGGGGCACCGATCTCGTTTGTCACCATCAGTTTGCTCGCGCTGGCCTTCATGGGCTTCTCGGGCATGAATGTCTAAAGGGGAATACGTCCAATGATCGCCGCCATCCTCAGTCTGACGCTGCTCGGTGCCGCACTCGGCATCATCCTCGGGGTCGCCAACAAATTCCTGCAGGTCGACGGCAATCCGCTGGTCGAAGAACTGATCACCATGATGCCGGGTTCGAATTGCGGGCAGTGTGGCTTCCCTGGCTGCTCCGGGGCGGCGACAGCCATTGCCGACGGCACGGCCGCGCCCACTTGCTGCCCGCCCGGCGGTAAATCGCTGGCTGCAGCCATTGCGGCCAAGCTCGGCCTGAGCGTTGATCTCTCGGCGATGTCCGATGATGGTCCGAAGATCGCCACGGTGGCGGAAGAGTTGTGCATCGGTTGTTGCCGCTGCAGCAAGGTGTGTCCGACCGATGCCATCATCGGCGCCGCCAAGCAGGTACACAACGTGTTCCGTGAAGCCTGCACCGGCTGTTCGAGCTGCGTTGCCAAATGCCCGACCGACGCACTGGTCATGAAGCCTGTGCCCGTCACCCTGCAACATTGGGTTATGCCCAAACCACTCGCCGCGTGAGATAGCCATGGGATTCATGAACCTTTTCAAGCACTTTCTCGGAAACGACTGGGGTGTGCATCCGGATGATCACAAGCGGCCGGCGGCTGACGCCAAGGTACGCAAGCTGCCGATCCCGCCGCGGGTTCACCTGATGCTCTCCCAGCACGTCGGGGCGCCGTCCCGGCCGGTCGTGCTGGTTGGACAGAAAGTTAAAAAGGGCGAACTGATTGCGGCTGCGCAGGGCAATATCTCGGCGCCGCTGCACGCCTCAACTTCGGGCGTGATCAGCGCAATCGGCGAAATTACCGCGCCGCATGCCTCGGGCCTCACCGGCATGGCGATCTCCATCGACGCCGATGGTGAGGACACCTGGATCGAGACGGAAAAGCCAGCTGATCCTTTTGCGCTGTCAGCGGACGAGATCGCCCAACGGGTTGCCGCGGCCGGTGTCGTGGGGCTGGGCGGCGCGACCTTTCCGTCGTCGGTCAAGCTCAACCTTGGTCGGCGGTCGAATATCGACACGTTGATCATGAACGGCAGTGAGTGCGAGCCGTATTTGTCCTGCGACGACCGCCTGATGCGGGACAAGGCGGAAAACATCGTGGCCGGCATTCGTCTGATGCTGATCTCGACCGGGGCTCAATGCGCCAAGGTCGGTATCGAAGACAACAAGCCGGAAGCCATCGAAGCGATGCGCGAGGCGGCGGCGGCCTTTCCGGCAATCGGCATTTTCCCGGTGCCTGCCCGCTATCCGATGGGTTCGGACCGCCAGCTGATCCTCGAACTGACCGGGCGTGAAGTGCCCTCGGATGCGCGGGCCGCTGATGTCGGGGTCATCGTTCACAATGTTGGCACGGCCTACGCGGTGCACCAGGCCGTCTGTCTTGGCCGGCCGCTGGTGACGCGGCTGATGACGCTCAATGGCGGCGCGGTGGCCGAGCCGGGCAACTACGAAGTGCCGCTCGGTACGCTGATCAGCGATCTGGTGGCCTTTACCGGCGGGACCCGGCACGAGCCGGCAAAGCTGGTGATGGGTGGGCCGATGATGGGCACCATCCTGCCGCACATGCGGGTGCCGGTGATCAAGGGTACCAGCGGCATCCTGCTGTTCGATGCCGCCGAAGTTGCTGCCTCCGAGCCGGAGGCGTGCATCCGCTGCGGTTCGTGCGTCAAGGCCTGCCCGATGGGGCTGCTGCCGCTCGAAATGAGCGCCCATATTCGCAACGATGACATGGACGGCGCGGTCGATCTCGGCCTTTCCGACTGCATTGCCTGTGGCTGTTGCGCCTACGTTTGTCCGTCGCATATTCCGCTGGTCCAGTATTTCTATCATGCCAAGGGCGATCTGTATGCGCGCGAACGGGGCAAGCTGCGCACCGAAGCGACAAAGAAGCTGGCGCTCCAGCGTCAGGAGCGCATGGAGCGCGAAGCCCGTGAAAAAGCCGAAGCGGCTGCCAAGCGCAAGGCTGAACGGGAGGCTGCGGCGGCGGCCAAGGCGGCTGCCGCGGTCAACACCGAAAAACTGGGAGAATCCGCATGAACACGGCAAGCCTGACCTTACCGCCGATTGCTTCGCCGCACGCGCATGGGGGCAATACGGTCAGCCGTACGATGTTCCGGGTACAGATGGCGCTACTGCCCGCCACACTGTTTGGCTTCTGGCTCTATGGCTGGCCGTCCGTGTTTCTCTGGTTGCTGACCATGCTTTCCTGTGTCGGCTTCGAGGCGCTTTCTCTGAAGATGATGGGGCGGTCGCGCATCATGGTGACGCTGGGTGACGGTTCAGCGTTGTTGACAGCATGGTTGCTGGCGATGACGCTGCCACCGTGGGCGCCGTGGTGGGTGGCTGTCGTGGGTGGATTTATCGCCATCGTGATCGGCAAGCAGGTGTTTGGCGGGGTTGGGCAGAATGTCTTCAACCCGGCCATGGTGGCCCGGGTGGCGCTGCTCGTTTCGTTCCCGGTACCGCTGACGCAGTGGGTCACGCCGCTCCCGATCACCTCGGTCACGTCACCCGATTTTGTCCATGGCCTGCGTATTTTCCTGACCAGCCTGCCGACGCCGGATGCGATGGCCAGTGCCTCGTTACTCGGTTACACCAAGACAGAAATGTCACGCGGCATTGATCTGCTGCACTCGCTGACCGGTGATCACGGAGCGTTGATGTCCTGGCTGGGCGCCCGTGCCGGCAGTTTCGGAGAATCGGCGTCGCTGCTGATCCTCGGCGGCGGGATTTACATGCTGATTGCACGGATCATCACCTGGCACACCCCGGTGGCGGTGCTTGCCGGGTTGGCCATTCCCGCAGCGATCGCGCACGCAGTGGATCCGGCGCATTACCTGGGTGCCTCGACCCACCTGCTTTCCGGGGCGGC
>DAOLIO010000220.1:0-4907 GCA_035328505.1 Azonexus sp.
ACCTTGCCCGAGGTATCGCCCTTAACGGCTGGCTCGGTGTAAACCACTTCGCGCACGACACTGTTCGGCAGTTCGACGGAAATTGCCTTGCCGTTGTAGAAGACGACTTCACAAGCCAGGCCATCTTCAAGATACTTCAGCGCATCGGTCATGTTTTCGGCTTCGACTTCGAACTGCTCGTAGTCGGCATCCATGAAAACATACATCGGGTCGGCGAAATAGGAATAGGTCACTTCCTTTTTGTCGAGGATAACCTGCTCAAACTTGTCGTCAGCCTTGTAAACCGCTTCAGAAGCAGCACCGGACAACAGGTTCTTGAGTTTCATTTTGACAACAGCGGCATTGCGGCCAGACTTGTTGTATTCGCTCTTCTGAACGACGAGCGGGTCGGCACCCACCATGATGACGTTGCCGGAGCGGAGTTCCATTGCGGTTTTCATACGGGATTCTCAAAAGTCAGGAAAAGATAAACGTTCAATTATACCTTGCGCGCACAGAAATTGACGAGTGCGGTCGCCATATCAGGCATCGACGCCAAATGTCTAGCCCAATCGGCCGTGTAATTCGCCAAAGAATTGCGCCGCTCCATAAAATTCAACCACGCGGACTCGACGCTTTTACCGGTGTTCCATGCCAGAAATAGTCTGCGAATAGCCAATTTATCGGCTGATTCCATACACCGGCAATAGCGATTCAGAAAGGCCTCCAGTTTGACGAGATGTGCGTCGTCATCCTGTGGATAAATTTGCCATACAAAGGGTTTTCCAGCCCATTGGGCACGAATAAAGGAATCCTCCCCACGCACAAAATTGATGTCGCATCGCCAGAGCAATTGGTCGTAGTCATCCATGGCCATGAAAGGAACTGGTTGGATCAATGCATTGCCGAGTTGCCAAGGTCCGCATCCACCCAGGTAGTTAGACACTGCTGCCAGTGGTTTGCCGTGAGGAACGTGGCAGGTGACTTCCGTCGCTGAAAGTGACAACGCGCTGAGTAACGCGCCTACTGGCGCCGTGTCATAACAAAATAGACTGATTTCGAGTCCATTTCGGGCAGGGTTTGCTGCTAACCAGTGCTCGTGGTTGCGCAACAAATTCGTTTCGCGCAACAAGCCGCCACTCTTGACCGAAAATCCAGGAAAGAAAAAATATTTGGTCAGTGGCAGGGAAGGGTGAGGCGATGCCAAGCCGTGGCATTCTTCTGCCCAAGTTTCTGCTGTCAGGTACTCCAGGTTGATCCAGCAGGGCTTTTGTTCGCACTGAGCCATCGCTTGCAGGTAGCTGCATGGAAGCTCGCAGGCGAACGCTTCAATGACCACTTCTGCCGGGTGTGGATAGACCGTATATTCAGTCCAGTGATGAATCTCAACACCTTGATGCGACTGCGCCGGTTTCTTGAAATCCAGTCCTGGGCATAACGGATCGAGGCTCGCCAAGTCGTCAACCCACAAGCGAACTTGGCGACCGTGCTCAAAGGCAAGTTGCCTGGCTAGTCGCCAGCAAACGCCAATGTCACCGTAGTTATCGATAACCCGGCAAAAGATGTCCCAATGAAGCTGCATGGACGCCATGCTACCATCCTCATCATGCCCAGATTTCAAGACCCCACCGCCTGCATTGCCTGCCCGCGTCTGGCAGAGCACCTTTCCAACATTCGACAGCGTGATCCGGACTGGCATGCGCTGCCTGTTCCTGCCTTTGGCTCGCTGGATGCCGAATTGCTCGTTGTCGGTCTTGGTCCAGGTGAAAAGGGCGCTAATCGAACCGGTCGCCCTTTTACCGGCGACGTTGCCGGAGAGTTGCTCTATCCGGCATTGCATCGGTTCGGCTTTGCCAGTCAGCCTCAGCCGCTGGGGCCTGATCAATGGGCCAACACTGCCATGACGCTGACCAACTGCCGCATCACCAATGCTGTGCGCTGCCTGCCTCCCGCCAACAAGCCAACTACTGCTGAAATTCGTCAATGCAACGGACATCTCAAAGCAGAATTAGCCGCGATGCCACGCCTTAAAATAGTGGTTGCACTGGGCGCGATCGCTCATCAGGCATTGTTATGGACCCACGGTCTAAAACTAAAGGAATTTACCTTTGCCCACAATGTCAGCCACGCGTTGCCGAATGGGCTCACTCTAATCGACAGCTATCATTGCAGCGGTTACAACTGGCGTACTGGCCGGCTTTCGCGAGAAAGTTTCGAGGCCGTGTTTGCCGGCGTCAGAGCCCGTCTCGCCTAAAAGTCTGCCTAAATGACTTTCGATGCCAAAGCCTTTTTGGCCACCCTAACTGAATTACCCGGCGTATATCGCATGCTGGATGCCAACGCTGCGGTTCTATATGTTGGCAAAGCCAAAAACCTGAAAAAGAGGGTTTCATCCTACTTCCGGGGAAATGTTTCCAGCCCGCGCATTGCGCATATGGTCAGTCAGATTGCTACCGTAGAGACAACGCCAACGCGAACCGAGGCCGAGGCGTTGTTGCTGGAAAACAATCTGATCAAATCGCTTGCGCCGCGTTACAACATACTTTTTCGTGACGATAAGTCGTATCCATACATTGCTCTGACAAAAAGCCAATTCCCACGTCTGAGCTTTTATCGTGGCAACCCGGATCGCAAGGCTGATTACTTTGGTCCCTATCCCTCGGCGTGGGCTGTGCGCGACAGCATTCACCTGATGCAGAAAATATTTCGCTTGCGCACCTGCGAAGACAGCGTCTTTTCAAATCGTTCCCGGCCTTGTCTGCTGTTCCAGATCAAGCGCTGTAGTGGTCCATGTGTCGGCTTGATCAAACCCGACGATTACGCCAATGATGTCCAGTTGGCATCCATGTTTTTGCACGGCAAGCAACATGAAGTTGCGCGACGCCTCAACCAAGCGATGGAGGCTGCATCAAATCAACTCGCATTCGAGCAGGCAGCAGTTTATAGAGACCTGATCCAATCGTTGCATCAAGTGCAAGAGAAGCAATTTGTTTCAAGCAGCAAGGGCGAAGATGTCGATATTCTGGTTGTGGCCAAAGAAGCAGGGCAGTTATGCGTAAATCTGGCCATGATTCGTGGTGGGCGTCATCTTGGTGACAGGCCTTTTTTCCCGACCAATGCAGCTGACTCTGATGCGGCCGATGTCTGCGCGGCCTTCCTTCGCCAACATTACGCTGTGCATCCAGCGCCATCACGGGTGCTGGTTAATCCATTGCCAGCAGAAGATGAACCCGGCGAAGCCGCTGCCGCACTCGCGGAGTTCGCTGGTCGTGCCATACCATTGCAGGAAGCTCGCGGCTTGACTCAAAAAGCCTGGGTTGAAATGGCCATGCAGAACGCGCGTTTAGCCATCCTGGCAAGAAATCAGGCAACAGCACAGCAAGAAAAACGTTTGGCTGCCTTGCAACAGGCGCTGGATCTCACGGAACCCGTCGCTCGCATCGAGTGCTTTGACATCAGCCATACCATGGGCGAGGCGACAGTAGCCTCCTGCGTGGTCTATCAGGACAATCGTATGAAAAATGCTGACTATCGGCGTTTTAATATTCGGGACATTCAGCCAGGTGACGATTATGCCGCCATGCGACAGGCAGTCACTCGACGTTACGATGGAATTGCTGCCGGGGAGGGCACGGCACCTGATCTCATATTGATCGATGGTGGAAAAGGGCAGGTGGGCTGTGCATTTTCGGCATTGGCTGATCTTGGGTTATCCCACATACCATTAATCGGCGTCGCCAAAGGAGAAGGGCGCAAGCCAGGCCTGGAATCGATCATCTTTCCAGATGGACGGGAGCCGTTGCAGTTAGACGCCGGAGACCCAGCCCTGCACCTGATTCAAGAAATTCGTGACGAAGCCCACCGATTTGCAATTACTGGCCACCGTGCACGACGCGCCAAAGCACGAAAAACTTCCAAGCTCGAAAGCCTTCCTGGTATTGGGCCGGCTCGCAGAAAAGCGCTAGTCGCTCGCTTTGGCGGGCTCATGGGTGTCCTTGCTGCAAATGCCGATCAACTCGCCGAAGTGCCCGGAATCAGTCGAGACATGGCAGAAAAGATATATTCCGCATTACACTGAACCATGCCCTTAAATTTGCCTATCCTGCTCACCTGGCTTCGTATTGTTGCGATACCGCTGTTGATTGCCGCCTACTACCTTCCTGGGGACTGGGCTACCACCCATGAACGCGATTTAGCAGCAACGTCAATATTTCTCGCAGCGGCCTTCACTGATTGGGCTGATGGCTACCTTGCACGAAAGCTAGACCAGACTTCCGCCTTTGGCGCTTTTCTGGATCCTGTTGCTGATAAACTCATGGTTGCCGCGGCGCTGATCGTCCTCGTGCAATTGGGTAGAGCAGATGCCATCGTGGCAACCATCATCATCGGTCGCGAAATTACCATATCGGCACTCCGTGAATGGATGGCCAAGATCGGTGCAGCAAAAAGTGTGGCTGTTTCCATGATTGGTAAAATTAAAACTGCCGCCCAAATGCTGGCGATACCCATTTTGCTTTATTACCTTCCGTTATACGGAATTGACATGCGCGAACTCGGTAACTGGTTGATCTGGATAGCGGCGTTGCTAACGCTATGGTCAATGGGTTATTACCTGCGAATGGCTTGGCCTGAGATTGCCAAAAGAACCGCAGAAAAATAGGAGGCTATGTTGACAATTTCCTTGTGTCGCCTATAATGCGCGCTCTGTTTCACGCGGCAGTAGCTCAGTTGGTAGAGCGATACCTTGCCAAGGTATAGGTCGAGAGTTCGAGACTCTTCTGCCGCTCCAGATTTTCAGGGTAAAGCCTTAAGACTTTACCCAAGTTGTAAAAGACGTTTTCGGATAGGCGCGATAGCAAAGCGGTTATGCACCGGATTGCAAATCCGTGTAGGTCGGTTCGACTCCGGCTCGCGCCTCCATAGGTTTT
>DAOLIO010000221.1:0-4907 GCA_035328505.1 Azonexus sp.
AGTTTTGAAACGGCTCCGCGGATCAGGCCGACGGCAATGCCTTCGATGGCAAATTCGGCTTCACCCGGCCGAACGACTATCGGCTCGAAGTCCGGATTTTCCGCGATCAACTCGATGAAGCCGTCACGGTGCTGAAGGCGCTTGACCGTGACCTCTTCGTCGATACGGGCGACCACAATCTGGCCATCGCGTGCCTGATTGGTTTTATGTACCGCAAGCAGATCGCCATCGAACATGCCGATGTCGATCATGGATAGCCCACGCACCTTGAGCAGAAAATCGGCCTTGGGCGAAAACATGTTGGCATCGAAGGCGTAACGGCCCTGCACGTTTTCAACGGCCAGAATGGGGGAGCCGGCAGCGACACTGCCGATCAGCGGCAAACCCAGCTGTTCAACCAGTCGAATGCCGCGCGCCGAGCCCGGCTCAAGGACGATGGCGCCCTTCTTGGCCAGCGCCTTGAGGTGATCTTCAGCCGCATTGGGCGAAGCAAAACCGAAGGCGCTGGAGATTTCCATGCGTGTCGGTGGCGCGCCGAGCACTTCCAGCGTGCTTTTGATGAAATCGAGAATTTCCTGCTGACGTGGCGTGAGTTTCATGGCCGGCCCCTGCTAAAAACGGATAACTGTATTTTTGTACAGTCATTGGTTTTTGGCAAGCAGAAAATCTGATCCAGGCAAAATGCGGTGCCTGGATCGCGGCTGTCTAGCTATGGCAGAGCAGCGCCGGATTGTTCATGGCCGCGTCCGTCATTCGCTGCAGGTTCTCGATAACCGCATAACTGGCGCGTTCCATCAGCTCGATGTGCTGCAACATGGCCTCGGCATTGCCTGCCTGTTTTTCCTCAAGCGCAGCGATACCCATCTTGTGCACTTCTATGTGTGGCGTCTCAATTTCACGGTAACCGGCGAGGCGGCTGAAACAATCCTTGCCTTCCCCTTCGTAATACCACTTGCCGAGACGGCAGCTGGTATGCGAAGCCACCTGGCTGGTCTGCAGGTCGATCAGGCCGAACAGGCCCATGTAAATTCTGAACTTGAAAACGAGGTGATCGACCTTGGCCAGTTCAACGAAGCTCTGCAAGGCGCTGCCTGCGATCACTTCTTCCATTTTTCTCGACAAGCCCATCAGCCGCTGCATATCTTCCGTAGCCCGGCTGCCGCGCTGGCTGAAATCGTCGGCTGTGCGCGACAGGATGTCCATGGCATCCTTGGCGGCTGAGGAATTTTTGGTGATGCCGGCAACCAGGCTTTCGATATCGGTTGTTGCTTTTGATGTGCGTTCTGCCAATTTTCTGACTTCGTCGGCGACCACCGCAAATCCACGTCCGGATTCACCTGCCCGGGCCGCTTCGATCGCTGCATTGAGTGCCAGCAGATTGGTCTGGTCGGCAATTTCATGGATCAGCTGGACAATTTTTCGAATTTCGCTGGCCAACAGTGCCAGGCCTTCGACCTCCTTGGCGGTCACTGCGGAATCCTCGGCGAGACGGTGCAAGTTGGAGGCAATCTCCGTTGTTGTCTGGCCACTGGTGATTGAAACCTCTGTTGCCTGAATGGCCTGGTTTTTCTCTTCCTTCAGCGTCGATGCCATCTGACTCAGGCTGGCCTGGGAGCCGCCGAGTGTCTCGCTGAACGAGGCCAGATTGCCGAGAATGCCCTTGAGGGCATCAAACTCCCGCGCTTTCAGGCTGGCAGCATCCTGTTGCGCACTGAGCTCGAGGCGCAATGCCTTGAGTTCGCTGTCAAGAGCTGACTCTCTGGCCTGCGCAGCCTGAAGATCCCGTCTGAGTGCTGCCAGTTGTTTGCCGCCTGAAAAAAACACGGTGGTCCCCTAGGTTATCGTTGGTATGCAGTGCCATTTATTGTACCAAAGGCATTATTTTTATAAGTAATTTCATTACTGATAGTTTGCCGGATAAGAACGAGAGGTGCCAATGACTGCCCGCCCGGCAAATTCTGAGACTTTTCCTAGGTCGGCAGGTCGAAACCCTTGAGTTTGCGGTACATATCGACCGCGTAGGAGTCTGTCATTCCCGCCACAAAATCGGCGACCTGCAGCAGGCGAATGTACGGGTCGGCATCCGGCTCGCCATCGTGGCCAAGGAATTGTGTTGGTAGCAAGTTGAGCAGCATGCGCTCGCGGGTTGTGAAGCGGGCATGCCCTGCCCTTGCCTCGACCGCGTTGGTAAACAGGCCAAGCAAGGCGCCGAGCACCTCGAAACCGGCAGTTTCTATCTCCAGCGCCGGACGGGCGTTGTAGATGGTGTCCTTGGCCAGCTTGAGAATCGCCTGCAAAGGATGGGCGATGGGGGAGCTTTTGAGCAGTTCGTCGTCGAACTTGCCACTCAGGATGGCATCCTCATTTTCCAGAAAGACGGCGGCGGTGCTTTCCAGCAGGCAACCGATCGCCTTGGCACGCAAGTATTCAAGACGCTCCTTGGGGTCGTGCAGGCGATCCAGGCGCCCGCCATTGATGGTGTTGCCAGCCAGGTCGGCGAGCAGGCATTCGGCGTCCTTGTACGGCACGAAACCGAGTCGGGCAGCATCTTCGAGATCGACGATCAGGTAGCAGGTGTCATCGGCGACTTCGACCAGAAATGCGAGCGGATGGCGATGCCAGGCAATATTTGGAATTCGCTCGATTAATCCGGTTGACCGTGCAACATGTCGAAAATTATCGGCATCCTGCTGAAAAAAGCCGAATTTCTTGCCGCTGATGCCATCCAATTCTGCATTGAGGTGCGATGGGCGCGGATATTTGGTAAAGGTGGCCAGCACGGCGCTGCTCAGTTGCAGACCACCGGGATTGGCCGGACTCTGCAAGCGGCTGACGATGCGAAAGCCCTGTGCATTGCCTTCATAGCGCTCGAAGTCGGCTTTTTGGGCGGAGGTGAAATCGTGCCGTTCCAGCAAGTTCGACTGGCGAAACCATTCGCGAATGGCATCTTCACCGGCATGGCCGAAGGGTGGATTGCCGATGTCGTGGGCCAGACAGGCTGCGGCAACGATGGCGCCAAAATCCCCGGATTCGACGTGTTGCAAGCTGTGCCGGGCAATGATTTCACGACCCACCAAGGCGCCCAGCGACCGTCCGACACAACTGACCTCAAGGCTGTGCGTCAGGCGAGTACGGACATAGTCGCTCTTGGATAGCGGGAAAACCTGCGTCTTGTCCTTCATGCGCCGGAAGGCGGAGGTAAAGACGATGCGGTCGTAGTCTTGCTGGAAAGCGGTGCGCTCGGCCGTACCGGGGGCCTGGCCAGCCCCCAGTCGTTCGCTCGACAGCAGTTTTTCCCAGATTTTTCGTTTGCCCATGCTCTTCAGATTCGACGATGCGATGGGCTGCGAGTTTACTCTGCTTCGAGCACGGCCCGCACGTGATCAGGCAAAGGGACTGATTTTCCGGTTTGCGTGTCCATCCAGACCACCTTGGCAGCCCCCTCGGCGTAAATACGATCATCACCCTCGATGCGCATTTCAACGTAAGTCTGGCAACTGGAGCGGCCAATCGCGCCAGCAAAGGTGCGCACCTCGACCGTGCCCGGGTAATTCATCGGAATCAGGAAGGTGCAACTGGCGTTGATGATCACCGGGCCCGCCCCGCCCGGGCGAACGGGTACCGCCATCGCCTCGATCCATTCAACCCGTGCCTGCTCCATGTAGCGGAAATACACAGTGTTATTGACATGCCCATAGGCATCCATGTCGCCCCAGCGGATGGGCATTTTCGTGATGTGAATCAGCTTTTTCTTGTGTTCCATAAACCTGAATACTAGAGTGGTGTTGATCAATACGTTTCCATACTGTACCGTATTGAAAACAAGCTAACAATAAAATCAGGAGACATCATGGAACGTGAATCCATGGAATTCGACGTCGTCATCGTGGGTGGCGGCCCGGCCGGCTTGGCGGCAGCCATACGCCTCAAACAACTGGCAGCAGAACAAGGTACGGATCTAGGTGTCTGCCTGATCGAGAAAGGCGCCGAGATCGGTGCCCATATTCTTTCAGGTGCGGTCATGGACCCGCGAGCCCTGAATGAACTGCTACCCAACTGGCAGGAAGACGGTGCCCCACTCAACGCCCCGGTTTCCGAAGACCGTTTCTTTATCCTCACCGAAACCGGCGCAACCAAGATACCCAACAGCCTGCTGCCCAGTTGCTTCCACAATGAAGGCAATCAGGTGGTTTCGTTGGGCAATGTCTGCCGCTGGCTCGGCGAGCAGGCCGAAGCGCTGGGGGTGGAGATATATCCGGGATTCGCCGGAGCCGAAGTGTTGTTCGATGAGAACGGTGCCGTCAAAGGCGTCGCTACCGGTGACATGGGCCGCCTGCATGACGGTTCGGAGGGGCCGAATTTCCAGTTGGGCATGGAGTTGCACGGGAAATATACCTTTTTCGCCGAGGGCTGCCGCGGCCATCTTGGCAAGCAACTCGAAGCCAAATTCAACCTGCGTGACGGTGTTGACCCGCAAACCTACGGCATTGGCCTCAAGGAACTGTGGGAAATCCAGCCTGATAAGCATCAGCTTGGCCTCGTTATTCACAGCGGCGGCTGGCCGATGCAGCCGGATACCTATGGCGGCGGCTTTCTCTACCATCTGGAAAACAACCAGATCGCCGTCGGTTTCGTCGTCGGCCTCGGCTACAGCAACCCGCATTTGTCACCCTATGAAGAATTCCAGCGCTTCAAGACGCATCCTGAAATCCGCAAGTTCCTCGAAGGTGGCAAGCGTATTGCCTATGGCGCCCGCGCGCTGACGGCTGGCGGCCTGCAATCTTTGCCCAAGCTGACTTTCCCCGGTGGTGTATTGATCGGTGACGATGCCGGCTTTCTGAATGCTGCCCGTATCAAGGGCTCGCACTGTGCCATCAAGACTGGCTCGCTGGCGGCGGAAGCCTGCT
>DAOLIO010000222.1:0-4872 GCA_035328505.1 Azonexus sp.
GCCAAGCCTTACCATCAGGCCTACACGCGCGGCGTCAAGCTGATTGGCGCGACGTGCCATTACGTGACGAGCGAACTCGACGCCGGCCCGATCATCGAGCAGGACGTCATCCGCATCGACCATTCCGACTCCCCGGAAGACATGGTGCGCTACGGCAAGGACATCGAGAAAACCGTGCTCGCCCGCGGCCTGCGCTACCACCTGGAAGACCGGGTGCTGGTGCATGGCAACAAGACCGTGGTGTTCCGCTAAGCGATGCTGATCCGGCGCGACGATTCGCTGCTGCTGGTGGTTGATCTCCAGGCCAAGCTGGCGCCGGCGATTTTTGAAGGTGAGCGGGTCATCCGCAACAGCGTCCGCCTGCTGGAGGGTGCCGGCCAGCTGGGGGTCCCTTCCTTCGTGTCAGAACAGTATGTGCGCGGCCTTGGCGCAAGTGTTGAGGCGATCCGCGTTGCTGCGGTCGACGCCAGATTTTTCGAGAAAACGCATTTTTCCTGCGCGGCCGAACCCGGTGTGGTCGATTTGCTGCGCGCCGCCAAGCGACCACAAGTCATCCTGACCGGCACCGAAGCGCATGTCTGCGTCTTGCAGACGGCTTTCGGGCTACAGGCCATGGGCTTTCAGGTCTTTCTCGTGGCCGATGCCACCGGCTCACGCACCCCGGAAAACCGCAACGCCGCCATCGCGCGGATGCAGGCTGGCGGCATCCACGTGGTCACGACCGAAATGGTGCTTTTCGAGTGGCTGCAACAGGCAGGCACCGATAACTTCCGTGCCCTGTTGCCGCTGATCAAGTAATTCAGCCATCTCGATACGCGTATTTACAAGGCCATTCTGCGCCCTTGGCGCGCTACTGCGTCCCGGAAACCGGGAGCCTGCGGTCAACCGGAAAAAATCGCCGGAATCCAAATCCCCAAAAAAAAGCGGGCACCCGAAGGTGCCCGAAGGGAGAGAGACTACAGAGATACTATTAGTGGTGGTAAGCGGACTCGCCGTGCGAGGTGAGGTCAAGACCTTCACGCTCTTCATCTTCCGGCACACGCAGACCGATCACGATATCAACCAGCTTGTAGGCGACGATCGAGACAACAGCCGACCACACGATGACGGTACCCACACCCCAAGCCTGCGAAGTCACCTGAGCCACCATGTCGTAAGGACCGACGGCATTGGCCACGTAGTCATAGACGCCCGTGCCACCCAACGCCGGGTCAGCGAAGACACCCGTCAGCATGGCACCGAGGATACCGCCGACACCATGGACGCCGAAGACGTCGAGGGAGTCGTCTGCACCAAGGATCTTCTTCAGGCCATTGACGCCCCACAGGCAGACGATGCCGGCGAGCAGACCGATGATGATGCCACCCATGACACCGACGAAGCCGGCAGCCGGGGTGATCGCCACCAGACCGGCAACCGCACCGGAAGCAGCACCCAGCATGGAAGGCTTACCCTTCAGGATCCATTCAGCGAACATCCAGGACAGTGCGGCGCAAGCCGTAGCAACCCAGGTGTTGACCATGGCCAGCGCAGCACCGCCGGAGGCTTCGAGGGCGGAACCGGCGTTGAAGCCGAACCAGCCGAACCACAGCAGGGATGCACCGATCATCGTGAAGGTCAGGGAGTGCGGGGCCATGGACACATTACCCAGACCGCTGCGCTTGCCAACCATGTAGGCACCCACCAGGCCGGCGATAGCGGCGTTGATATGCACCACGGTACCGCCTGCGAAGTCGAGCGCGCCCTTCTGGAACAGGAAGCCAGCCGTCTTGCCAGCAGCTTCGCCAGCAGCAGCGTCGATATAAGCATCAGGACCGGCCCAGTACCAGACCATGTGCGCCATCGGGATGTAGGACAGCGTGAACCAGATCACCATGAACACCAGGATGGCAGCGAACTTGGCACGTTCAGCGAAGGCACCGACGATCAGGCCACAGGTAATCGCGGCAAAGGCACCCTGGAAGATCACGAAGGCCAGTTCAGAAACGCCCACACCCTTGGTGAAGGTGGCACCGATGGAATCTGGCGTCACACCTTTCAGGAACAGCTTGTCGAGGACGCCGAAGAAGGCATTACCTTCCGTGAATGCCGCCGAGTAGCCATAAATGACCCACAAGACAGAAATCAACGAGAAAGTCACGAATACCTGCATCAGCACCGACAGCATATTCTTGGTGCGGACCAAGCCACCATAGAACAGCGCCAAGCCGGGAATTGACATCAGGATGACCAGCGCGGCACTAACCATCAGCCAGGCATTGTCACCTTTGTCGACTTTGAGAACCGGTGCAGCAGCAGGCGCGGCAGCGGGTGCCGCTGCTTCGGCGGCGGCCGGTGCCGCAGCAGGCGCAGCAGTCGCCGTGACCGCAGCCGCTTCAGGCGCTGACGCCTTTTCCTCAGCCCAGGTCGGCGCGCTGAATGCGACAGCGCCGGCCAGAGCAAGCAATGCAAAGATACGTTTCATGGTTTGCTCCTTACAGGGCGTCTGTACCGGTTTCACCGGTACGGATACGAACGACTTGTTCGACGTCGAAGACGAAGATCTTGCCGTCACCGATCTTGCCGGTGCTGGCCGATTTCTCGATAGCCTCAATGACCTGATCCAGCTGGTCCGACTTGACAGCGGCTTCGATCTTAACCTTGGGCAGGAAATCGACGACATACTCGGCGCCCCGATACAGCTCGGTGTGCCCTTTCTGCCGGCCGAAACCCTTCACTTCGGTAACGGTGATGCCTTGCACGCCAATGGCGGACAACGCTTCACGCACTTCGTCAAGCTTGAACGGCTTGATGATGGCGGTAACGAATTTCATGATGAATGGTTCTCCAATTAGGTTGAATCTTTGTTCCCCCGCCAGCGCCGGCCGGTGCAGTGGCGAGGGAGTTTTTAAGTTTGCTTAGAAGGTCTTGCTGAAAGACAGGACGCCCGTTGCTTTGCCAACGTTCTTTCCAGACGAACCCGTACCCGTGAAGCAATAGGCACCACTGGCAGAACCACAGCCGTTGGCATCGGTATCGGTGTAGGCCAGGCCGACAACGCCGAAACCAACATCCTTGGTCACGCCCAGTTTCCAGTCGGTGTAAGAAGCATCGCTGTAATTCCGGACGTCCTGATGACCAACGTGAGCCTGGACGCCCCAGCCATTGCCAAGATCGTAGTTGGCAGACAGGTCGATATAGCCGCTGCCGCGATTGTCTTTACCGGTACCGCTTTGGTCGCCCCAGGCGAACAGGTACTTGGAAACAGAGTAGTTGTACTTGAGGGTGATGAACTTCCAGCCGATAGACGCGTAAATTTCTGTCGTATCCGGCGTTGCACCGGCATTGCCAGTGCTGCTGCCCGGGTAGTAATACTTCAAGGCGCCGACGTCATAAGAGAAATCATCGGCGAAGGTACCCTTGTAACCGGCATAGAAGTCCCACTCCATGCTGTTGTTGTCCTTGGTGTTAACCCAGGCCACATTGGAAGCCCACGTACCGGCGTAAAGGCCGGACGCATGGCTGTAGTCGAAACCACCCTGGATAGCAGGCTGGCGCTGCGACTGGCTGATACCGCGGAAAACATAGTCGCTGGCCAGTGTCACGTTGCCAGTGAAGGTGTGCACTGGCGTCGGGGCAGCTTCTTCAGCAAAAGCAGGTGCTGCAAAGGCGCCAACGAGGGCCAGGGCAATCAGGGATTTCTTCATGGTGCTCTCCTACGGATTGTTTGAAAATTGAAAAGGAAAATTCTGTAATCGAACAAAAGCACAAGCCATGCCAACGATGATTTTTGATTTGAATCATAGAATTGACTCCTATATCGAAAGGCATGCACCACGGTGGCGCACTACTTTGGTGCGGTCACAGATTGTTACGCACCATCCTTGCGCGGCCATCTTGGAGCTGAGGAAATCCCGCTGTGATAAACTCAAACGCAACGGAGGAAATCATGCTCGACCCCAAAACACTTGAAGAATTTGGCGCCAAAATCAGCGCCCTGCTGGCCAATTCACCGGCCAAAGACATTGAAAAGAACGCCAAGATGGTCATGAGCGGCTTCTTTTCAAAAATGGATCTGGTGACCCGCGAGGAATTCGACGTTCAGGCGCAAGTTCTCGCCCGTACCCGCGAAAAACTCAAGGATCTCGAAGCTCGCGTCGACGCGCTGGAAAACGCCCGCGCGGGCCAGTAATTGCGTGCGTGGCTTCGCCATTAACGAAACCAGCCACTAATGGCGCTGGCCATTGCTCACAGTCGCGGACTGGATGGTCTCAACGCGCCACCGGTAACGGTCGAGGCCCATCTGGCCAGCGGCCTGCCCAGTTTTACATTGGTTGGGTTGCCTGATACCGAGGTCAAGGAGGCACGCGATCGTGTTCGCGCGGCCATCGTCAATTCGGGGTTCGAGTTTCCCAGCAAACGCATTACGGTCAATCTGGCGCCGGCCGACCTGCCCAAGGAGTCGGGGCGCTTCGATCTGCCGATCGCGCTGGGCATCCTGGCCGCCAGCGGCCAGATCCCCGGCAAGCATCTGGCCGACTATGAATTTGCCGGGGAACTTTCACTATCCGGCGAACTTCGTCCAATCCGTGGCGCACTTGCCATGGCCTTGCAGACCGCAGGCCACGGCAAGCATTTCATCCTGCCGGAAATCAGCGCCCGTGAAGCAGCACTGATTGGCAGCCACGACATTCTTTCCGCCCGGTCCCTGCTGGAAGTCTGCGCTCACCTTGCCGAGCGCGAAGCGCTGCCGCAGGCGGTCGCTACGGTCGACACGGAAAAACAGCCAATTTTCCCCGATTTGTCTGAAGTTCGTAATTTTCGAACTGGGCGCCCATCTCTTCGACGGTCGGGTCGGTCATCGTGCTGAGGGTGTCGGTTTCATCGGCGTTG
>DAOLIO010000223.1:0-4869 GCA_035328505.1 Azonexus sp.
GTCGTAGCAGGGGCCGACGACGGCGCGGATGTCGGCCGGCATCAGGCCGAGCATGCTTTGCAGGAAAGCTACCGAGGCTTTCAGCGAATACGGACGCGACAGGCGGTCGGCATTGCGGCAGGAGGCATGGTAGGCGTCCGGCAGCAGCGGTTGCCAGGCGCAGCCGGTGAGCAGCGGTTCGAGGTTGGGGCTGCCTTGTTTGACCCATTCCTTGAGCGCGGCGTCCTTGGTGCCATCCTTTTCGTTCCAGCAGAACAGGGGCTTGCCACGCGGTACGGCAATGGCGCCGACGATGTAGCGGACATCGGAGAGGAAACGGTTGGTTTCGGCCATGCCCGTGCTGTCGACCGACAGATGCTGGCCGGCCAAAGCGGCTTCGCCGAGTTGTTTGGTCAGCACCCAGGTGTCACAGAAACTGCGCGGCAACTGGTCGGGGCTGAACAGAAAATCCGCCAGCGCCAGCCGCGTATCGCGGCCGAAAACATGGGCGCCGAGTTGTACTGCCAGTGCCTGGAGCGTGCTCTTGGGCAGCGGGCTGGCCGGGATGGAAAAGCGCGACCAGGCAAGGATGGGGGCCGCAAAAAGCTGGATGTCGAATTCCTGGCCGAGCGCTTCCAGATGGTTGGTTTCGGCCCGTGACTCGACCATGTCGGCCAGCTCGTCGTGACCGCGCGGGTTGGCTTCGAAGAGGCGGTCGAGCGCCGTATTGATGTCGTCCTCGGCACCGTTTTTCAACAGGCTGTCGACGGCTTCGGCCAGTTGGGCTTCCCAGTATTTGTCTTCGAGCTTGCCGCCGGAGTCGGAAAGGCCGATGGCCAGACGTTGCAGCTCAGCCGCTTCGCGGGAAAGACGGTCGCGCGAACCAAAGCGGGTGCGTTTCATCAGTGTTCCAGAAATTCAAAGATGTGATTTTAACAGTCGCTGGAGTGATCCCCCAGTCTGCGTCGAATTTCTGGAGATTGATCGTTTTCCGATACGCCTTGATCGAATGGCGACAGTCCCCGCTCGTGCCTCGCGGCAGACTGGGCCTATGTTCAAAACGGAGGGAGACAGGGAATGACAGGGAATCGCTTGAGTCTTGTGCTGCTGGCCGCGCTGGCCGTGGCGTCGAATGGGGTGCGCTCGGATGAGTTCAGGGTGGAGGTGCCTCGTCAGATTGACGGCCGCCTGCCCAACGAGCAATACGCCCATACTTTTGGCTGTACCGGGGGCAACGTCTCGCCGCAGGTCCGCTGGTCGGGCGTGCCGGCCGGTACCCAAAGTTTTGTGGTGACCATGTACGACCCCGATGCGCCGACCGGCTCCGGCTGGTGGCACTGGACGGTGGCGAATATTCCGGCCGAGGTGCGGGCGTTGCCGGCCGGCGCCGGAAGCGAGCCCGGGCAATTGCCGGCGGGCGCAGTGGCCGTGCGTGGCGACACGGGGCGTGCGAGCTATTTCGGCGCCTGCCCGCCGGTGGGCGAAGTGCATCGCTACGAGATTGCCGTTCATGCCTTGAAGGTGGCGCGACTGGATTTTCCGCCGGACGCCTCGTCGGCCATGGTCGGCTACCTGACGCATCTCAATCGCCTGGCAAAAGCGATGGTGATCGTACCCGGCGGTCGCTGATATAGTTTTCACCAGCGCGAATTTTCAGGAGATGACGATGCTGGAACTCAGGCCCAACTGCGAGTGCTGCGACAAGGATTTGCCGCCGGAATCGACGGAGGCCCGTATCTGCACCTTCGAGTGCACGTTTTGCGCGAGCTGTGCGGACACGGTGTTGCACGGCATTTGCCCGAACTGCGGTGGCGAACTGTTGCGGCGTCCGCGTCGGCCGGCCGGCAAGCTGATCGCCAACCCGGCGTCGACCACACGCATTCATCATCCCGGCGGATGCCCGCAACGCCCGTGATCGTGCGTTCCTGCGGTCAACCGGAAATTCTGCCCAAAATCGAAAAATGTCGTCGCTCATCAATGCTCTCCCAACGGCCCCGCGCATCCTGCATCGCGCTGGTGTGGGGGCTGCAGCCGGCGTGCTGCAACGGCAAATGCTGGCATTCCGGCGACTGTTCATCGCGCAGCCACTGCTGATCGTCGTCGAGCGCGGCGAAAAGGCCGTGCGCTGGGATGGCGGCGAGTGCCTGGTCCGGGCCGGCGAGGCCGTGGCGATTGCCGGTGGGCAGGCGCTGGACATCGAGAACCGGCCGGACGGCGCCACCTACCGCGCCTTCTGGCTGGCCTGGGATGCAGCGCTGCTGGCCCGCCACGCGGCGGCACAAACGGTGGTTCGGCAATTCAGCCGGGTTGCACCGTTGCGCCGACTGCCGTCCGGATTTGTCGAGTCGGCAAAGGCGATGATGGCCGCACTCGACAACGCCGAGTTGCCCCAGCCGCTGGCCGCGCACCGGGCCGCCGAGATGCTGCACTGGCTCGACGTGTGTGGTTGCGGCCTGGCGCCGGCCGAGGTGGCGACGCTGACGCAAAGGGTGCGGCAACTGGTCGGTGGCGACCTGGCCAGGGCATGGCTGGCACCCGACGTTGCCTCGCGTCTGGCGATGAGCGAGGCGACGCTGCGCCGCAAGCTGGCCGACGAAGGTGGCAGCCTGTCGGCGATCCTGGCCGATGCCCGGCTGTCGTTCGCGCTGACCCTGCTTCAGGCAACGACACAGCCGGTGGCCCAGATTGCGCTGGCCGTTGGCTACCAGTCGCCATCGCACATGACGATGCGCTTCCGGCGTCGCTTCGGCTTTCCGCCGTCCGCCATCCGGGAGGCCGTCCGCCGGGCTTGATCGGCTTCCGCTAAGATGGAGGCCTTGTTTCAACGTCCGTCATTGCCATGCTGATTTTTCTGTCCCCCGCCAAATCGCTCGACTACACCACGCCGCCGCATGTTGCCACGCATACGCTGCCCGCCTACCTCAAGCAATCCGAAGTCCTGATCAAACAGCTGCGCAAGCTGTCACCGGCCGATATCGCCAATCTGATGGATCTCTCCGACCCGCTGGCCCTGCTCAATTTCAAGCGCTACGCCGAGTGGCAGCTGCCCTTCACGCCGGAAAACGCCAAGCAGGCGGCCCTGGCATTTGACGGCGACGTCTATGACGGGTTGTCCGCCAAAACGCTGACTGGCGACGATCTTGATTACGCGCAACAGCAGGTTCGCATCCTGTCCGGCCTTTACGGCATCCTCAAGCCGCTCGATCTGATTCAGCCCTACCGGCTCGAAATGGGCACCAAATTCGCCAACAAGGCCGGCAAAAACCTGTACGAATTCTGGGGCGAACGACTGCTCAAGGCCATCAACGCCGAACTGTCCGACCAGCCACGGCCGGTTGCGGTCAACCTCGCCTCCGAGGAATATTTCAAGGCAGCCGTGGGGCGCAAGATCAAGGGCGAACTGATCCAGCCGGTGTTCGAGGACTGGAAGAACGGCCAGTACAAGATCATCAGCTTCTACGCCAAGCGGGCGCGCGGCATGATGACGCGCTATGCGGTGGAGAACCGGCTGAGCGAGCCGGAAGGGCTGAAGGATTTCGATCGGGATGGCTATGCCTACGCGCCCTCGGCGTCGGACGACAAAACCTGGGTCTTCCGGCGGCGTCTGGCATGACCCTGAGGGCCAGTATCGGCGTCCGCCGCTACCATTTTGCCGATCTCAAGGCAGTGCTGGCCAAGGCCAGCCCGGCACGCTCTGGTGACAGTCTGGCCGGCATCGCGGCCGACACGGCCGCTGAGCGGATGGCGGCCCGGCTGGTGCTGGCTGATCTGCCCTTGCGCCGGTTTCTCGACGAAGCTCTGATCCCGTACGAAATCGACGAAGTCACCCGGCTGATCGTCGATAGCCATGATGCTTCGGGTTTTGCCCCGATTTCCGGGTTGACCGTCGGAGACTTCCGCGACTGGCTGCTTGCCGATGCGACCGACAGCGGGCAACTGGCCGCCGTCGCCGCCAGCATTACGCCTGAAATGGCGGCGGCAGTCAGCAAGCTGATGCGCAACCAGGACCTTATTGCGGTGGCCCGCAAGTGCCGGGTGGTCACGGCTTTCCGCGATACCCTCGGCCTGCCCGGGCGACTGGCCGTGCGCCTGCAACCCAACCACCCGACCGACGATGCCCGTGGCATTGCCGCTTCCCTGCTTGACGGGCTGATGTATGGCGTCGGCGACGCGGTCATCGGCATCAACCCGGCCTCGGACAGCATGGCCACCTTGGCGACCCTGTGGCGGATGCTCGACGAATTGATCGGGCGTTTTGCCATCCCCACCCAGTCCTGCGTGCTGACCCATGTCAGCAGCCAGATTCGCGCCATCGAAATGGGCCTGCCGCTCGATCTCGTCTTCCAGTCGGTGGCCGGCACCGAAGCGGCCAACACCGGTTTCGGCATCAACCTGGCCATTCTGCAGGAAGCCCGCGCGGCAGCACTCTCCTTGCAGCGCGGCACGGTCGGCGACAACGTCATGTACTTCGAAACCGGCCAGGGCAGCGCGCTGTCGGCCAACGCCCACCACGGCGTCGACCAGCAGACCTGCGAGGCGCGCGCCTATGCCGTGGCGCGCCATTTCAAGCCGCTGCTGGTCAACACCGTGGTCGGCTTCATTGGCCCGGAATATCTCTACGACGGCAAGCAGATCATCCGTGCCGGGCTGGAGGACCATTTCTGCGGCAAGCTCCTCGGCCTGCCCATGGGTTGCGACATCTGCTACACCAACCACGCCGAAGCCGATCAGGACGACATGGACAACCTGCTGGTGCTGCTCGGCACGGCCGGCGTCAATTTCATCATGGGCGTGCCGGGGGCCGACGACATCATGCTCAACTACCAGAGCACTTCCTTCCACGATCAACTGTTTGTCCGTCAGGTGCTCGGGCTGAAACGGGCACCGGAA
>DAOLIO010000224.1:0-4856 GCA_035328505.1 Azonexus sp.
CGCAGCCCGATGCTGCTCGGCTTCTCCACCGCCAGCAGCGAATCGGCCTACCCCAAGCTGATGGAGCAGCTCGAGAAATTCGGTGTCCGCGACCGTATCACCGGCTTCGTGCTGCCGCTCGGCTACTCCTTCAATCTCGACGGCTCCATGCTCTACTGCGCCTTTGCCGCGCTGTTCATCGGTCAGGCCTACGGCATCCCGCTGACGCTGGGCACCCAGATCACCATGCTGCTGGTGCTGATGATCTCCAGCAAGGGCGTTGCCGGCGTACCGCGCTCGTCACTGGTCGTCGTCGCTGCCGTGCTGCCGATGTTCGGCCTGCCTGAGGCTGGCCTGCTGTTGATTCTCGGGATCGACCACTTCCTGGACATGGGACGCACGGCAACCAACGTGCTGGGCAATGCCATCGCCACTGCCGTGGTCGCCAAGTGGGAGAAAGCCATTGACCCGGTCGACGATACACTGGCCGATATCGACGAGGCACTGCCCATTGCCGGCGAAGGCTTGGCACCGCTTACTGCCTGACACAACGCTCTGTCCGGGGTCGATCACCCCGGGCTCAAACCTTCTTGCACAACCCGGTGCCCCGGCACCGGGTCCTTTTTTTGACTCACCATGACAATCGACTGGTTCATCCTCGCTCCCGCCGCCTTCTTTGCTGGCCTGGTCGACGCCGTCGTCGGCGGAGGCGGACTGATCCAGATCCCCGTGCTGCTTTCCAGCTTTCCGCAAACCTCGATTCCTACCCTGTTCGGCACCAACAAGGTGTCGAGCATTGCCGGCACCGGCGCTTCCCTCTGGCGCTATGCCCGTGCCGTACAGATTCCCTGGCGACTGGTGCTGCCGGCCACCGCTGCCGCCATCCTCGGCGCCTGGCTTGGTGCTGCGGTGGTCGCCTGGATCTCGCGTGAAGCCATGCGCCCGCTGGTGATCGTGATGATGCTCACCGTCGCCATCTACACCTATCTCCGTAAAAACCTCGGACAGACGGAGACGCACGAGCCCCGCCCGAGCGATCCCTGGTGGGGAGCCCTGTTCGGTCTGTTGATCGGTTTCTACGATGGCTTTTTCGGCCCCGGTACCGGCAGCTTCCTGATCTTCGGTTTCGTCCGCCTGTTCGGCATGGATTTTGTCCGTGCCTCGGCCAGCGCCAAGGTCATCAACACCGCCACCAACCTCTCGGCCATTGGCTTTTTTGCCAGTCATGGTCCCATCCTGTGGGCCGTCGGCCTGATCATGGCCCTCTGCAATCTTGCCGGGGCGCAGATCGGCACCCATCTGGCCCTGAAACATGGCGCCGGCTTTATTCGCAAGGCATTCCTTATTGTTGTCGCGATCCTCATTGTCAAGCAGTTGAGCGAACTGTTCTGAGTCAGCTTACGGACCCGCCACTGCTAACACGGTCTGGCTCCCGAGACCCTTGCCATGGCCGGCCGACTTTTCCGCAATACATGCTCTGCATCTCTTGAAGTGCGCGCTGGTCAGCCGCCGCGGCCGTCCCACGGTCAACCGGAAAAAATGTCCAAAATCCAAATTTGTCGGTGATGGGCAACGAAGCCGGCCCGTGGGCTCTGACACCATCAACAAGGCTTGGCGAACGCAGGCTTTCAAACCATCAGCCGCACCCGCTCATGGCCACAGACAAGGCTGCCAACGCCCGGCCGGGCTCGCGCTCACGTTTCCCGGGAGCCCAGGCAGGCCGGAAAACTCGTGCAAATCCAAGCGTGCTTTGCACTGTGCAGCTCCCGGGCAACCTTCCGCGGCATCATCACCTTGCCACAGCGCGGGCAGGCGGGTGGCACCGGGTCATCCCGGCGACGCGCAAAGCCCGGTGATATCGACAAGTCACTTCCCATCGCCAGCATTGCACGCAAGGAATCGGCGGGGACCAGACGAATGGAACGCCCCAGCGCCAGAACCCGTGCCTCCTCGGCAAATTTCCCGGAAGTGACGATGAAGCCGCCAACCGCGCGTTCGGTACTGATCGCCCGGTAAAGATCCCGAACCGAGGCGACGTCCACATTCGGCTCCCGCCAGCGTCGGCATTGCACAAGATAGCGGTCGCGGCCCATGAACAGCTCAAGGTCCACGCCACGATCCGCCGGGCTGCCGGCACGCTCGACGACCAGATAGCCTTCCCGTCGGAAGGCCTTGGCCACCAGCGCATCGAACTCCTGACGAGTCATGTGCTCAAGGGCATCTGTTTCGTCACTGACCACCTCATCGACCGGCAGCGGTTCAACCTGGCGCCGGCAAATGAATGACAGCGCCGATACGAACAAGAGAATCGCGGGCAAAACGTACTGACCGGCAGCAAACAGGATCGCGCCCAGGTCGCGAGCCCCACCGTTGCCGTGCATGTCCACCTGCAGCGGCATCGCCTGCGCGTTTGCCAGATAGTGCAGCAAACCATATACCAGCGCCGCAAGAGCGACACCCGCTGGCCATGGCAGGCGTGCGGAGAAATCCATCACACCTTGAATAGGCGACCGCCTGTGCCTTGCCATGAAATGCCCATCAAAATCCGAAGTGCATATTCTGATGGCAAGTCGAACATCCGGCAAGGACTGGGGCACAACGGGTTCTGAAAAAACTTTGAAAATCGGCCATTTTTCCCGGTTGACCGTGACAACCTCGCAACGAGGTATGCGTCATACGCACATCGACTATTTGCCGCGATGCAGGCGTTCACGCCACCCAGCCGGAACTGGCCACTGATTTTCATGCGCAAGCCAATGTAGCCGGAGATGGCCCGGCTTTTTTGCGTATAGTTTCTCCTTCCCCAAATACAGAAAAAACGGCGATGGAATTTATCCGTATCCGCGGCGCGCGCACCCATAATTTAAAGAACATCAACCTCGACCTGCCGCGCAACCAGCTCATCGTGATCACCGGCCTGTCCGGCTCCGGCAAATCCTCGCTCGCCTTTGACACCTTGTACGCCGAGGGCCAGCGCCGCTACGTCGAATCGCTGTCGGCCTACGCCCGGCAGTTTTTGCAGTTGATGGAAAAGCCCGATGTCGACCTGATCGAAGGCTTGAGCCCGGCCATTTCCATCGAGCAGAAGGCGACCTCGCACAATCCACGCTCGACCGTCGGCACCGTGACCGAAATCCACGATTACCTGCGCCTGCTCTTCGCCCGCGCCGGCACGCCGTATTGCCCGGACCACAACCTGCCGCTCGAAGCGCAGACCGTGTCGCAGATGGTCGATACCGTGCTCGCCCTGCCGGCCGACACCAAACTGATGATCCTCGCCCCGGTCGTCGCCAACCGCAAGGGCGAACAGGTCGACCTCTTTGCCGAACTGCGCGCCCAGGGCTTTGCCCGCGTTCGCGTCGATGGCACCGTCTATGAAATCGACGATGTCCCGAAGCTGGCCAAGACGCAGAAACACACCATCGATGTCGTGGTCGACCGCCTCAAAGTGCGCGACGACATGCGCCAGCGTCTGGCCGAGTCCTTCGAAACTGCCCTGCGCCACGCCGAAGGCCGGGCCATGGCGCTGGAAATGGATACGGCCAAGGAATACATGTTCTCGGCCAAATTCGCCTGCCCGGTCTGCTCGTATGCACTGCAGGAACTGGAGCCACGCCTCTTCTCGTTCAACAACCCGATGGGCGCCTGCCCGAAATGCGACGGGTTGGGCGTCATCCAGTTCTTCGACCCCAAGCGCGTCGTTACCAATCCGGCCGCTTCGCTGGCCAACGGCGCCATTCGTGGCTGGGACAAGAAAAACCAGTTTTACTTCCAGATCATCGAATCAATCGCCGACCATTACGGCTTCTCGGTCGACACCCCCTTCGAGCAACTGAGCGAAGCCCAGCGCCAGCTGATTCTTTACGGATCCGGCCGCACCGAAATCAACTTCCGCTACCTGAACGAAAAGGGCACGCGCTTCGACCGCAGCCACACCTTCGAAGGCATCATCCCCAATCTGGAGCGGCGCTATCGCGGCAGCGAATCGAATGCCGTGCGCGAGGAATTGTCGAAGTACGTCAGCAGTTCGGCCTGCCCGACTTGCGCCGGCACCCGGCTGCGGGTCGAAGCCCGGCATGTGCGCGTCGGCGCGGGTTTGGGTGCGTTGACCCTGCACGAAATCAGCCGCCTGCCGCTCGGCGAGGCACGCAATTACTTCAATTGCCTGACGCTGACCGGCAACAAGGCGCAAGTGGCCGACAAGATTTTGAAGGAAATCACCGCCCGGCTGTCCTTCCTGATCAACGTCGGCCTCGACTACCTGTGCCTCGAACGCTCGGCCGAAACGCTGTCCGGCGGCGAGGCGCAGCGCATCCGGCTGGCCTCGCAGATCGGCTCCGGCCTGACCGGCGTCATGTACGTCCTCGACGAACCGTCGATCGGCCTGCACCAGCGCGACAACGACCGCCTGCTCGAAACGCTGAAGAATCTGCGCGACATGGGCAACACCGTGCTGGTCGTCGAGCATGACGAGGATGCCATTCGCTCGGCCGATTACGTCGTCGACATCGGCCCCGGCGCCGGTGTGCATGGTGGCGCCGTTGTGGCGCAAGGGACGCCGGCCGAGGTGCAGGCCAATCCGCTGTCGATGACCGGCGATTACCTGTCCGGCCGAAAATCGATTTCGGCGCCCAAATCGCGTCGACCGCAGAATCCGGACAAGCAGCTCAAGGTGGTCGGCGCCTACGGCAACAACCTCAAGGACGTCACGCTGGAAATCCCTTGCGGCCTGCTCACCTGTATTACTGGCGTTTCCGGCTCCGGCAAATCGACGCTGATCAACGACACCTTGTACGCGGCAGCCGCCAAGCATCTCTACGGCTCGACCACCGAGCCGGCGCCGTACAAGGAAATCATCGGCCTCGACCTCTTCGACA
>DAOLIO010000225.1:0-4832 GCA_035328505.1 Azonexus sp.
CTGGCGGAGAGGGTGGGATTCGAACCCACGGTACCTTGCAGTACGCCTGATTTCGAATCAGGTACATTCGACCACTCTGCCACCTCTCCGCAGCGGGCAGGATAATAGCACAAGAGATGTACTGGATAAAACGACAATCACTACTGGCCATCTGTTTTTTCATTGCAAGCTGCGGTGACCAGATGCCATCGTCCAAGGGTAGCGCCTTGCCGTTTCCCACGCCTGCGCAGCATGACCTGGTCGTTCTGACCCGACCCGGATTACTGACCTATGCCACCGACGACAATGGGAATCCAATTGGTCTCGAGTACGACTTGACCCAGGCCTTTGCCCAGGAACTCGGTGTCGGGGTGAAATACGAAATCGTTGAGCCCGTCGAACTCGAATCAAAACTGGCAAGCACCCAATATCACATTGCAACAGCATGGCTGTCGCCGGAGAGTCATGGGAACAATCAGGCCACGCCCCCCATTTTTCTGACTCGTGATGTTCTGGCGCAGCATGATGCCGCGTTGCCGCTCACCGATCTCAAACAACTGGCTGGAAAAACGGTACATGTCATGGCCGGCACGCGCCAGGCGATCACCATGGCCCGCCTGGCCAAGGAAATACCTGACCTCGACGTGGTTGAAGTCAGCAAAGGCAACATCCTGGAACTCCTTGAAAAAATCGGTGATCAAGACGTGCAATACGTCGCCATGGATGAAAATTTCGAAGACATCGCGGATCAGCACATCCCCAATCTGCGCACCTCGCTGCCCCTGAGTGAAACGCAGCCGGTCGTCTGGCTCCTGGGCAAGCAGCCCAATCCCGAGTTGCGCGCCCGTCTTGATGCGTTTATTGAACGTGTTCAGCACGACGGCACGCTGGCTCGCATTGAAGATCGTTATCTGGGTCACGTCAGACGCCTGGACCAAGCCGATATCATCAAGTTTCTTGGCGAAATCGAAACCACCCTGCCCAAATACCGAAAATATTTTCAGGCGGCACAGGCCCTGACCGGTATCGACTGGCGGTTGATTGCCTCGGTCTCGTACCACGAATCACACTGGGACCCGAACGCCACCAGTTACACCAGCGTTCGCGGCATCATGATGCTGACCGAAGAAACGGCGGACCGCCTGCAGGTTGGCAACCGGCTTGACCCGAGTGAAAGCATTCTGGCTGGCGCCCGTTACATCAACATGCTGAAGGAATTGCTGCCAGATGACGTTGAAGAACCGGATCGCACCTGGCTGGCGCTCGCCGCCTACAACATTGGCCCCGGCCATTTCAACAGTGCGCGCCAACTCGCGAGGCTGCTGAAGGCCGACCCGAATACGTGGTACGACATGAAGCGGGTATTACCGAAACTGGCCCAGGCAAAATATGCCGAGCTGGTCAAATCGGGCCGGGCTCGGGGTGGCGAAGCGGTGATCCTCGTCGAAAACATCCGGAGCTATTACGACATCCTGCTGCGCAACGCCCATCCATTTGCGCCGACGCCATCGGCAGCCGAAGGCCTGAAGCGGCTGGTGTTGGAGGTTGAAGAGCGGCGCAAGGCCTACGTCAAACGGATCGCCGCAGCCAAGGCAATCACCACCGTCTCCAGTACGGACGAACCCGGCGCGCCGGTAGTTCGTCTCCCCACCATCGATCAGGACACGAGCCCTGTCCGCCCTGCTGAAACCGGGCAAGTTGACAGCACGCCGAAGAGCTAGCTTGGGGTAGCCCGCTTAGCAGGCGGCGAGCACTTCCAGCCCCCCCATATAGGGCCGAAGTACCGCAGGAATGGTCACGCTGCCGTCGGCCTGCTGGTTGTTTTCCAGAATGGCCACCAGCGTACGACCGACCGCCAGACCAGAGCCATTCAATGTATGGCACAGCTCGGGCTTGTTCTTGTCGTTGCGGAAGCGCGCCTGCATGCGACGGGCCTGGAAGGCGCCAAAATTGGAGCACGACGAGATCTCGCGGTAGGTATTCTGGGCTGGCAGCCAGACTTCGAGATCGTAGGTCTTGGCAGCGGAGAAACCCATATCGCCGGAACACAGCGCCATGCGGCGGTAAGGCAGTTCCAGCTTTTCGAGAATGATCTCGGCGTGACGGGTCAGCGCCTCGTGCGCTTCGGCCGACTGCTCCGGATGCACGACCTGGACCAACTCGACCTTGTCGAACTGGTGCTGGCGGATCATGCCGCGCACATCGCGCCCGCCGGAACCGGCTTCGGAACGGAAGCACGGCGTATGGCAGACAAACTTGAGCGGCAACGCTTCGGCGGCCAGGATTTCGTCGCGCACGATGTTGGTCACCGGCACTTCGGCGGTCGGGATCAGATAGAGCGGGTCCTGATCGCCACGCAGCACCTTGAACAGGTCTTCCTCGAATTTCGGCAACTGACCGGTGCCATACAGGCTGGCGGCATTGACCAGGTAAGGCGCGTAGAGCTCGGTGTAGCCGTGGTCGGTCGTGTGCGTGTCGAGCATGAACTGGGCAAGGGCGCGGTGCAGGCGGGCCAGGCCGCCCTTGAGCAGCGAGAAGCGCGAGCCGGCGATCTTGGCGGCGGTGGTGAAATCGAGCTGGCCAAGTTGTTCGCCAACATCGGTGTGATCCTTGACCGGAAAATCGAAGCTGCGCGGCGTACCCCAGCGCTTTATTTCAACGTTGCCGGTTTCATCGCTGCCAATCGGCACGGAATCATCGGGGATATTCGGCAGCGCCGCGAGGATGGCATTGAACTGCTCCAGCAACTCGCCAAGACGCGCTTCCGAAGCCTTCAGCTCGTCACCCAGGGCGCCCACCTGGGCCATGACTTCAGAAGCATCCTTGCCCTGCCCCTTCAGCATGCCGATCTGCTTCGATAGCGAATTGCGCTGCGCCTGAAGTTCCTGCGTGCGAGTCTGCAGCGTCTTGCGCTCGGCTTCCAGCGTCTTGAATTCGGTGAAATCGATCGGCTTGCCGCGCTTGGCCAGGCCTTCGGCGACGGTGTCGAGATTGGAGCGAAGTTGTTGGATGTCGAGCATGGTTATTCCTGAATGTCGCGGTCGACCGGAAAAAACGGCCAAAATCGAAATTATACGCGAGGGACATGGGCTAGCCGAGCAGCGCCGCGGAGATCGGCATTTGCGCCGCGCAGACCGGCAAATTTTGTGTACCATGAGCCGTATAAAAAAACATATCCGACCATGCCCGCGCATACTCGGAGACCGCAATGGAAAATCCATTTCCCGTTGCAAGGCATTTGCGCAGCAAAGCCGCCCTGTTCTTTTGCCGCGTCACTGCGGCCTGTCTGCTCGCCAGCGCCAGCATGCTCCCGGTTGCCCACGCCGGCGACCTGAGCAAGGCCGACATCGAACGTCGCTTCGAGCCGCCGCTGCACGTGCAGGACAAGCTCACGCAGATTCCCGCCTGGCCGCTGACCAGCGAACTGGAGCCGGAAGGCGGGCCGGTTGGCTACGTTTTTGAATCCGTCGACCTTGCCCCCGTGCCCGGCTTTGAAGGCACACCGATGAATTTCCTGGTCTCCATCGACCGCAAGGGAAATTTCATGAATGTCGAACTGCTCCGCCAGCACGAGCCGGTTTTTCTGAGCGGCCTGGGTGAATCGCCCTTGCGCGAGTTTGTCACGCAGTACGCCGGCCGCAACCTCAAGCAACAATTTCTCATTGCCTTGAACGCCGACCGCAACCATACCGGGCCGGCCGATAAGCGCAGTGACCAGACGACGCTGGATGGCGTCGCCAAAGCGACCGCCTCGGTACGCATCGTCAATCAGAGCGTGCTCGGCGCCGCCCTTGAAGTCGCCCGCGCCAAGCTCGGCTTTGCCGACCGCAGTAAACGCGGCCCGTCGGCGCAGGTGCGGACGGATGTTGACGACCCGGTCGCTTTCGCCGACATGCTCAAGAACGGCATGGTCGGCCACTTGCACCTGACCAATGCCGATGTCGAAAAGCTCTTTGTCGGCACCGATGGCGCCGGCGTCGATGAAGAGGGCCTGGCCCAGCCCGATGGCGTTTTCACCGACATCTACATTGCTTACCTCAACGCGCCGAGCATCGGCCGCGCCATTCTTGGCGACGCCCAATACAAGGAGGCCATGACCCGCAATTTCGAGAACCGGCATCTGTGGTGGATCGCCTCGTCCGGGCGCTACCCCATCGTCGACGACAGCTTCGTGCCGGGTGGCCAATCCTCGCGCCTGAGCATGGCGCAGGACGGTCTGTTTCTCGAACTCCGCGACCAGGGCTTCGAACCCAAGGTCAGCGTCGGACTGCCGGAACTCAATACCTCCCGGCTCTTCGGCGTCTATGCCGAAGCCGGCCTTGACCCCGGCCGCCCGCTCGACCTGACCCTGAGCATCACCCGCGCCAAGGGCATGATCCTGCCCGTCCTCACACACAAAACCGTGACCCTGCAATACGCCCCGCCCGAGCGCCTGTTCACCTATCCGCCAAAACCGCTGCCGGAATGGGTGCTGGCCTGGCAACAGCGCTGGGTCGATCTCAGTATCCTGAGTACCGCCCTGATCCTGCTCAGCATCGTGCTCGCCCGTCCGCGCTGGATGTCGATTGATGCCAGCCGGCTGAAAGTGTTCCGCCTCGGCTTTCTCGCCTTTACGCTGATCTACATCGGCTGGACCGTGCAGGGCCAACTCTCCATCGTTCAGGTCACCGGCGCGCTCAAGTCGCTGAAATCCGGCCAGGGTCTGTCCAGCTTCCTGTACGACCCGATTTCGCTGCTGCTCATCGCTTTCACGCTGATCACCTTCGTCGTCTGGGGCCGTGGCACCTTCTGCGGCTGGCTCTGCCCGTTCGGCGCCCTGCAGGAATTTGTCGGCCAACTGGCCCGCAAGCTGC
>DAOLIO010000226.1:0-4805 GCA_035328505.1 Azonexus sp.
GCTGCCGAGCGTGGCGATCGCAAGGCGCAAACGGCTGTTGGCAAGCTCTATCTGATGGGTTTGGAAGAAATGGGCTCCGACCCGGCCGAGGCCGAGAAATGGCTATCGATAGCAGCCGGTCGTGGTGACAAGGAAGCCAAAAAACTGCTCAGTCAGGCCAGTGCGGCCAAGAAAAATGAAGTGGCCTATCGCCGCTGGGTCGATTCGCAGCGCGTGTATTGGAACGACTACTGGCAAAGCCGTTATACCTACCGATGGTACTGGGGCAATGGCGGCTGGTACTACCGTGACGATTATTGAAACGATCTCGTTGAACCGATTTAGTGACCCCTACAGAAAGTTGATCGACATGAATACCAAGAATTTTCCTCTTTGTCTAAGTGCGGCCGCGGCCTTGATGTTGGCCGGCTGTGGTGGCGTTATTCAGTCCGGCAATGCACCAACGGCGGCGACGGGTGGTGCTGCGGGCGGGACCAGCGTAGGCGCCAATCCCACCTTGGAACGTTGCCCGGCGCCGCTCGGCACCCTGGCCGTCGATGACGGTCGCGGCAAGGAGTGGTACGCCAGCTTTGGCCGGGCAACCAAGATCACGACCATCGAACCGTTGATTCGCCTGGCGGTCCAGCAGTCAAACTGTTTCATCATTACCTCCATCGGCAACAATCGCCTGGAGAGCAAGCTGACCGGGATCACGGACAAGCAGCGCAATTCGGGCGAATTCCGGGCGGGTTCCAAACAGCAGAAGGGCCAGCGTGTAGCGGCTGACTATTTTATGGATCCCTCAATTGTGATCGATGAGTCACCAACCGGTCGTCTGGCCGGTGCTGTCGGTGGTGCGTTGCTCGGCGGTCGTGGCGGTCAGCTGATTGGGGCCGGTATGGAAAGCAGGGTTTCGGTAGTAACTCTGTCGCTGTTTGACATTCGCTCGTCGGTGCAGATTGCCATTTCCGAAGGTAATTCGACGGCGACCAACTTCGGGGCCGCGCTGGGCGCCTTTGGCGGCGGTGCAGCGGGCGGCCTGAGCGGGTTCTCGCAAACGCCGGAAGGCAAGGCGACCGTTGCAGCCTTTATGGATGCCTACAACAGCATGGTCATCTCGCTGCGAAACTACAAGGCGCAGGACGTCAAGGGTGGACTGGGTCGTGGTGGTACGTTGAAGGTGAATTGATCGGCCGCTAAGGCGAGTACTCCACCGGATGTACGCGTGATGCAGGGCCTCCAAAAGCGCCGCTTGGTCGGCGCTTTTTCATGCCCAAACAATTTGAATTCAAGCCTTATTTTCCGGTTGACCGTGGGAATGCGCCTGTCCAGGGAACAATGCATTTGGCCCGTGCTGGTCGGAATGCCGTCTGCATGCTATGACTAGAACATCGAAGCAATAGATTCAAGCCTATCCATGGAGCATTCCGGCATGCAGATCGCCCGGCAATCGCCGGCCGAAGCGTTGGCTGCTCTGAACAGCGCCCACGATGGTCTGAGCATGAAGGAGGCGGTGCGCCGGCTTGGCGAATTCGGGCTCAATCGTGTTGAGGCCGTGGCGCGCAAGTCTTGGTGGCTGAATTTGCTGGGTGAATTTACCCACTTTTTCGCGTTAATTCTCTGGGTCGCCGCCATTTTGGCGTTCTCGGCGGCCTACCTGCAGCCGGGCGAGGGGATGCTCGAGCTGGGGCTGGCCATTCTGGGCGTCATTCTGGTCAATGGCGGCTTTTCGTTCTGGCAGACCTATCGCGCCGAGCAGGCGCTGGCAGCACTGGAAAAGCTGCTGCCGCAACGCGTCAAGGTGCGGCGCGATGGGCGCGAGATGGATATTCCAGCCGAGCACCTGGTGCCCGGCGATATCCTGTTATTGATTGAAGGCGCCAAGGTGCCGGCCGATTGTCGATTGGTTGAAAGTTGGGGGCTGCGTGTCAATCTGTCGACACTGACCGGGGAAACCTATCCGAAAGGCCGCAGTGAGGTCGCCGAAAAAGCCCATGCGTTCGATCCATTGGAGGCCCACTGCCTGCTGCTGGCGGGTACGCTGATCGTGTCCGGCGAGGGCAGTGCCGTCGTTTTCGCCACAGGAATGCGCACCGAATTCGGTCGAATCGCCCATCTGACGCAATCCACCGGTGATATGGAATCACCGTTGCAAGGTGAAATTCGCCGTGTGTCCAGGCTGGTAGCGATGCTGGCATTTGGACTGGGCGGAACATTCTTTTTGCTGGGGCAGGTCGTCGGCCTTGGATTCTGGGCGAACCTGATGTTCGCCATCGGCATCATTGTGGCCAATGTGCCGGAGGGGCTGCAACCGGAAGTTACCCTGTCGCTGGCCATGGCCACCCAGCGCATGGCGCGGCGCAACGCGCTTGTCCGCCATTTGCCGGCGGTTGAGACAATGGGCTGCGCGACGGTGATCCTGACTGACAAGACCGGAACCCTGACCCAGAACCGCATGGCCGTGCGCGAATGGTTCGCCGGTGGCCGACACCACCTCGCAGCCGAACGCTGGCCGGCAGCGCGTGACGGACATCTGCGCGCTGTCGCCCGTTTCTGCCAAAGCCTGAAATTCACCGATGGCCAGCCAAATGGTGACCCGATGGAAATCGCCCTGTGGCAGTTTGCGGGCGAGATCCCGGCCGACTGGAAATTTGCCGGTGAAATTGCCTTTGATGCCGAGCGGCGGCGCATGTCGGTTTATAGCACCGAGGCAGACGGCAGCGGTGTGCTGCTCTGCAAGGGAGCGCCGGAAAACCTGCTGCCGTTATGCACGACCTGGCTGGACGCCGATACCGCGAAGCCACTGGATGACGAAGCACGCGAGAATTTTCGTGTGGCGCATGAAGATCTCGCCAGCCGCGGCCTGCGCGTGATCGCCTGCGCGTGGAAGCCACTGCTTGCCGGTGAGGCGCCACGTGAAGAGAACATGGCCTTGTGCGGGCTGATCGGTCTGGAAGATCCGCCCCGACCGGATGTGCACGAGGCGGTTGGGCGCTGCCATAGCGCTGGTCTGCGCGTCATCATGGTAACTGGCGATCATCCGCGCACCGCCCTGGCACTGGGCCGTGAGGTCGACCTGATCCGCAGCACGACACCGCGGGTGCTGACTGGCGACCAAGTCCGCCAGATGAGCGATGCCAGCCTGCAAATTGCCCTCGATGCGCCCGAAGTGATTTTTGCCCGCGTTACCGCCGAGCAGAAAATGACCATCGTTCAGGCCTTGCAGCGCAAAGGCGAAATTGTTGCCGTCACCGGCGACGGTGTGAACGATGCGCCGGCGCTGCGCGTGGCCGACATTGGCATCGCCATGGGCCTTTCCGGTACGGATGTGGCGCGCGAAGCGGCGGATATCGTGCTGCTCGACGACCATTTCGGCACCATCGTCAATGCCATTGAGGAGGGGCGGGCAGTCTATGAAAACATTCGCAAGTTCATCACCTACATCCTCACCTCGAACATTCCTGAAATCGTGCCCTATCTGGCCTTCGTGCTTTTCCGGATACCGTTGCCCCTTACCGTGATCCAGATTCTCGCGGTTGACCTTGGCACCAACGTGCTGCCGGCCCTGGCGCTGGGGGCTGAAAAGCCGTCTCCCGACATCATGCATCGTCCGCCTCGTCCACGTGACGAGCGCCTGCTATCAGGAAAATTGCTGGCGCGTGCCTACCTGTTCCTCGGTCCGCTGGAAGCGCTGGGCGCCATGGCCACCTTCTTTTTTGTGTTGCATGGCGTTGGCTGTCAATACGGCGAAACCCTGGCACTGAGCGATCCGCGCTATCTTCAGGCCACCTCGGCTTGCCTGATGGCGATCGTCATGGAACAGATGGTCAATCTCTTTCTCTGTCGCCATCCCCGGTTGCCGGCCTGGCATTTCCCGCTCGTCGAAAACCGCTGGCTACTCGCCGGACTGGCCTGCGAAGCGGGCTTGATCACGCTGATTCTCTATACACCGTGGGGCAACCGCCTGTTCGGTACAGCGCCGCTGGGAATGTCGGTATTTCTTTACGCCTTGCCATTTGCACTTTTCCTCGGCCTGGCGGAAGAAACACGCAAGTGGTTCATTCGAAGGGCTTAGGCTGGCATTTCGCGCAAGCGGTCGGCGAGGAAATCGACAAACACGCGAATCTTTGGCGGCAGGTGCGTTTGCGGTAGCCATAGGGCGTAGGCGGTCTGCCCGAAGGGGCCGACCGGCGTCCAGTCGGGTAATAGCGGAATCAGCCGCCCTTCGGCGATTTCGCGGTCGACGGCGTAGTTCCAGACCAGCCCGATGCCCATGTCCGCCAGCAGCAGATCGCGGACGACCTCGCTGTTGTTGACCACCACGTTGCTGGTGACACGTACCCGTACCTCGTCGTCGTCGCGCTGGAAACGCCATTCGTTGCCGAATTCACGCAGCCCGTAATGCAGGCAGTTGTGGCCGGCGAGATCGGCGGGGGTTTCGATTTTCCGGCCATTTATCGCGTTGACCGTGGAACATAATCGGTAGCGCACCGGCATCAGCGCCTTGGCCACCACCTGGTCGGGCGGCGTGCGGGTCAGGCGCAGGGCGACGTCGTAGCCTTCATCGACCAGATCGACAAAGCGGTCGAGGAGGGTCAATTGCAATTCGATATCCGGGTAGCGGGCAAGGAATTCCGGCAGCAGGGGCGCCAGGCACAGCTTGCCAAAGGTAACCGAGGCCGTCACCCGTAAGGTGCCACGTGGCGCTTCAAGCAGCCCGGCGGCAAGACGGGCGCTTTCATCGAGGAGTGCGACGCCTTGCGCCGCTCGTTCGTAAAGCACTCGGCCCGCTTCGGTCAGCGACATGGCGCGCGTCGTGCGTTGCA
>DAOLIO010000227.1:0-4767 GCA_035328505.1 Azonexus sp.
CACGGGTTTTCCGGAGATTTCAGCCAGAGCCTGGGTAAATGCATCACAGTCATCCAGCCCCATCAGGCCAACAAAGCGAAAGTCCGGCACACCCGTACGCCCTTTGAGCAGGTCGGCGGCCTTGAGCAGTGACGGGCCAACGACCAGCGTTGCGGCCGACTCACCCATGATGTCGATTTCCGAGCGCGGCGTGCCGCCGATCGTCAGCGACGACGTCTCAGCTTCGACCAGATGACCGTCGAGCGAATCACCGATATCCGGCACGACGATGGGGCGCAGGCCAAAGGCTTCGATCCATTCCTTGATCGCCTCGATGTCACCGGGCGTCAACATCGCGGAGGCAAGCACATTGACCTGCTTCGGCCGCCTGCCGACGCAACTGCTTTCCGGCACCAGCGTATCGATCAGTGACTCGATGGCCAGGGCGTAACCACTTTCCAGACAGCCCACGTAGTCCGGCGTATTGACCGGCACCACGGCAACGTGGGCGAATTCGGGATGGGCGACACGGAAGTCGCGAACCGAGCGCCGGATGTCCGTTCCCTGCGTCTCCGACAGACCGGTCGTCACCAAGCCGATAATGTCCGGCTTGCTCTTGTCGGACAACGTACAAAGCGCCTCAATCACGTTGTCGTCGGCGCCCATGATGCTCGACACCTGATCCATGGCCGTCGTTTGCAACGGGATCGGCTCGCGAAAATGGCGCACAAAAAAAACCTTGCCGAAGGCCGTGCAGCCCTGCGACCCATGCATCAGCGGCAGGCAACGATTCAGTCCGAGAAAGGCGAGAGATGCCCCAATCGGCTGACTCACCTTGAGCGGATTGACCGCCAGCGCTTTCTTGGAATGGACGATTTCAGCCATGATCGCTCCTCAAGCAGCCAGCACGGTGCCGGGACCGCTCTGTTTCGCCCACGGCGCCGGTTTGCGCACGGCGGCCCAGACCGGGCTTTCCATTGACAGGGCCAGCTGGCGAGCCAGTTCGACCATCCCGTCGTAGCCGGCGTAGCCGAATTCGCGCTCCTGATTGATATCGAGGAAGGGAATCCGCGCCTTCAGTGCCGTGTAGAGATTGCGACCGCCGGCAATCAGGATGTCGGCCTTGTACTCGTGATAGGTCGAGAGCAAGGCTTTCGGGCTACCGTCATCAATCATCTTGGTGTCGTCACCCATCAGTTCGCGGATACGCGCCTTGTCTTCTTCAGTCGATTTTTTGGTACCGGTGGCGACGACTTTCATGCCCAGATCCTGCAAGGCAGACACGATGGACCACGACTTGACACCCCCGGTGTAAAGCAGCACACGCTTGCCCCGCAGGCGATCACGCCAGGGTTCGAGGGCAGCGTGCGACTTGGCTTCCTCGCGGGCGATCACTGCCTCGGTACGCGCCGTCAGATCCGGATCACCGATCAGACGGGCAAAATCGCGCAGCGCGTTCGAAACATCCGCCACCCCGTAAAAGCTGCCTTCAAAATACGGAATGCCGAAGTTGTCTTCCATCTTGCGGGCCACGTTGAGTAGCGCCTTGGCGCAGACCACCATGTTGACCTTGGCCCGGTGCATGGTCTGAACTTCATGGAACCGTGAATCACCGGAGAGCGTACAAAGAATGCGCAACCCGAGTTCGTCGAACAGGGGCGCGACATGCCAGAACTCACCGGCAATGTTGTATTCGCCAATCAGGTTGACATCGTAGGTGGGCAAGCCGTCCGCCCGCGGCGTCACCGGCGCTGGCTCGGCGGTACCAATGACGTGATTGAACATCGCTTCGCCGGCCAGCCGATTACCCAGATTCTTGGTGCCATAGAAGCCTGCCGCATCAACTGGCACCACCGGCGTACCCCAGCGTGCCGTGGCCGCCTTGCACACGGCACCAACGTCATCACCGATCAACGCCGTGACACAGGTGTTGTAAATGAAGACGGCAGCGGGCGCATAGCTGTCGATGGCCTGCTTGATGGCATGAAAGAGGCGTTTCTCGCCGCGCCCCATGACCACATCGGTTTCCGACAGATCGGTCGTCATCCCTATCCGGTAAAGCGTGACGCCCGACGAGCGTGTACCGCGGTTATCCCAGGACGACCCGGCACAGGCAATCGGACCATGCACGATATGGGCAACGTCGGCAATCGGCAGCAATGCAATCTGGGCGCCATCGAAGGAACAGCCACCGGCCGTGGCGCCTGGCTTCGGCTTGGCGCAACCGGACTTTTCCTTCTTGTTATGGGTACAGGCCGGCTCATCGAGCAAGGCCTGGATTTCGCTGGCTTTCATGCTGTTCTCCAGAGGTCTGGATAGCAATTAGCAAGACGGGTGCCACCTTTAATTCATTGTTTTATAAAGATATTTGTTCAACCAGAATTGTCTGAAACACGACAAACCCTGATATTCCAGACATTTCGACGAGTCTGGCAATACAACACTCATCCATCAATCGACGGCACGTCGAACAGTTTCTTGGGACGGTACGAAGACTTACGGATAATCTTCAGGCTTATCCCCTGTCGTTCACCATTTGGTTTGAGATGACATTTCGCAAGCGTTACTCACTTCGTACAAGTCTGTTGATGGTGGTTGCCGCCTGCATCGTTCCGGCGCTGGTGATTATTGCCGGCCTGATTTACAAGCAGTATCAGATGGGCCAGGAGCAACTGGATCAGACTACCCGTCTGATGGCGCGAAAAGTCGTTGCAGACCTTGACCGCGAACTCGCCTCTATCGAGTCTGCGCTTAAAATTCTCGCGACCTCACAGAATCTGATGGTCGGCAATTTCAAGAGCTTCCATCAACAAGCACGAGACGCCCTGGCGCCCAGCATTGTTTACAACTTCATCCTGACTGATCCCAATGGCACTCAGGTATTGAACACGCTCCGCCCCTACGGTTCCGCCCTCCCCAAAGCCGGGACGCCACCTGAACTGGAAGCCGTTTTTTCAACCAGAAAAACTGTCCTGACCAGTCTCTTTGTGGGACCAGTGACCGGGCAGTACATCCTTGCCATGGGGGTCCCGGTGGTCGTTGGCGATGAGGTCAAATACAGTCTGAATATCGGCCTCGCACCCAGCAGAATCAACGAAATTCTTGCCAAACAGACGTTCGCCGACGGATGGCTGATTGCCGTACTTGATCAAAATGGCACGATCGTTGGTCGTTCGCGCGATGCAGCACGATATATCGGACAAAAACCCGTACCGGAGCTTTTTGATGCCATCCAGCACCGTCGGGAAGGAAAGCTGAAGGCCGTAACGAAAGAAGGCATTCCGGTGAATGTTTCATTCTCGAAGTCTGACATCTGGCAGTGGACCGTTGCGATCGGGGCACCCGACACTCGTTTGCACGACGATATTTCCTCAACGATCGCTGCGGTCATTGTTGCCACGGCGTTGGCGATTGCGCTCGGAGTCACCGTTGCCCTGTGGCTCGCCGCGCGGATCCTTTCATCGGTCCGCGGCTTGAACAAGGCGGCGGCCAAACTGGGGGACGGGACACCCATCGAATTACCGGCCATTTTGCTCAAGGAGGCCGATGCCGTGGGTGAAGCCATTGTCAAAGCGGCCAATTCAATCGAGGAAGTCAAATTCCTGGCCCAGCATGATTCATTGACCGGTCTGGCAAACCGCCGATTCTTTGATCAATTCGCCGTACAACAACTGGCATTGGCCAAGCGCCACAACAGCCATTTTGCGGTGATCGCCATTGATCTGGATGGCTTCAAGCAGGTCAACGATCAACAAGGTCACCAGGTTGGGGACGAGGTATTGAAAATTGCGGCGGAGCGGTTAACGAATGCCATTCGCAGCTCCGATGTCGCGTCGCGAATCGGTGGCGATGAATTTCTGATACTCCTTTGCGACGCGGAGTCCGCACTGGTCGTCGAAACTGCCCTGCGCATTGTCGACGTCCTCGCCAAACCCTATCCGGGCGTTCATACCATCGTGTCGGCCAGTGCCGGATTGGCCATTTATCCTCAACACGGTGACACGCTGATCAAGATCATCTCGCAGGCCGATCACGCCCTCTACCGTGCCAAGGCCAACGGCAAGAATCGGGCTGAACTGGCCAGCTCCGAACCCGGCTGATCCCGAAACGCATGGATCGCCAGCACTGCCGGCATGCGCCTGTTCGTCATGCTGAATGCGGCGAGCGGATTGATCAATACGTCCAGGCACCCGTTAGCGCTACCCAACCCTCGCCTCAGGTTCTAAGCTGAATTCAGGGCGGGTGCGAAACGCGCCGCCTGATCTCAGCAATGGAGGTTGACATGCGTTCCGTACTGTTACCGGTGGACGGCTCCAAACACGCGTTTGCCGCCGCGATGTATCTGATTGAATTTGTTAAGACCCATGGTCCGATCGACATTCACGTGGTCAATATCGAACCGGAACCTCTTCAATGGCAAACCCATGGACTCGAGCAGGAAGTGATCGAGGCACAACTGTTATCGCGCGGCACATTGGCCATGAAGCCGGTGATGGATGCATTTGCCCAGGCGGGCATCAAGTGTGATACCACGGTCAAATTCGGCGATCCTGCCCCAACCATCGTCACCTTGGCCGATGAGATCGGTTGCGACACCATCGTCATGGGCACCCGAGGCCTCGGCGGTCTGGCTGCGTTGGCCCTCGGCTCGGTAACCCGGAAAATCCTGCATCTGAGCAAGCTTCCCGTGATTTGCATTCAGGCCAGCGAGTGATACACGGAAAAAAGCGGGAAAACATTTTTCAGTTTTCCCGCTTTTTTCCGGTTGACCGTGGCAACCATGATTTT
>DAOLIO010000228.1:0-4765 GCA_035328505.1 Azonexus sp.
GAGGTTGCGGCGCCGCCAGTTGCTGATGTCGAGCAGACGGGCAACACGGTGCTCGAAGCCCGATACATTGCCGCTGTTCCACAGATCGTCAGCGCCCTTCAAGGCGGCGTTGTAGGCTTGCCCACGTTCGCCACCGATCGCCGGATATTCATCCAGGAAAACGCATTTGGCGCTCGCCGCCTGGGCTGGCCCCATGCCGAAGCGGGCCTGCATGACCGCCGAGTACTCGTGAAAATCTTCGGCGTAACGGGCCAGCAGGTGGTCCAGGAAGCGGTTGCGGCGAAGCAGCCCGCTGCCGTCCGGCTCAACGACCTGGCTCAGCTCGCTGGCATCGAAGCCGTCCCCATAGACCTTTTCCCAGTCCGGGAAGCTGTCGACCAGCTGGCTGAAATAGCTTTGCGCCAGATCGGGCTGGGTCGAGAACAGGTCACGGACATGGGCCAGTTGCGACTGGTAGTTGGCCATCATCTGGTCGAAAAACAGCAGCCAGGCCTTGAACTGCAACGCCTGCGCCGCCCGCTGCGGCGACGCGCCGGGTGGCAGACCAAGGTCTGAAACGCCGTAGATGGCCGGGAAGTGCGACTGGAAGGAGCGGTAGCTTTCCGGGTTGCGGTAGCGGCCGAGCGGAATCGGCAGGTCTTCGCGCAAACCATCTTCCAGCTTGAGCCGTTCGATCCGCCGCAAATCGCCGAGCAAGGTGGCGACCTGCGCGGCATCTGGTGGGATGGGCAGGTTTTTCTTGTAAAAGACAATGCGGCCACGGCTTGCCGACAGCCGCGGCTGAAGCCCGGTCGGCACCGGAATGCGCCACTTGTCGGCAGGCTCGATGGCCTTGCCGGCACTGTCGAGTTCGTTGAGCAGGATGTCGCGAATGGCCACCACGCCGGGAATGCCCATGATCACGCTGATCACGTCGGACAAGCGGACTTCGCTGCGCAGGCCGGCGGCGGCCAGCTCTTCGTCGTCGATGAAACCGTTGACCAGTTTCGGCCCCTCGAAAATCTCGGGAATGCTCCACAGCGAACCATCGGCCCGGCGGCGGGCACGCATTTCGTCCAGCGTGTAGTTGAGCACTGGCGGCGCCAGGAAGCGGTCGACGGCGAAGGCAATGTCGGCCGCAACACGATCGGCATCGGCATCCGGCTTCAAATCGATTTCGGCACAGAGGCTGAACAGCTGTTGCCCGACCCGGTCGATGCCAACGAAATCGGTGCATAGCCCGCGATTGGCCGACAGTGTCGCCTGCACGGCGCGGTCGACATCGTGGCGCAGTTCGGCGGTGTCCTTGTCATCCATGTAATCGAGCAGCACACGATAGCGGCCGCGCACGGCTATCGGACGCTCGGTCTTGCTGCCGGTTGGCTTGGCGCCCAATGTGCCTTCGGCCGGGTCGGCGTACAGCGTCGTCGGCACCGGCTGCAGCCAGGCGTTCTTGACGCCGGGCAAATCAATCAGCAGCTTGCGGTAGTCGGCCTCGGTAACCGGCATGCAGGGCAGGATGCTGCCCGCGCTGTCGAACAGCCTGGCCATCTCGGCCGCGTTGTTTTCCGGCGTGGCGAGCAGGTCTTCGATCGGGAAACGGGCTCGGTAGGCAAGATCGGTCAGCGCGTAGGCCAGCAGTTCCAGCGTCGTGATGCCGGGGTCGTGCGTGTTGTGGTCGGTCCATTGGCGGCGGGACAGTCGGCGCACGCCGTCGAGGCCAATGCCGGACAGCAGGCGCTGGTCGAGCGCCGGGTCGGCGGGGGGCAGGGGCGAGATTTTGGCTTGGCGCAGCATGGCGTGTCTCGCGTCAGTCGGTGGCTTCGGCAATCACATGCCGGGCTGCCGAAACAAGGATGGTGTCGGGCCGTTCGGCGACGATCTCGGCGACATCGTTGAGCAACAGGTCGCCGGGGCCGGCCAGCCCGCAGCGGAAGTCGGTGACGAAATCGACGTAGGGCAGTTCCTCGATGAAATCGAGCAGCACCGAACGGTAAATGCGACCGCCGAAATCAAGCTGCCGACCGGCCGCAAAGGCCCACGGCGAGAGCGCCTGAACGATGGCGTCGTGCAGTTGCTGGCGGGTGTAATCGAATGGATAGCCGGCCCGGAATCGCACCTTGAAATCGAGACGAATGGGCTGATACGCCGGGTTGCGGACGCGCACCGTGACCTGTGGCGAGGCATGGCTCTGGGCCAGTTCAGTCATTTGTGTCAGGGTATCGAGATCAACCTTGGGTTGCAGCAGATCCGGCAGATTGCGGTTGCGCAGGTCGGGAATGGCGACGATCAGCAGATGGCCGGGCGCCATCCACGAGGTTTCGCTGGCGTGCGGAATGCACTTGACGCGATGCACGGCCGGGAAGTTTTCGAGCAGCAGGCGCTCGTAATCCCACGGCGTGATGCAGCGCTGTCGATGGCGCAGCCGCTCGGCGGCGCGGCGATTGAGCATGGCGGCGCTTTCGCCGGCCCGGCCGCCAAAGCTGGCGTAGGGCTGCATCAGCTTTTTGAGCCCGGCAGGCGGCGACAGCAGCTTGGCAATGCTGCCGGGGGCCAGCGTTTCAACGGCGGGTTCAATGGCTGCGGACCAGTCGCGCACGACTTCGATCGCATTCGCTTCGGTGCCGATCAACTTGCAGGCTGCCGCGCTGTCCTTGTTCACCGCCGCCTTGAGCCAGACCTGCCCGGCCGGCAACCAGCTGTTGTCGGTGGTCGTCTCGCGTGACAACACCAGACCGACGATGCCGCTGGCACGCAGGCCGCGGCTGGTGTCGAGGGCGATTTCCTCAGGCGCCGCCGGGCGCCAGTGGTTGTCGCAGAGCACCGACCACTTGACCGGCTGCGCCAGCAGTTCCGGATCGGCGCTGCCTTCGGCGACCTGCAGCAGTAAATGAATGCTGTCGCCCGCTCCGACGCCATCAACGCCGACGATGAACTCGCCTTCGTCGGGATAGGCCGGTAGCAGGCTGATTTTCTTGCCGCTAACCCAGGCCAGATCGCGCCGCAGGAAGGGATGTTCACGCCGCTGGCCAAAGGCGCCGATGTGGAAGAACTGCAAGTCGAGCGACGCGGCGAAGCTGTCCTGATCGTCACGCGTCAGATCAGCCACCGGCGACTGGGCGGCGTAGGCCAGCGCCACCTCCTGCACGACCGGCGTGTAGGGTTCGTTCAGCACCTTGGGGCTGGTCTTGCGTGCTTCCTCCAGCGTCTCGCGGCGGTAGTCGGCGTGCAGAAAATCCTCGACCAGCGCGACGGTCACGAAGCCGCTGCGCACGGGTGGGGGCGGCACTTTTTCCTGCAGATAGATCGGCCGTGCCTTCATGAAATGCTTGCCCAGCACGCGACTGACCAGACCACCGCCGGTGACCATCGAATAGACAAAGCCCTGCTCGGTCACCGGCGGGAAGGACGAGGCCAGCGGCGCGTTCGGGCTAAGCGCGGTGACGCCATCGACCCGGTTCATCAGGTTCAGCTCGCGCGAGGTTTCGTTGCCGCTGCGGTCAGCATAGACCAGTCGGGCGGCGATGCCGTTGCTGACCGTCGCGACGTGCTTGTAGTCGGCGTACCAGGCGGCCAGATTGTCGGGCGCACCCTGCCAGCGCAGGCGTATCGTCAGGTCGGTCAGCGACTTGCTCAGCGCCTCGTCACAGCCAATCATGAAACGCGACCCTTTGACCGGCTGCGGACCGAAGGGCTGGAAGGCCTTTTTCGGGTTAAGCGTACCAAAGTCGTTTTCGAGATTCAGCGCTTTTATGCCGTCGACCGTGACCGTCAGTCTCGCCTTGTCGAGGCGCAGCTTTGACAAGTCTGCGTAGGTGGCGGCTGATTCCGGGCGGAGCAGTAATTGAAGTACCGGCAAGGCGGTCGCGAAGGCCGCGCCGTGCAGCGTGGCATCGTAATCAACGACCGCCGGCTCGCCATCGGCCACCGTGAAGCCCAGTTTCAACTGCCCGCCAGCCAGCGTGCCGGTCAGCGGATACGGCCCAAGCCAGCCTTTTTCGCCGCTGACAAAAGCCTGCAGCGCGTCGGCGATACCCTGCCCGCTCAGCCCGAGGCTGTCGGCAAAGGCGACATCAAGCTGGGCCGAAACGTCGCGCCGGCCTTCGCGCAGCCGAAGCAGCGATGACGCCAGCGCGAAACCGAGCGGTGCCGCGGCCAGCCCGGCATGACCGAAAGCCGACCAGTGCGGCTTGGCCGGATCGAGCGGCGTGCCGAGGCCGTCGGCCGAATTGGCCACCGGGGCGAAACGCACGCCACTGGCATCGCGATAAACACTGTGCAGCGCGGCGATCCTGCCCTGCCCGATCAGCGTGTCATGCAGCGGAACATAGATGCGTTCGACGCCATCGGCGCCCTTGCCGGCCGTGAACCGATGGGCCGGCGTGATGGCGAAGGGGGCCGCCCCCTTTTTCAGCGCCAGCGTCAGGTGGGCATGCTCGGGCTCGGCCGGCAAGGGCTCGAAACCGAGCACCCGGCGATACTGAAAATCGAGGTGACGAGCGGTCAACTGGTTCAGCGCATCAGTCGCTGGCGCCAGCATGTCAAGGAAAGCGCCAAACAGACCCAGATGCGGTGCTACGCCGCCGTCGTCGCGAGTGAGTGCTTGCTCAGCATCCGCCGGAAAGTGACCCTGCCAGTCGCCATCCGCGCTCTCCGGGTCAAAACCGTAGTAGCGCAGCCGGGCCGCCAGCCGGCGCGCTTCGGCGACGGCATTGTGTTCGCGCTTGAGGTCCACCACGAACATGGCCGCGGGGAGCTTCTGCGCCATGGGGCGGATGCCATCCAG
>DAOLIO010000229.1:0-4748 GCA_035328505.1 Azonexus sp.
GATGCGTTGCCACCTGAAGTGGTGCGCGAAGTTCGTACGCAGGCACATCTGGGCAATATCGCCAAGCGTGTCGCCGATCAGGGAAAACTGACGGCGTATCTGCGTACGGTTCCGGAGGAAGAGCTTGGCCGTCGCGTCGTTCTCGCAGCAGCACGGGCACTGGTGAACCAAGGGGGCGAACTTGAGGCGCAGAAACTGATCGAGTCGGTGCTTGATTCGGTGGAGAACAAGGAGTGGCAACCCGAACTACTGGTGATCTATGGGCGGCTGACCGGCAGCGAGCAGACGGCCCGGATCGCCAAGGCCGAGGGCTGGTTGCGTCAGCACCCGGAAGATGCCCGTCTGCTCGAGGCGCTGGGCAGAATGTGCCTGCGCCAACGCCTGTGGGGCAAGGCACAAAGTTATCTTGAGGCTGCCCTGGCCGTCGATCCATCGCAGCAAGCACACCTTGAGCTGGCGCGGCTATTTGATCAACTGCAACGGACGGACGAGGCCAACAAACACTACCGGGCCAGCGCGCTGCTGGATGCCCGCTAGGCATTGCGGGCGCCTGGCTCTTGCTTAAATCCAGTCCTGTGGTTTGAGAAAAACTTCGTAGAGTTCGGCTTCTGGCGTGCCGGCTTCCGGTTGCCAGTTGTAGCGCCATTTGACGATGGGTGGCAGGGACATCAGGATTGACTCGGTACGACCGCCGGATTGCAGGCCGAACAGTGTCCCGCGGTCCCACACCAGATTGAATTCGACATAACGGCCGCGTCGGTAGGCCTGGAAGTCACGCTCGCGTTCGCCATACGGACTATCGCGGCGTTTGGCCAAGATAGGCAGATAAGCCTGGGTGAACGCATTGCCGACGGATTGGGTCAGATTGAAGCAGCGTTCGAAACCGCCTTCGTTCAGGTCATCGAAGAATACGCCGCCGACGCCGCGCGGTTCGTTGCGGTGCTTCAGGAAGAAGTAGTCGTCGCACCATTTCTTGTAGTCTGGATAGACCGCGTTACCGAATGGGGCCAGTGCATCCTTGCAGGTCTGGTGGAAATGGACCACGTCTTCGCGTTGACCGTAGTAAGGGGTCATGTCCATGCCGCCGCCGAACCACCAGACATCCTCTTCACCTTCTTTGGTCGCCACGAAACAGCGAACATTCATGTGCGTTGTCGGGCAGTACGGGTTGCGGGGGTGCATGACCAGTGAAACGCCCATGGCTTCCCAGGCACGGCCTGCCAGTTGCGGACGAACTGCAGTGGCTGAAGCCGGCAAGGATTTTCCCGTTACATGCGAGAAATTGACACCGCCCCGCTCAAAGAAATTGCCTTCTTCGATCAGTCGTGAAATGCCGCCACCACCTTCCGGGCGATCCCAGCTGTCGGTACGAAAAGATTGGCCGTCGAAAGATTCCAGTTCACCAACGATGCAGGCTTGCAAGCCCGTGAAATAGGATTTGAGGAGCGCGGTATTAATCGTCATTTGGGCAGGGTTATGAATGCGTGGTAGAGGATGAGCTGGCGTGAAGCGTGTACCGATTGCGGCCTTCCGCCTTGGCGCGATACATCGCCTGATCTGCCCGATTGACCAATTGCTTGACGGTGGTTGTCTCGGCTTGTGGTCCGCTGCAGGTCGAAATGCCGATCGAGACGCCGATCTGTATCACCAGATTGTTGATGGTGATGGGCATGGAGAGTGCATCGATACATTTCTGGGCCACCCGTTCAGCTGCTTCCCGCGGCTTTTCAGTGTCGTTGAGCAAGATCAGGAACTCGTCGCCCCCCAGCCGAGCCACGGTGTCAACATCACGAATAACGATACGCAGGCGCCAGGCAATTTCTGCCAGTACCAGATCGCCAATCTGATGACCGTGGGCGTCGTTGACGGGCTTGAACCCATCAATGTCAAGGAACAGCAGTGCCAGCCCCCGACCGCTCCGCTGTATCCGACGCAGCTCGTTTTCAAGTTGCTCGTCGATCAGTCGGCGATTCGGCAGGCCGGTGAGCGGGTCGTGATGCGCCATGGCTTCCAGACGCTGTTCCTGTTCCAGCAGGCGGCTCTGCAAGCGGTTGAAGCTGTGTGCGACATCTGCGACTTCGTCGGCGGTGTGGGTTTCGACGGGTTGCATCGGGCGTGTGCCTTCTGCCATGTCATGCAGTTCTCTGGCCAGCAGGTTGATCGGCTTGAGCAGATGGCTGAGGACCGCAAAAAGCACCACGATGCTGGGTAACGACAGTAAAGCGGTAATCAGCAGGGTGTTTCTCAGGGTGTTCGTCACCGGTTCAAAGGCGTCGCCAGTGGCCTGTCTGGCAACCAGAATCCACTGCGTACTGGGAATGTCCGCGATAGCCACCAGTTCATCGGCGTGGTTGGCATTGCGTAGCGTGGTGATGCCGCGCTGACCACTGATGGCGGCGTCCAGCACCGGGTCCTGTCCGTGGAGGGGCAGTGGCGTAACCGACAGGGTCACGTCTGTCGCCAGCACGAAAAGGCGGTGCTGCGGGGAAACCAGCGCATAGCTGCCGTTTTTTCCGGGCGTCGCATCGAGGATCAGGTCGAGAAAGCCGGGGGTGCTCATCGGTGTGACACCAGCGAGAATGCCGAGTAACTTTTGCTCGTGATTAAACACCGGAATGGCAATGACCAGTGCCGGTTGCCCGGTGGCACGGGCGATCAGCGGCTTGCTGATGAAGGGCTGCCTGGTTTTGATGGCTCCGTTGTACCAGTCGCGGTCGGTAAAGGATTTTGGCCGAGATTTAAGGCGCGGTGCGTCACCAATGGTTGGTCCGCCATCAGGCGGGATTGCCATCAATCCGATAGGAAAGAGCGTATGAATGGCCTTGCGGTCTTCCAGCCATTGCTGCATTGCTGCCGGGTTGCTGAACAGGGCTTCCGGCATGTTCAATGCAACGCGCTTGAGGCTTTCCAGTCGCAGTGTGACCTTGGCATCAATGTCGCGCGCAATGTAACTGGTGGTCGTTAACTGCTGCTTGGAAAGCACATCCTGCATGTCATCATGCAGGATGCGGGTGACGAAGAAGATGATGAGGCTGATGCCAGCCAGGAAAAGTAGAACCGATACGGCAGCAATCCGAATTTTAAGACTGCTGCCGAAACGCCGCTTCATGATCAGGGCTGCTTAGCGGCTGATGGCTCGGAAGCCAATGTCCTTGCGGAACTGCATGCCATCCCAACTGATCTGGACGGCGGCTTCATAGGCCCGCTTCTGGGCCAGTTTGATATTCTCGCCGAGGGCAGTAACACACAGCACGCGGCCGCCGGCGGTCACGACCTTGCTGTCCTGATTGGCGGTACCGGCGTGAAAGACATGGGCATCCTCACCAAAACTGTTGGCGGTCGGCAAACCGTGGATAACATCACCTTTTTTGGGTGTGTCGGGGTAGTTCGCGGCGGCGAGAACAACACCCAGGGCAATGCGCCGATCCCATTCGGCCTCGACCTGATCCAAGGTCCCATTGATGCCGTGCTCGAGCAGATCGACGAAATCGGATTTCAAACGCATCAGGATCGGCTGTGTTTCCGGGTCGCCCATGCGGCAATTGAATTCCAGCGTCTTGACGCTGCCATCCTTGCCGATCATCAGGCCGGCGTAGAGGAAGCCGGTGAAAGGAATGCCATCGGCTGCCATGCCGCGTACCGTCGGCAGGATGATTTCACGCATGGCCTTGGCGTGCACTTCCGGGGTGACGACCGGAGCGGGCGAGTAAGCGCCCATGCCGCCGGTATTGGGGCCGGTATCGCCATCGCCGATGCGCTTGTGATCCTGGCTTGAGGCCAGTGCCAGCACGTTCTTGCCGTCGACCATGACGATAAAGCTGGCTTCCTCGCCATCAAGGAAGTCCTCGATCACCACGCGGGCGCCGGCGTCGCCCAGCTTGTTGCCGGACAGCATGTCGTCGATGGCGGCATGGGCTTCTTGCAGCGTCATGGCGACAACAACCCCCTTGCCAGCGGCCAGGCCATCGGCTTTGATGACGATCGGTGCGCCTTGCTTGTCGATATAGGCATGCGCTGCGGTCGACTCGGAAAAAGTCTCAAAACCGGCAGTCGGGATGTTATGTCGGGCCATGAAGCGTTTGGCAAAATCCTTGGAGGATTCGAGTTGCGCGGCTTCCTTGGTGGGGCCGAAGATTTTCAGGCCGCGGGCGCGAAAAACATTGACCACGCCCGCCGCCAGCGGCGCTTCAGGACCGACAACGGTGAGGTGGACCTTGTTCTGCTCGGCAAAGTCAGCCAGCGCTTCCGGATCGGTAATGTTGACATTCTCAAGCTCATGCTCGCGTGCCGTGCCGGCGTTGCCAGGTGCCACGAACACCTTCTGCATGCCTGCTGTCTTGGCCAGACGCCAGGCCATGGCGTGCTCGCGGCCGCCAGAACCGATTACCAGTAGTTTCATACTTGAATTTCCTTAATTTTCCGAGACGATTTCGTGGCCGGCAAAGCCGTGACGAGAAGACGCCCGGCAGAAGTGCCAGTAGGACGATCCGCAGACCGTGCTTTTAGCACGGCCAGGCGAAGTCGACAAAGTCACGGCGCGGCAGGGCACGAAATTAGTGACGGAAGTGACGGGCGCCGGTGAAGACCATGGCCAGACCATGCTCATCGGCGGCCGCGATGACTTCCTCGTCGCGCATCGAACCACCCGGCTGGATAACGGCCCTGGCGCCGGCGGCGGCCAGCACATCGACCCCGTCACGGAACGGAAAGAAGGCATCGGAAGCGACGACCGAGCCGTTCAGGTCGAG